>NZ_JBSKHQ010000002.1:0-441435 GCF_057128665.1 Zestomonas ipomoeae
CCAGCCTCCAGTCGAGTACGAGAAGGCAACCGCCTGAAATCCCCTATTCGGGTGTCCACTAAAACTTGACCACGACAGCGGATCGCCGCCCGGTGCAAAGAGAAAGTAACCAAAGAGAAAGCACACCCCGCATCCGGCCCCGGCTGCGCCGGGGTTCCCTCGCTACATCGTCGCTCCAGGGGTCCGGCCTAGGCGGCCCCAACCATCGCAGCTCTCGCGACATCCATGTCGCTCAGCCTACCCGGCCGGCCCCTTACACGACGATTCCGCTCGGCCTCCTGAGGGGACCCGAGTCCCGGCCCAGCCACTTGTGTACGAGCAAACAGACTTGAGCTGGCTTTTTTTAGCTTTTGCCGCAGGACTGCCAGGCGCGGACAAGTCCCCGTCAGGAGGCCGAGTGGAGGTACTGCGTAGGGGGACGAGCGACATGGATGTCGCGAGAGGCGTATTGGGCCAAGGATGGCCCTTGTACGCCGGCCCCCGGAGCAGTGCCGGAAGGAGGGGAGTCGAGCGAAGCGAGACCCGGATGCCGGGGTGCGCTTTCTTTTGCTTACTTTTCTTTGCGCAAACAAAGAAAAGTGAGGCGCCGGGAGGCGCAACCAGAGGCATCAGTGAAACTCGGCAAGCAGCCATGCCACCCAATGACCCGGCAATCACACCAGACAAACTTGCCAGTCCGGTGTCACGCTTGTCTTCCCCAAGCAAATGCGATGAATCAAAAACTCGCCCCCACAGCACTTGGTGTAGAGGCGAACTCATTCGCCTGGCGAGGCTTCTTGGATCAACGCTATCCCAACTGGAAACGCCCGGTGTTCTGCTCCAGCACCTGGCTGCCGCGGCGCAGTTGCTCGGCGGCGGCATTGACCGCCTGGGCGCCTTCGAGCAAGTGGCTGGCGGCCTGCTCGACCTGCTGGATGTTGCCGCTCACCTCGTCGGCGGTGGCGGCCTGTTGTTCTGCGGCGGTGGCGATCTGCGCCAGGCGGTCGCTGACCCGCTGCACCGACTCGGCGATGCCGGCCAGGTCCTCGCCCATCGCCAGCACGCTGCCGACATCGCCTTCGGCCTGGCGGAACGCGCTTTCCATCAGCTCCACCGCCTGGCCGACCACCGCTTGCAGGTCGCCGACGGTCTGGGCGATTTCCTTGGTCGATTCCTGGGTGCGCTGCGACAGGCTGCGCACCTCGTCGGCGACCACCGCGAAACCGCGGCCCTGCTCGCCGGCGCGGGCAGCCTCGATGGCGGCGTTGAGGGCGAGCAGGTTGGTCTGCTCGGCAATGCCCTTGATCACCTCGACGATGCGGTTGATCTGCTGGGTCTGTTCGCGCAGGTGCTGCAGGGTAGAGGCGGTGTCGCCCAGGCGCGCGCTCAGTTCACGCATGCTGGCGCTGGTGCGGGCGCTGCGCTGGTTGCTCTGCATGGCGATCTCGCGGGTCTGCCCGGCCTCGCTGGCCGCCTCTTCGCAGCTTTCCGCCACGCTCTGCGCAGTGGCGGCCATTTCGGTGGCGGCGGTGGCGATCTGGCTGACCTGACCCTGCTGCTGCTCCACCTCCAGCAGGGCGTCCTGGGCCTGGCCATTGAGCACCAGCACCGTATCGCCGAGTTGCTGGGTCTCCTGGCTGACCCCTTGCAGGGAGTCGCGCAGTTGCTCGACGGCGGCATTCAACGCCTCGCCGATGGCGGCCATTTCGTCCTGTCCGTGGGCTTCGGCCTGCACCCGCAGGTCGCCGGCGCGCAGCCCTTCGGCTACCGCGGTGATGCTGGCGGTGCTGCGCCGGATGGCGAAGTTCAGGCAGAACAGCACATACAGCGCCAGCAGGGTCAGCAGGCTGAAGGCGCCAATCACTTCGAGCATGTTGGCCAGTGCCTGGCTGCGATAGACGCCGAGACGGCGGGCGAACTCGGCATGCAGCGCCTGCTCGAAGCCGCGCAGGTCCTCCTCGACTTTGGCCACCGCCTTGACGAAGTCGTCGGTGGTCAGGGTCATCGGGTTGGCTTCGAACATGTCGCGGTCGATGCGCGCCAGGAATTCGTCAAGGCTCTTCATCGCCTTGGCGCTCGGCTGCTGCAACTGCGCGGCGACACGCGGCGCCTCCTTGCCCAGGGTGGTCTGCACCTTCAGCAGGTTGGCGCGGGACTCGTCCAGCGAGCGGCGCAGGTCACGGATCAGCACTCGGCTCTGCAAAGTGAAATGCTGCGAGAGCACCGCGCCATGGCCGTTGGCGGCGAAGGCGCCGAGCTGCTCGAACTGATGCGGCAGGGTATCGGTGAGCAGCTCCATCATCAGGTAGCTGTCGAGCCAGGGATCGAGGATCAGGCCGCTGTCGGTGGCCACCTGCTCGCGCAGCGCGAGCAACTGCAGCAGTACCTTTTGGTAACGTTCGAGCGCGTCCGGTAGCGCCTGCGAGCCCACCTGGGCGACGCTGACCTGCGCACGCATGGCCTGCAAAGCGGCGAACTGCTGTTGCGAGTGTTCGTTCATTTCCTCGACTTCGAGGCTGTCGGCAGCCCGTTGCAAGGCCTGGTCCAGTTCGCCGCCGCGTTTCTCCAGCAGCGCCTGGGCCTCCTTCTCGGTGCCCTTCCAGCGCGACAGCAACATCTGCTGCGCCAGCAGCTCCTGCTGCACACCACCCAGCGCCTGCACGACGCGCATGCCGCCGAGTTCGCGGTCGACGGTCTCCAGCCGGTCCAGGTAGGTACTGGTGATGATCCACAGCGCATAGCCCAGCGGCAGTACGAACAGCAGGAACACCAACTGAAACTTGCGCGCGTAGCTGAAACGCTCCAGCAGCCGCACGCCCGGCTTGAGAACTCCGGTCATAAAGACACCTCGACAATCCCCTGGGACGCCCAAGCGGGCGCAAAACAATGGCATCAAGCAAGAGCCGGACCAACCCTGCAGCAGGCTTGGCGAACCGATATCAGTCTAGATCATCGATAACTTCGGCCGCCCGGCGACGAACTTGAGATCGAAGTGACCTATCGGTCGAAGTGGGAGCCCTTGCCGGGCTCCAGTCCGCTCCAGAGTTCGTCGAGGTTGCGAAAGCCCCAGTCGCTCGGGCGCTCGCGGCCGACGATGCGCTCCTGGCCGTTGTGCCTGGCAAGGTCGACGATCTCCTGGGCGATCGGCGTGCCGCTGCGGGTGGAGAAGAACACCTTGACCCGTGGCGTCAGCAGCGACTGCCCATGCTGCTCCAGCACCACGCCCAGGCGCCCACTGGACAGCCGTACCAGCGAGCCGACCGGATAGATACCAACGGATTTGACGAAGGCCTGGAACACATGATCGTCGAAATGCCCGCTCCACTCGGCCATCTTGCGAATCGACTCGGCGGGGTCCCAGCCCTTCTTGTACGGGCGGTCCGAGGTGATCGCGTCGTACACGTCGCACACCGCGCCCATCCGGGCGAACAGGCTGATCTGCTCGCCCGCCAGGCGATGGGGATAGCCGCTGCCGTCGACCTTCTCGTGGTGGTGCAGGCACACGTCCAGCACCCGCGCGCTGACCTGCCGGCCCGCCTGCAGGATGCGCGCCCCGGCGAGGGGATGGTCGCGCATGGTGGCGAACTCGGCGTCGGTGAGCTTGCCCGGCTTGTTCAACACCTCCGGCGGCATCAGCATCTTGCCGACATCGTGCAGCAGGCCGGCGATGCCGGCGTCGCGCACGTCGTCCTCGTCGAGGTCGAGCTGGCGCGCCAGGGCGATCATCAGCGCGCAGACCGCCACCGAGTGCATGTAGGTGTATTCGTCGGAATTCTTCAGCCGGGCCAGGCTGATCAGTGCGTTGGGGTGGCGCAGCAAGGAGCCGGCGATCTCCTCCACCAGCTCGCCGACCTGGCCGGTGTCCACCACCTGGCCCATGCGCGCGTCCTGGAACATCGCCACCACCGCCGCCTTGGAACGCGCGCAGACCTTCTGCGCGCGCTCCAGCTCCTCGTCCAGGCTCACCTGCCGCGGCACCACGGGGGCGACCTGCGCGGCCAGCAGGCGCGCCTCGGTCTGCTGCTCGACCTGTTCCTCGCTCTCGCCGCCGCTGACATCCAGGCCCTTGGCGGTATCGATCCACAGCTCGCGAATGCCGCTATCGAGGATGCGCCGCAGGTCTTTGTCGCTGTTGAGCAGGAAGCTGGTCTTCCAGAACGGGTGTTCCATCCAGGACCCGCAGAATTCCTGGATGTACATGCCCAGACAGAGCTCGCTGACGGTAATGCGTTTGAGCACGGCACAGCCCACGGTTGCGATAGATAGCAGGAAAAGAATAGGCGATCCGCTGCGATATCAAAGCGCCACCCATGCAATATTCCCGACGCGCTACGGCTTGGTCCGCGGGCGCCGCTCTGCTTATGATGGCCGCGCCCGCGCTTAACAGGAGTTGCCATGCGCCGTCCGCTCACTGGCCTGTTGGTCATTCTGCTGCTTCTGCTCAATACCCTGGTGCTGATCGGCCCGATGCTGCTGATCGCCCTGTTCAAACTGATCCTGCCCGGCGAACGCCTGCGCGATCTCTGCTCGCGCGGGGTGATGTGGATCGCCGAGACCTGGGCGGAGATCGACAAGCTGATCTTCGCCACCCTGACCCCGACGGTCTGGGATATTCGCGGCGGCGCAGAGCTGCGCCAGGACACTTCCTACCTGGTGATCAGCAACCACCAGTCCTGGGTGGATATTCCCGCGCTGATCCAGGCATTCAACCGCAAGACGCCCTACTTCAAGTTCTTCCTGAAGAAGGAGTTGATCTGGGTGCCGTTCCTCGGCCTGGCCTTCTGGGCGCTGGACTACCCGTTCATGAAGCGCTACTCCAAGGCCTTCCTGGAGAAGCACCCGCAGCTCAAGGGCCAGGACCTGGAGATCACCAAGCGCGCCTGCGAGAAGTTCAAGCGCCTGCCGGTGACCATCGTCAACTACCTCGAAGGCACCCGCTTCACCCCGGCCAAGCAGGCCCAGCAAAGCTCGCCCTACCAGCACCTGCTCAAGCCCAAGGCCGGCGGCGTGGCCTTCGTGCTGGCGGCGCTGGGCGAACAGCTCGATGCGATCCTCGACGTCACCCTGGTCTATCCGCAGGGCCGCATGCCCGGCTTCTGGGATCTGGCCTGCGGGCGGGTGGCCAGAGTCATCGTCGACATCCGTACCCGCCCGCTGGACCCGGCGCTGTGGAGCGGGGACTACGAGAACGACCCGGAATTCCGCCAGTTCGTGCAGGGCTGGGTGTCGAAGCTATGGGAAGAGAAGGACGCGCGCATCGCGCAACTGCGCAGCGAAACGTAGGGCAGGTGCAACCCGCCAGGCCCTCGGCTGCGCGCGGAATCGAAGACGGCGGTGGGTTGTAGGGGCAAATTTATTCGCCTGACGGGGCTGCGTCTGGCGAATAAATTCGCCCCTACAGATGTCTGCCGGCACCCGCCGGGAATGTAGGGTGGGTTAGGCACGCATGGGCACGGAGTAACAGCGACACCGGGGCAGAGGCGTGCCGTAACCCACCATTGCGCGCCGGCTGGAGCGCCGCGGCGTCGGGTTACGCGGCGCTCAACCTGCTGGTTGCCTGCCAGCTTGTAGATTGCGCCGCTAACCCGACCTACCCGTCTGCTGCTTTTAGGCCGCGCTGAACGACTTGTGCGGGTCGATGACGAATTTCTTCGGCACCCCGGCATCGAACTCGCCGTAGCCCTTGGGCGCGTCGTCCAGGCTGATCACCTGCACGCCCACCACTTCGGCGATGTTGATGCGGTCCCACATGATCGCCTGCATCAACTGGCGGTTGTACTTCATTACCGGGGTCTGGCCGGTGTGGAAGCTGTGGGACTTGGCCCAGCCGAGGCCGAAGCGAATGCTCAGGCTGCCGATCTTCGCCGCCGCGTCCACCGCGCCCGGGTCTTCGGTGACGTAGAGACCGGGAATGCCGATCTTGCCGGCCACGCGGGTGACCTGCATCAGCGAGTTCAGCACGGTGGCCGGCGCTTCGTGCTGGGCGCCCTGGTGGCCGTGGCCGCGCGCCTCGAAGCCCACCGCGTCAACCGCGCAGTCCACTTCTGGCTCGCCCAGCAGGTTGGCGATCTGCTCGTGCAGCGGGGTGTCCTGGGAGAGGTCGGCGATCTCGAAGCCCACCGCCTTGGCATGGGCCAGGCGCACCGGGTTGACGTCGCCGACGATCACCACCGCGGCGCCGAGCAGGCGGGCGGACGCGGCGGCAGCCAGGCCAACCGGGCCGGCGCCGGCCACGTAGACGGTGCTGCCGGGGCCGACGCCGGCGGTGACCGCACCGTGGTAGCCGGTGGGCAGGATGTCCGACAGGCAGGTCAGGTCGCGGATCTTCTCCATCGCCCTATCCCGCTCCGGCAGTTTCAGCAGGTTGAAGTCGGCATAGGGCACCAGCACGTACTCGGCCTGGCCGCCGGTCCAGTCGCCCATGTCGACGTAGCCGTAGGCACCGCCGGCGCGGGCCGGGTTGACGGTGAGGCAGACGCCGGTGTGCATTTCCTTGCAACTGCGGCAGCGGCCGCAGGCAACGTTGAAGGGCACCGACACCAGGTCGCCGATCTTCAGGTTCTCGACGTCGCTGCCCTTTTCCACCACCTCGCCGGTGATCTCGTGGCCGAGCACCAGACCGACCTGGGCGGTGGTGCGGCCGCGCACCATGTGCTGGTCGGACCCGCAGATATTGGTGGAAACCACCTTGAGGATGACCCCGTGTTCGATCTTGCGACCGCGCGGGTCCTGCATTTTCGGATAGTCGATCTTCTGCACCTCGACCTTGCCCGCGCCGAGATAAACGACTCCACGATTACCAGACATGCGTTGTTCTCCATTGTTGTTGTAACGGAGGGGCAGGCGCCCCGTTTCGGGAACTGCTGTCGGCTTCGTTGCGAAGCGCCAAGGCGGCGCCAAAGGTGAATCGCGCTTTGCGGAGAGGTGGATTCCACCAGGCTCCATGTCCGGAGCTCCCGTCTCCCCCAGCGTCTCTCCCGGTGGGAGCGAGCTATCGTTGCTGCTTCTGTAGGGGCGAATTCATTCGCCTTGCTCGGCCACGTTGGGCGAATAAATTCGCCCCTACAACACCACGGTACGGCTGGCGTGGAGGAATACCCGGCGTTCGAGGAAGTAGCCGACCGCCTTGGCCAGGGTCAGGCATTCGATATCGCGGCCCTTGGCGATCAGGTCTTCCGGGTAATGGGCATGGTCCACCGGCTCGACGCCCTGGGCGATGATCGGGCCCTCGTCGAGGTGGTTGTTGATGAAGTGGGCGGTGGCGCCGACCAGCTTGACGCCCTTCTGGTACGCCTGGTGGTATGGCTTGGCGCCCTTGAAGCCGGGCAGCAGCGAGTGGTGGATATTGATCGCCCGGCCATCGAGCTTTTCGCACAGCTCGGGCGATAGCACCTGCATGTAGCGGGCGAGAATTACCAGCTCGGCGCCGGTGTCTTCCACCACCTGCATGACGCGACGCTCCTGCGCCGGTTTGTCCTGCGGGTCGAGCGGGAAGTGGTGGTAGGGAATGCCGTGCCAGCGCGCCAGGGGCTCCAGGTCCGGATGGTTGGAAACCACGGCAGTGATCTCCATCGGCAACTGGCCGATGCGCTGGCGGTAGAGCAGGTCGTTCAGGCAGTGGTCGGCCTTGGAGACCATGATCACCACCTTGGCCCGATAGCCCGGCGGGGTCAGCTCGGTGTGCATGCCGAACGGCTCGACGCGTTCGGCCAGGCCGGCGCGAAAGCTGGCCTCGTCGAAACCGTCCGGCTGGCGGAACTCGACACGGATGAAGAAGCGGCTGGCCAGGCGGTCGTCGAAGCTGTGGTGCTCGGTGACATAGCAGCCCTGCTCAAACAGGTAGCGCGTCACCACATCCACGGTGCCGAGCAGGCTCGGGCTGTGGGCGGTGAGGATCCAGGTGTCGGGGGTGCGGCTCATAACAGACTCCGATGATGTTTCCCCTCCCCCTTGAGAGAAGGGCAGGTGGAGAGGGGCGCCGGCTCAACGTGGCTCGCTCTTTCCCTCACCCCAACCCTCTCCCGAAGGGAGAGGGAGCTGCTCGCGTGTGTCTTCGGGCCGTAGGGTGGATGACGCTTTACCCATCCACCTTTGGCGCCCTCCGGTGGACGAAAAAAACGTCGTCCACCCTACCGCTTTCTTCCCTTGCCTCGCGGGGGGCGTCAGGCTTCGATCGCCAGGCCGAACTCGGCGCAGGCGTCCTGCAGCCACAGCCAGATGTAGTCGGCGAAGCTACGCCGCACCAGCAGTTCCCAGGTGTGCTCGCCGGTATGGCGGATCACCAGTTGGGTCTTGGCGAAGTTGCTGCCCACCGCCTTGCCCACCGGGAAGTTGTTCGGATGGACGTCATAGGAGGTGGACTTCATCAGCACCTCGCGCACCTTCTCGCCGGAGAGTTCCAGCAAGGTCTGGCCGCCGCTGACATTGACGACCGAATAGTGCAGCTCGCTGCCGAGCGCTTCGCGCAGGCGCCGCTCGGTGGCGAACTCCTCGCCACGCGGCACGATCAGCAGCCACTCGTCCGGCCCCATCCACTGCAACGAGGTGTTGCCGTCGGCCACCAGGCACAGCGCGGCAGGCAGTTCCAGGCCGAGGGCCTTGTGCACGCCGCCGGCGAAGGCCGGGTCCCTGGCGTCGCCGCGCAGGGTCAGGTGGCCGAGCAGTTTCTTCTCGCGCAGGCGGATGCCGGCATTGGCCGCGCCCTTGCCCACCAGCTCGGGCAGGCCGGCATGGTGCAGCGGCGATTGCCCTTCGAGGGTGTCCGGGCGTTGCTTGTAGACGTTCACTGCGGTCATGGGCTTTCTCTCATGCTGTTTCGTCGAGCGCCGCGGCGGCCTGCTTGAGGCCGCGCGGGTCCTGGGCCGGGGTCAGACGTTCTGCCGCTCGCCTTTCGGGTCGTAGAACACCGAGGAGACGATCTCCGCCTCGATCACACTGCCGTCGGCCAGGGGAGCGAACACCCGCTCGCCCATGCGTTTGAGGCCGCCCTTGACCACCGCCATGGCGAAGCTGTGGCCCATGGCCGCGCTCATGTAGCTGGAGGTGACGTGGCCGACCATATTCATCGGGATGCTCTGCTTGGGATCGAACACCAGCTGCGCGCCTTCCGGCAGGACTTTGCGCGGGTCGACCGGCTTGAGGCCGACCAGTTGCTTGCGATCTTCGCGCAGGCAGTCCTCGCGGTTCATGCCGCGCCAGCCGATCCAGGAGAACGGCTTGGTCCGGCCGACGCACCAGCCCATGTTGAGGTCGTCCGGGGTCACCGAGGCATCGGTGTCCTGGCCGACGATGATGAAACCCTTCTCGGCCCGCAGCACGTGCATGGTCTCGGTGCCGTAGGGGGTCAGGTCGAATTCCTTGCCCGCCTCGATCAATTGCTCCCACACCCCCAGGGCGTAGTCGGCCTGCACGTTCACCTCGTAGCTCAGCTCGCCGGTGAAGGAGATGCGGAACACCCGCGCCGGCACGCCGCCGACCAGGCCTTCCTTCCAGCTCATGAACGGGAAGGCGTCCTTATCGAGATCGATATCCGTCACCTTGGCCAGCAGCTTGCGGCTGTTGGGGCCGGACAGGGTCATGGTCGCCCAGTGGTCGGTGACCGAGGTGAAGTACACCTTCAGCTCCGGCCATTCGGTCTGGTGGTACAGCTCCAGCCACTGCAGCACGCGGGCGGCGCCGCCGGTGGTGGTGGTCATCAGGAAGTGGTTGTCGGCCAGGCAGGCGGTCACGCCGTCGTCGAAGACCATGCCGTCTTCCTTGCACATCAGGCCGTAGCGCGCCTTGCCCACGTCCAGCTTGGTCCAGGCGTTGGTGTAGACGCGGTTGAGGAATTCACGGGCGTCCGGGCCCTGGATGTCGATCTTGCCGAGGGTCGAGGCATCGAGGATGCCCACGCTGTTGCGCACCGCCAGGCACTCGCGGGCCACGGCGGCGTGCAGGTCCTCGCCATTCTTCGGGAAGTACCAGGGCCGCTTCCACTGGCCGACGTCCTCGAACTCGGCGCCATTGGCCACGTGCCAGCTCTGCATCGCGGTGTAGCGCTTGGGCTCGAACAGCGCCCCGCAGTGGCGACCGGCGACGGCGCCGAAAGTCACCGGGGTGTAGTTCGGGCGGAACATGGTGGTGCCCATTTCCGGAATGCTGATGCCCAGCGAACGGGCGGCGATGGCCAGGCCGTTGATGTTGCCCAGCTTGCCCTGGTCGGTGCCAAAGCCCAGCGCGGTGTAGCGCTTGACGTGCTCGACCGATTCGAAGCCCTCGCGGGTGGCCAGCTCGATGCCGGCGGCGGTGACGTCGTTCTGCAGGTCGACGAACTGCTTGGGCGCGCGCGCCGTGGGCTTGTCGTGGGGGACCTGGAACAGCGCGACGGCCGGCTCCTCGACGCGCTTCTCGGCGCGCGGCAACTCGCCGGTCACCGCCTTGAAGCCAGTCTCCGCGGCGGCCTTGGCGCCCGCCTCGAAGCCGTCGGCGATGACGTCGCCGAGCTTGAACACGCCGTTCACCGCACCGGCGTCGATGCGTTTCTGCAAACCGTTGCCAGGGCCGGGCACGAAGGCCAGCAGCTCTTCGCGCCATTCCGGGCGACCGCCGAGGTGCGACGCCAGGTGCACCACCGGGCTGTAGCCGCCGGAGCTGGCGACCAGGTCGCAGTCCAGCCACTCGCCGGGGCTGGTGACCTTCATCGCCAGCGGGTCGATGGCGGCGATGCGGGCGGCCTCGACGCGCTTGCTGCCGCGCACGTCGACCACCGAGCTGCCGGTGAGAATGCGCACGCCACGGGAACGCACGTCTTCCACCCAGCTGCCACGCGGGTTGCTGCGGGCATCGGCGATGGCGACCACGCTCAGGCCGGCGTCCAGCCAATCCAGTGCCACGCGGTAGGCGTAGTCGTTGTTGGTGGCCAGCACCAGCTTCTTGCCCGGCGCCACGCCGTAGCGGCGCACGTAGGTGGACACGGCGCCGGCCAGCATGTTGCCGGGCACGTCGTTGTTGGCATACACCAGCGGCCGCTCATGGGCGCCGGCGGCCAGCACCACCCGGCCGGCGCGCACGCGGTGCATGCGCTGGCGCGGTTGCGGGGCGGCGAAGGCGCCGAGCGGGGCGCGCTCGCCGAGGTGGTCGGTGAGGCGCTGGTGGATGGTGAGGAAGTTGTGGTCGTGGTAGCCGTTGACCGTGGCGCGCGGCAGCAGCGTCACTTCCGGCAAGGTTTGCAGCTCGGCGATGACGCTGGCCACCCACTCGCTGGCGGGTTTGCCGTCGAGGGTCTCGCGGGTATCCAGCAGGCTGCCGCCGAACTCTTCCTGTTCGTCGGCGAGGATCACCCGCGCGCCGCTGCGGCCGGCGGCCAGGGCGGCGGCCAGACCGGCCGGGCCGGCGCCGATCACCAGTACGTCGCAATGCTGGTTGAGGTGGTCGTAGATATCCGGGTCGTTTTCCAGCGGCGCGCGGCCGAGGCCGGCGGCCTTGCGAATGTACTTCTCGTAGGTCATCCACAGCGACGAGGGGTACATGAAGGTCTTGTAGTAGAAGCCGGGCGGCATCATTTTCCCGCCGACCTTGCCGAGAATGCCCATCAGGTCGTTGTCGACGCTCGGCCAGCCGTTGGTGCTGTTGGCCACCAGGCCGCCATACAGCGCCTGCTGGGTGGCACGCACGTTGGGGATCTGGGTCGCTTCGCGGGAGCCGATCTGCAGCACGGCATTCGGCTCTTCGGCGCCGGCAGCGACGATGCCGCGCGGGCGCGAGTACTTGAAGCTGCGGCCGATGATATCCACGCCATTGGCCAGCAGGGCCGACGCCAGGCTGTCACCGGCGAAGCCCTGGTAGCTCTGGCCGTTGAAGGTAAAGGTCAGCGGCTGGCCGCGATCGATGCGGCCACCACGGGACAGACGGTTGACCTGGCTCATGCCGTGACTCCTTGCGCTGCGGATTTCTTCTCGACGGCCGGAGCGGCGGTGATGCTGGGCTGCTCGCCGATCTTGTAGGTCTCGAGAATCTCGTAGCTGATGGTGTGGCGGGTGGCGTTGAAGTACTTGCGGCAGCCGGCCGCATGCAGCCACAGCTCGTGGTGCAGGCCGCGCGGGTTATCGCGGAAGAACAGGTAGTCGCCCCACTCCTCGTCGGAGCAGGCATTCGGGTCCAGCGGCCGCGGGATATGCGCCTGGCCGGCGGCGTTGAATTCCTCTTCGGAGCGCAGTTCCCCGCAGTGGGGGCAGAAGATGTGCAGCATGGTGGACCTCCGGTGAATCTTTTCTACCCGCTCGACGGATCGAGTGAGGCAATCCTGTCTCCCCTCTCCCTTCGGGAGAGGGGCCGGGAGAGAGGGGTACAGCCTGTGTTCCCCTCACCCCAATCCTCTCAGGAGAGGGGGCTGATCAGTGCGCCACCGCCGCGGCGCCGTGTTCGTCGATCAATGCACCCGTATGGAAACGCTCGATGGAGAACGGCTTGGCCAGTGGATGCATCTCGCCCTTGGCCAGGCTGGCGGCGAATACGTGGCCGGAGCCAGGGGTGGCCTTGAAGCCGCCGGTGCCCCAGCCGCAGTTGAAGAACAGGTTCTGCACCGGTGTCTTGGCGATGATCGGGCAGGCGTCCGGGCTGGTATCCACGATGCCGCCCCACTGCCGGTTCATGCGCACCCGCGAAAGGATCGGGAACATCTCGACGATGGCCTGCAGGGTGTGCTCGATGGTGCCGTAGGAGCCGCGCTGGCCGTAGCCGTTGTAGCCGTCGATGCCGGCGCCGATGACCAGGTCGCCCTTGTCCGATTGGCTGATGTAGCCGTGCACGGCGTTGGACATGATCACGCTGTCGATGATCGGCTTGATCGGCTCGGACACCAGCGCCTGCAACGGATGCGACTCGATCGGCAGGCGAAAGCCGGCGAGCTTGGCCATGTGTCCGGAGTTGCCGGCGGTGACCACGCCGACGCGCTTGGCGCCGATGAAGCCGCGATTGGTCTCGACACCGATCACCGCGCCATCCTGCTTGCGAAAGCCAATCACTTCAGTTTGTTGCAGCAGGTCGACGCCGGCGGCGTCGGCGGCGCGGGCATAGCCCCAGGCCACCGCGTCATGCCGGGCGACGCCGCCACGGCGCTGGATGGTCGCGCCCATCACCGGATAGCGGGTGTGCTTGCTGCAATCCAGGTAGGGAATCTCGGCGGCCACCTGCTCGGCGTTCAGCAGCTCGCCGTCGATGCCGTTGAGACGGTTCGCGCTGACCCGACGCTCGGCATCGCGCATGTCCTGCAGGGTGTGGCAGAGGTTGTAGACACCCCGCGGCGAGTACATGACGTTGTAGTTGAGGTCCTGGGAAAGGCCTTCCCACAGCTTCATGGCGTGCTCGTAGAGGTGCGCCGACTCGTCCCACAGGTAGTTGGAGCGCACGATGGTGGTGTTGCGCGCGGTGTTGCCGCCGCCCAGCCAGCCCTTCTCCACCACGGCGACGTTCTTCACGCCGAATTCCTTGGCCAGGTAGTAGGCGGTGGCCAGCCCGTGGCCGCCGCCGCCGACGATGATCACGTCGTACACCGGCTTGGGCGTCGGGTTGCGCCACATGCGCTGCCAGTTCTCGTGGTGGCTGAGCGAGTGCTTGAACAGGCCGAAGCCGGAATAACGTTGCATGTGGATGCTCCTAAAATCTGTTCCCCTCTCCCCTTGGGAGAGGGGCTAGGGGAGAGGGAAACCCCAGGCCAAATTCAACGAGGTGTTCCCTCATCCGCCCTTCGGGCACCTTCTCCCAAAGGGAGAAGGAAGAACGCTCAGCGATACACCGGGTAATCCGCACAGAGCCCGGCCGCCTGCCTGGCCACCTGCGCCTCGACATCGGCATCGCCGAGGTGGTCGAGGATGTCGCAGATCCAGCCGGCCAGCGCCGTGCACTGGGCTTCCTTGAAGCCGCGGGTGGTCACCGCCGGGGTACCGATGCGCAGGCCGGAGGTGACGAACGGCGACTGCGGGTCGTTGGGCACGGCGTTCTTGTTCACCGTGATGCCGGCGCGGCCGAGGGCGGCGTCGGCATCCTTGCCGGTCAGGCCCTGGCGAATCAGGCTGACCAGGAACAGGTGGTTGTCGGTGCCGCCGGAGACCACGTCGTAGCCGCGCTCGATGAACACCTTGGCCATCGCCTGGGCGTTCTTGATCACCTGCGCCTGGTAATCCTTGAAGCCCGGCTCCAGCGCTTCCTTGAAGCACACCGCCTTGGCGGCGATCACGTGCATCAGCGGGCCGCCCTGGGCGCCGGGGAACACTGCGGCGTTGAGCTTCTTCTCGATGTCGGGGTTGGCCTTGGCCAGGATCAATCCGCCACGCGGACCGCGCAGGGTCTTGTGGGTGGTGGTGGTGACCACGTCGGCGAAGGGGATCGGGTTGGGATACAGGCCGGCGGCGACCAGCCCGGCGACGTGGGCCATGTCGACGAACAGCAGCGCACCGACCTTGTCAGCGATGGCGCGGAAGCGCGGGAAATCGAGCGTCTTGGAATAGGCGGAGAAGCCGGCGACGATCATCTTCGGCTTGTGCTCCAGCGCCAGGCGCTCCACCTCGTCGTAGTCGATCAGCCCGGTAGCGGTATCGATGCCGTACTGCACGGCGTTGTACAGCTTGCCCGAGGACGACACCTTGGCGCCGTGGGTCAGGTGGCCGCCATGGGCCAGGCTCATGCCGAGGATGGTGTCGCCGGCATTGATCAGCGCCAGGTAGACGGCGCTGTTGGCCGAGGAGCCGGAGTGCGGCTGCACGTTGGCGTAGTCGGCGCCGAACAGTGCCTTGGCGCGATCGATGGCCAATTGCTCGACCACATCGACGTGCTCGCAGCCGCCGTAGTAGCGCTTGCCCGGATAGCCCTCGGCGTACTTGTTGGTCAGCCCGCTGCCCTGAGCCTGCATCACGCGCTTGCTGGTGTAGTTCTCCGAGGCGATCAGCTCGATGTGGTGCTCCTGGCGCGCCTCCTCGGCGTTCATCGCGGCGAGCAGTTCGTCGTCGTAGCCCTGGATCTGGTCTTGCTTGCTGAACATCGCGGGTCTCCCAGCAGCGGCGCGGCGCGCCATCCTGTCGACGAGGCGAGAGGGCCTCTTTGGATGCGATGGTAGGGCTGGGCTCGGTGGGTCAGATGCCTGGGCACGCCTTGGGAGAGTGCGTTTGCGACATGCGTGTTTGCGACACGCGCGATTGCCGCGACAGCCGCTGGGCGGCGTGCGGCAGGGCGGCGCCCGCCCCGGCAGGAGAAGCGCGGCGGGGCGGGACCGCCGGCGGGTTACTGGTTCAACAGCGACAGGCAGCCGCTGGACGCATCGACCAGTCGCTTTTGCATTTCCGGGGTGATGCTGGATTCCTTCTGCAAGCCCTGCATGTCGGCTTCGCTGAACTGCGCGCTGACCTTGTCGGCGGAACACTCGCAATAGGCCTTGGCAGCCTGCTCGCTGTGCTGGGTCTTGGCACTGGCCACGCATCCGTTGACGAATTCGCTCTTGGAATTCGCGGGCCATTCGGCCGCGCTGGCGGGCAGAGCCCCGGCGAAGGTCGCGAACATGGCAATCACTGGGAGATAGCGCATCGGGGAACTCCTCATGGCGGGATTGATCGGCCTCCGCCGCGCGGACGCCTAAAGCGTGTGAGCGGCCAAACACCCGCCGAGTTCCGCCACGGGCCCGTTACCCACAAGGGGCGTGGACAGCCCTGTGGATAAGCTGTCCATGGCCGGCTCTGGCCCAGCCCCTGCGCCGGCTCCCGGGAGTCGAACATTTTTTGAGCATTTTCAATAAGATAGAAATCCAGTTGCACACAGATGCTGTGCATCGCACTGTGGATAAGCTGTGCGCTCCCGGCGCCAGCCCAGGCAGGCCGCGAGGAGCGCCTGGGCGCGCGTTTTTTGTACGCCCGCTTCCCACTGTGTAAAAAATCCCGCACGAACGCGACGTAACGACCTAAAGTAGTGCATCCGCCCGGTCACGATCCGACCGGGCGACCGCCTTTGCAAGGAATTCGACAACATGAGCGATCAGACCCAACAGTTCGCCAGCGACAACTATTCGGGCATCTGCCCGGAAGCCTGGGCCGCCATGGCCCAGGCCAACCAGGGCCACCAGCGCGCCTATGGCGAGGACCAATGGACGGCGCGCGCCGCCGACCACTTCCGCGCACTGTTCGACAGCGACTGCGAAGTGTTCTTCGCCTTCAACGGCACCGCGGCCAATTCCCTGGCCCTCTCCGCCCTGTGCCAGAGCTACCACAGCGTGATCTGTTCGGAGACCGCCCACGTCGAGACCGACGAATGCGGCGCGCCGGAATTCTTCTCCAACGGCTCGAAGCTGCTGATCGCCCCCAGCCCGGACGGCAAGCTGACCCCGGACGCGGTGCGGCTGATCGCCAACAAGCGCCAGGACATCCACTACCCGAAACCGCGGGTGGTCACCCTGACCCAGGCCACCGAGGTCGGCAGCGTCTATCGCCCCGATGAGATCCGCGCCATCAGCGCCACCTGCCGCGAGCTGGGGCTGAACCTGCACATGGACGGTGCGCGCTTCGCCAACGCCTGCGCCTTCCTCGGCTGCTCGCCGGCCGAGCTGACCTGGAAGGCCGGGGTCGACGTGCTCTGCTTCGGCGGCACCAAGAACGGCATGGCGGTCGGCGAGGCCATCCTGTTCTTCAACAAGCAGCTCGCCGAGGACTTCGACTATCGCTGCAAGCAGGCCGGCCAGTTGGCTTCGAAGATGCGCTTTCTTTCCGCGCCCTGGGTCGGCCTGCTGGAAGGCGGCGCCTGGCTGCGCCACGCCGACCACGCCAACCGCTGCGCACGCCTGCTGGCCGAGCGGGTCGCCGACATTCCCGGCGTCAGCCTGATGTTCCCGGTGGAGGCCAACGGCGTGTTCCTGCAGATGTCCGAACCGGCACTGGAAGCCCTGCGCGCCCGCGGCTGGCGCTTCTATACCTTCATCGGCAACGGCGGTGCACGCTTCATGTGTTCCTGGGACACCGAGGTCGAACGCGTCGAGGAACTGGCGCGGGACATCCGCCTGGTGATGCAGCAGGCTTGATGCGCTGGGGCGGCAGAGGCCAGGCCGAGAGTTGGCTAAGAAAAGCACGCATCTGCACGCCCCTCCGGCCCGTCTCCCCGGCGAGGACCGGGAGCAGGCGCCACAGGCAACCTTCTGAGCTGCCAATCCTGGATACCGGCCTTCGCCGGTACGTCGGCGTAGAGGGTGGACGCCTGCGCAAGCTCACAAAGGACGACAAGCCACTCCGCCCATCCCCCACACCGCCTTTCCCAGCCCGTCGCCCCGGCAAAGGCCGGGGCCCAGGCGCCACGGGCAACTGCACTGCCAACCCTGGATACCGGCCTTCGCCGGTACGTCGGCGTAGAGGGTGGGCGCGGCGCAAGATCGCAAAAGACGGCAAGCCACTCCGCCCCCCGCCCTCCCAAGCCCGTCTCCCCGGCGAAGGCCGGGGCCCAGGCGCCACGGCCATACAGCCTGCACGGGCCCTGGATCAGCACCTGCGTGGTCTGCGGGCGCCACAGCGAGTGGCGCGCGCAGCCCTTCAGCCCAACGCGTTGCCTATACTGCCCTTAGCCAAGGCGAGCCGGTTCCGCCCGTGTGCCTGCCGCCCTTGCCGTCGCGGAGCCCTGCATGATCGTCCAGCGCCTGCTCATCCTTGCTCTTCTCGTCTCCGGCGGCGCCCGGGGCGAGGCGCCCGAGCTGACCTTCTGCTACGAAGACAAGGATTCCTACCCTTGGGTAATGACCGACGGCAGCGGGCTCAACCTGGAGCTGCTGGGCCTGGTGGAGCAGGCTCTGGGGCTGCAGGTACGCTATGTCGCCGCCCCCTGGAAGCGCTGCCTCGCCGGCCTGGAGCAGAACCTCTACGACGGCGCTTTCGCCTCCAGCTACAAGGCCGAGCGGCTGGTCATGGGCCGCTACCCGACCCATGCCGACGGCAGCCTGGATGACAGCAAGCGTCTGCACACCTCGGCCTATTCGCTGTACCGGCGCAGGGGCGACACGGTGGCCTGGGACGGCGAGCAGTTCCGCCACCTGCATGGCCGCATCGGCTCGCTCAGCGGCTTTTCCATCGTCGATTTCCTGCACGACCACGGCGCCGACGTCGACGAAACCAGCCGCGATCCCCTGTCCCTGCTGCAGATGCTGCGCAGCCAGCGTATCGAAGCCGTCGCCCTGCAAAGCCTGCGCGCCGACTTCGTGCTGCAGGCGCATCCGGAGCTGGCGGCCGCCCTGGAGAAGACCGAGCCGCCGCTGGAAGACAAGCCCTACTACCTGATGCTGTCCAATGCGCTGGCACAGGACCGACCACGGCTCGCCCGCCGCATCTGGGCGGAGATCGAGCGCCAGCGCGAGTCGGAACGCTATCGCCAGCAGGTGAAAGCCTTCCTCGCCGGCCCGCACGACTAGTCCTGCCGGGCGGGTGAAGCCCGCAAAAGCCTCGCCCGGATGGGGTTGCGCCCGCCCTGGGTCAAGCTGCCTTGCTCCACGCGGAACCTACGGCCGACCGGCAGCGGTCTACTCTTCTTTATGCAGCCCAGCCTGCCATGGAGGTGTCCCGTGTCCCTCGACCACGATCAGTTCGAAAGCCTGCTGCAACAGGCCCTGGAGCATGCCGAACAGGCCGCCGCGCGCAATGAGCCGGAACGCTACCGCGAGGCCTTCCTGGCCACTTTCCAGGCCATGCGCCTGCTCGCCCGGGACAGCGGTGCCTGGCGCGAGATGGTGGTCAGGGCCACCGAGGAATACGAAGGCGACGAGGGGATCTGAAGGGCTCAGAGCTCGGGGGACAGGCTCTCTTCACGCACGTCGTCGCTGACCACCCGATAGCCGGTCTGGCGGAACTCCTGCAGGTAGCGCTCGACGGTGCCGGCGGCGACCATGCCGCGCAGTGCCCGATTGAAGCGCTGTACGCGCTCGGCACTGGCCTCCAGCCGCTTGGGGAACAACAGGTGCATGCTGGTCAGCGACTTGAGCGGCTTGACGTGATGGCGCACTTCAGCGGCTTGCCGGTCGGGAAACAGGTCGGCCAGTTGGGCATAGCCGACGTAGATGTCCTGCGGCAGCACGTCGATGCGCCCGGCCATCAGCTTGCGCCAGTTCAGCTCGTCGGAAGACACCCATTCGATATTCAGCCGCCCCTCGCGGCCGGCCTCGAGAAACTCATCGCCATAGTTATAGGAGCTGGTGCCGCCGATCTTGTAGCGGCGCAGGTCGTCGAGGGTGCGCCAGTCAAAGGGGGTGTCCTGCAGGTGGAAGAAGACGTAACCGTATTCGCCGACCGAATCGCTGTAGAGGAACTTCGCTTCGCGCTCGGGCTTGTGGCTCCAGATAAAAGTGCCGTCGACCTGGCCGCGCTCGCCCGCCAGCAATGCCCGCGGCCAGGGGAAATAGCGCAGCTCGACTTCATAGCCGGCCTCGCGCAGGGCCTCGCGGACAATGCGCGCGGTCAGCCCGTCGTATTGCAGCTGCGCCGAGACGTAAGGCGGCCAGTCGCCGGTGGCCAGCACCAGTCGCTCCGCCGAGGCCAGCGGTACATGGGCAAGCCAGAGGAGAGCCGGCAAAGCGACACGGGCAAGGCGAACGGCACGGAACATCCTGCGACTCCTACGGCTCGGCGCCCCGGCAGGGCAGGCCCGGCGACAGGTATCAGTGTAGCCCCCTCGCTCAGCGGGTCATCTTCTTGACGAACACCACGACGAACAGCGCCATGGTGAAGCTGCCGGTGAACGCCTCGAATGCCGCCAGCGCACGGGCCGCGCCGTGCGGCACCAGATCGCCATAGCCCAGGGTGGTGAAGGTGACCACGCTGAAATACACGCAGGACAGGAAATCCCGCAGGTGTCCGCCCACCCCCTGAGCCTGCCCCAATCCGATGGCATTGCCGCCATGGCTGATACCCAGCAGGAAAAAACTGCCGGCACAGAGCAGGATGAACGCCAGCGAAAACAGCACCACCCGCAGCGGCCGCTCGCCATAGCCGCAGAACAGGTCGACCAGCCAGGAGGTCAGGCGCGCCAGCGACCAGGCCGGCATCTGCAGGCGGCGCATGACCATTTCCCGGTGGAAGAAGCGCCCGGCCTGCTCGAACAGGCCGGCGCTCTCCAAATTCAGCCGCAGGTTGCGGTAGGTCTCCTCGGCCTGCTGCAGCAGGTCGAGCATCGCTTGCCGCTGCCCCGCCCGCCGGGCTTGCCGGGCCTGGGTTTCCTGCAGGATGTGCTCGCCCCAGAGCACGTTGTCCAGGCGCGCGCCATCCAGCCGCACGCCGAGCAGGTTCGCCTCGCGCAGGTCCGCGCAATGCAGGTTGGCGCCGCGCAGGTCGGCCTTCATCAGGGAGGCTGCGCGCAGGTCCACGGCGAACAGATGGGCGCCGCGCAGATCGGCACGGTAGAAGTCGCCATGGCGAAGGTCGTAGCCCTCGGCGCTGCCGCGGCGGACCAGGTCGATGCCGGCAAGGTCGCAGTGCTTGAGGCAAAAGCCGTGCATGGGCCCGCCCTCGCGGGCACGGGCTTGCAGGGCCGTACCGAGACCGGCGATGGCCGACTTGTCGAGCGCGGCGTCCTGCCAGAAGCTGTCCTCGAAGCGGGTTTCGTGCATGGCCGCAAACCTCTGCCACAGGCTTTGAGCGTAGCCCAGCATGGCCACCCGCAGGTGCCGTCGGGCGGACCCTGGCTTGCGTGCCCGGCCGCCGCCCGGTAGAACTGCGCCCCGACGCCCACCGGGCGCCCATCGACATGACAGCGGGAGGCTGTATGCGCACCTTGGTTCTGGCATCTCTCATCGCCCTGCCCTTCGCGGCCGGCGCCGCCCAACCCGACGCAGGCGCCACGCGGGAAATCGAACACCTGCTCGGCACACTCGCCGGCTCGGACTGCCGCTTCAACCGCAACGGCAGTTGGTACAGCGGCGCGGAAGCCACCGAGCACCTGCGCGGCAAATACGAGTACTTGCTCGACAAGGGAGCCGTGGCCAGCAGCGAGGACTTCATCGCCAAGGCCGCCAGCGCCAGCAGCATGAGCGGCAAACCCTACCGCGTGGCCTGCCCCGGTGCCGCCGAGCAGGCCAGCGCCGACTGGCTGCAGCGGCAACTGGCCGACTACCGGCAACGGACGACAGCCCGCTAGCCCGGCACCGGGCCGGGTACGGACGCCCCACCCCGCTTGCGGTTATAGTGCGCACCGGCACCCGCTTCGGCAGATTCCCAACGGCATGCGCATCCACGTCACCTTCATCGACCGCGTCGGTATCACCCAGGAAGTGCTGGCGCTGCTCGGTGCGCGCAACCTGAACCTCGATGCGGTGGAGATGCTGCCGCCGAACGTCTATATCGACGCCCCGACCCTCGGCCCGGAGGTCCTGGACGAGCTGCGCGATTCCCTGCTGCGCATCCGCGGCGTCCAGGCGGTGCGGGTGGTGGACATCCTGCCCGGCCAGCGCCGCAGCCTGCACCTGGATGCCCTGCTGGCGGCGATGCGCGACCCGGTGCTGGCGGTGGACCCGGCCGGACGCATTCTGCTGGCCAACCCGGCCGCCGCGGCGCTGGCCGAGCGCGAGGCCAGCGCACTCTACGAGACAGACCTGGCCGGGCTGTTCGGCGATGCCGCCGTGCAGGAAGAGCTGATCGCCAAGGGCTTTCGCATCCCCATGCGCGAGATCAGCCTGCAGGGCCAGGCCCTGCTGCTGGATGCCACGCCGATCGCCGAGGCCCTCGGCGAAGACGGTGACCGCGTGGCCGGCGGCCTGCTCACCCTGTACCTGCCCAGCCGCATCGGCGAGAGCCTGGCCGCGCTGCACCACGACCACGCCGAGGGCTTCGCCGCGCTGCTCGGCGAATCGCCGGCGATCAACACGCTCAAGGCCCGCGCCCAGCGGGTGGCGGGCATCGACGCGCCGCTTTTGATCATCGGCGAGACCGGCACCGGCAAGGAGCTGGTGGCCCGTGCCTGCCACGCCGTCAGCCCACGCCACGCCGCGCCCTTCCTCGCCCTGAACTGCGCCGCGCTGCCGGAAAGCCTGGCCGAGAGCGAGCTGTTCGGCTATGCCCCCGGCGCCTTCACCGGTGCCCAGCGCGGCGGCAAGCCGGGCCTGATGGAACTGGCAAACCAGGGCACGGTGTTCCTCGACGAGATCGGCGAAATGTCGCCCTACCTGCAGGCCAAGCTGCTGCGTTTCCTCTCCGACGGCAGCTTTCGCCGTGTCGGCGGCGATCGTGAGCTGAAGGTGGACGTGCGTATCATCAGCGCCACCCACCGCAACCTGGAGCAGATGGTCGCCGAAGGCAGCTTCCGCGAGGACCTGTTCTACCGCCTCAACGTGCTCAACCTGCAGGTGCCGCCGCTGCGCGAGCGCGGCCAGGACATCCTGCTGCTGGCCAGGCACTTCATGGCCCAGGCCTGCGCGCAGATCCAGCGCCCCACCTGTCGCCTCGCCCCCGGTGCCTACCCGGCGCTGCTCGGCAACCGCTGGCCGGGCAACGTGCGCCAATTGCAGAACGTGATCTTCCGTGCCGCAGCGATTTGCGAAGACAACCTGGTGGACATCGGCGACCTCGACATCGCCGGCACCTCGGTGGCACGCCAGGCGGACGGCGAGGTAGATAGCCTGGAAAGCGCCGTGGACGCCTTCGAGAAAGCCCTGCTCGAACGCCTCTACCCGCACTACCCGTCGACCCGCCAGCTCGCCGCCCGGCTGAAGACCTCCCACACCGCCATCGCCGCCCGCCTGCGCAAGCACGGGGTTCCTGGTTCGCAGTAGCCAGCGAGCGCAACGACGCCCCAGGGCGAATGAATTCGCCCCTACACGCATCCATGTACCCTTCGGCTCGCAACCGCAGCACCCCGGCCTCCCCTGCCCAACGGACGCCAAACGCAACGACGAACCACCTGTAGGGGCGAATTCATTCGCCCGCCGAGGCCCAATTCGCCCCGTTACATCCTCACGCCTGGCAGGCGCCATGCCCATCGAGCAGCGTTACGACTTCGCTACAGCGTAGCGATTTCATTCCAACTCCTTTCACGGCCAGCCATAGCGGGGCCTGGCCGGGTAGTCATGGCCTGCCTCGCCGGCCACCGTAACGACTTCATTCCAGGGCAACCGCTTACATACGCTGAAAGCCTTGTTTTTCAAGGGGTTGCCACTTGGCATCGGCCTTGCTGAAGGGTTTCGAACCGCTGCCGGCCGGCAGCCCTCCCGAAAACAAGATCCAAGGAGCCCGCGATGAGCGATCTGCGCTTTACCACCGACCACGAATGGCTGCGTCAGGAGGCCGATGGCCAGGTGACCGTGGGCATCACCGCCTTCGCCCAGGACGCGCTCGGCGACCTGGTGTTCGTGCAGTTGCCGGAAGTTGGCCAGCGCTTCGCCAAGGGCGAGGAAGTCGCCGTGCTGGAATCGGTGAAGGCCGCCAGCAACATCGCCATGCCGCTGGACGGCGAAATCATGGAAATCAACAGCGCGCTGCTCGACGCCCCCGAGCAGGTCAACGAGGACCCGATGGGGGCCGGCTGGTTCTTCCGCATGCGCGTCGAGCAGCCCACCGAGCTGGCCGAACTGCTGACCGAGGAAGCCTACGACCGCCTGCTGCAAGCCAGCGCCGACGCCTGAGTGAGCCCGATGACCGAACTCAACACCCGCAACGAATTCATCGCCCGCCATATCGGCCCGCGCCAGGCGGACGAGCAGGCGATGCTCGAACTGCTCGGCTACGACAGCCTGGACGCCCTGACCGCCAGCGTGATCCCCGAAAGCATCAAGGGCAGCAGCGTGCTGGACGCCTCCGCCGGCCTCGGCGAAGCCGATGCGCTGAAGGCGATCAAGGCCATCGCGGCGAAGAACCAGCAGTTCACCAGCCACATCGGCCAGGGTTACTACGGCACCCACACGCCTAGCCCGATCCTGCGCAACCTGCTGGAAAACCCAGCCTGGTACACCGCCTACACGCCCTACCAGCCGGAAATCTCCCAAGGCCGCCTGGAAGCCCTGCTGAACTTCCAGACCCTGATCATCGACCTCACCGGCCTGCCCATCGCCAACGCCTCGCTGCTCGACGAAGCCACCGCCGCCGCCGAGGCCATGACCTTCTGCAAGCGCCTGTCGAAGAACAAGGCCAGCAATGCCTTCTTCGCTTCCCGTCATTGCCACCCGCAGACCCTCGACGTGCTGCGTACCCGCGCCGAGCCGCTGGGCATCGAGGTGGTGGTCGGCGACGAGCGCGAGATCAGTGATGCCAGCGCCTACTTCGGCGCCCTGCTGCAATACCCGACCACCGATGGCGAGGTCTTCGACTACCGCGCCCTGGTCGAGCGCCTGCACGCCGCCAATGCCCTGGTGGCGGTGGCCGCCGACTTGCTGGCGCTGACCCTGCTGACCCCGCCCGGCGAGTTCGGTGCCGACGTTGCCCTCGGCAGCGCCCAGCGCTTCGGCGTGCCGCTCGGCTTCGGCGGCCCGCACGCGGCCTACTTCGCCACCCGCGAGGCGTTCAAGCGCGACATGCCCGGCCGCCTGGTGGGCGTCTCGGTGGACCGCTTCGGCAAGCCGGCCCTGCGCCTGGCCATGCAGACCCGCGAGCAGCACATCCGCCGCGAGAAGGCCACCAGCAACATCTGCACCGCGCAGGTCCTGCTGGCCAACATCGCCAGCATGTATGCCGTCTACCACGGCCCGAAAGGCCTGACGCAGATCGCTCAGCGCGTACACCGAATGACTGCGATCCTCGCCCAGGGCCTGGCCAAGCTGGGCTATCGCGTGGAACAGGAACACTTCTTCGACACCCTGAGCATCGCCAGCGGCGACAAGACCGCCGCCCTGCATGCCAATGCCCGTGCCCGGCGCATCAACCTGCGCGAAATCGACGGTGAACGCCTCGGCCTGTCGCTGGACGAAACCACCGACCAGGCCGCCGTCGAAGCGCTCTGGGCGGTCTTCGCCGATGGCCAGAGCCTGCCGGACTTCACCGCCCTCGCCGCGCATGTCGCCGAGCGCCTGCCGCAAGGCCTGCGCCGCCAGTCGGCGATCCTCCAGCACCCGGTGTTCAACCGCTACCACAGCGAAACCGAACTGATGCGCTACCTGCGCAAGCTGGCCGACAAGGATCTGGCGCTGGACCGCAGCATGATCCCGCTGGGCTCCTGCACCATGAAGCTGAACGCCGCCAGCGAGATGATCCCGGTGACCTGGGCCGAGTTCGGCAACCTGCACCCGTTCGCCCCCGCCGAGCAGAGCCAGGGCTATGCCCAGCTCACCGCCGAACTGGAAGCCATGCTCTGCGCCGCCACCGGCTACGACGCAGTATCCCTGCAGCCGAACGCCGGCTCCCAGGGCGAGTACGCCGGCCTCTTGGCGATCCGCGCCTACCACCTGAGCCGCGGCGACGACCAGCGCGACATCTGCCTGATCCCGCAATCGGCCCACGGCACCAACCCGGCGACCGCCAGCATGGCCGGCATGCGCGTGGTGGTGACCGCCTGCGATAACCGCGGCAACGTCGACATCGCCGACCTACGTGCCAAGGCCGAGGAGCACAAGGAGCGCCTGGCCGCGATCATGATCACCTACCCGTCCACCCACGGGGTATTCGAGGAAGGCATCCGCGAGATCTGCGAGATCATCCACGCCAACGGCGGCCAGGTGTACATCGACGGCGCCAACATGAATGCCATGGTCGGCCTCTGCGCACCGGGCCAGTTCGGCGGCGACGTGTCCCACCTGAACCTGCACAAGACCTTCTGCATCCCCCACGGCGGCGGCGGCCCAGGCGTCGGCCCGATCGGCGTCAAGGCGCACCTGGCGCCGTTCCTGCCCGGCCACGGCCATATGGCGCGCAAGGGCGGTGCGGTGAGCGCAGCGCCTTACGGCAGCGCCAGCATCCTGCCGATCACCTGGATGTACATCCGCATGATGGGCGGTGCCGGCTTGCGCCGTGCCTCGCAGATGGCGATTCTCAACGCCAACTACATCGCCCGTCGCCTGGAAGAGCACTACCCGGTGCTGTACAGCGGCGAAGGCGGCCTGGTGGCCCACGAGTGCATCCTCGACCTGCGTCCGCTCAAGGACAGCAGCGGCATCAGCGTCGACGACGTGGCCAAGCGCCTGATCGACTTCGGCTTCCACGCCCCGACCATGTCCTTCCCGGTGGCCGGCACGCTGATGATCGAGCCCACCGAGAGCGAATCGAAGGAAGAGCTGGATCGCTTCTGCGACGCCATGATCGCCATTCGCAACGAGATCCGCTCAGTGGAAACCGGCGCCCTGGATGCAAACGACAACCCGCTGAAGAACGCCCCGCACACCGCGCTGGAACTGGTCGGCGAGTGGGCCCACGGCTACAGCCGCGAACAGGCGGTGTACCCGGTCGCCTCGCTGGTGGAAGGCAAGTACTGGCCGCCGGTGGGCCGCGTGGACAACGTGTTCGGCGACCGCAACCTGGTCTGCGCCTGCCCGTCCATCGAGGCCTACCAGGACGCCTGAGATCCGCCGCCCCAGTGTGGCTTACGTAGGGTGGGTTGAGCGCAGCGATACCCACCAGGGCCGCGCCCGCGCGGCCTGCCACCCCACGCTCTCCACGTGCAACGAACCCACCAGAACAACAAGAGAGACACCTCACCATGTTCAGCAAGCACGACCAGATCCAGGGCTACGATGACGCGCTGCTCGCCGCCATCGCCGCCGAAGAACAACGCCAGGAAGATCACATCGAGCTGATCGCCTCGGAAAACTATTGCAGCAAGCGCGTGATGCAGGCCCAGGGCAGCGGCCTGACCAACAAGTACGCCGAAGGCTATCCGGGCAAGCGCTACTACGGCGGCTGCGAGCACGTCGATGTGGTCGAGCAACTGGCCATCGAACGCGCCAAGCAGCTGTTCGGCGCCGACTACGCCAACGTCCAGCCGCACTCCGGCTCTTCCGCCAACAGCGCGGTGTACCTGGCGCTGTTGCAGGCCGGCGACACCATTCTCGGCATGAGCCTGGCCCACGGCGGCCACCTGACCCACGGCGCCAAGGTGTCGTCTTCCGGCAAGCTGTATAACGCCGTGCAATACGGCATCGACGAGAACGGCCTGATCGACTACGCCGAAGTCGAGCGCCTGGCCATCGAGCACCAGCCGAAGATGATCGTCGCCGGCTTCTCCGCCTACTCCCGCGTGCTGGACTTCGCCCGTTTCCGCGCGATCGCCGACAAGGTCGGCGCGCTGCTGTTCGTCGACATGGCCCATGTCGCCGGTCTGGTGGCAGCGGGTCTGTACCCGAATCCGATCCCCTTCGCCGATGTGGTCACCACCACCACCCACAAGACCCTGCGCGGTCCGCGTGGTGGGCTGATCCTCGCGCGCAAGAACGAAGAGATCGAGAAAAAGCTCAACTCCGCGGTCTTCCCCGGCGCCCAGGGCGGCCCGCTGATGCACGTGATCGCCGCCAAGGCCGTGTGCTTCAAGGAAGCACTGGAGCCTGGCTTCAAGACCTACCAGCAGCAAGTGCTGGACAACGCCCGCGCCATGGCCGAGGTGTTCGTCGGCCGCGGCTACGACGTGGTGTCCGGCGGCACCGACAACCACCTGATGCTGATCAGCCTGGTCAAGCAGGGCCTGACCGGCAAGGCCGCCGACGCGGCACTTGGCGCCGCCCACATCACGGTGAACAAGAACGCCGTGCCCAACGACCCGCAGTCGCCCTTCGTCACCTCCGGCATCCGCATCGGTACCCCGGCGGTGACCAGCCGCGGTTTCAAGGAAGGCGAATGCCGCGAGCTGGCCGATTGGATCTGCGACATCCTCGACGAGCTGGACAACCCGGCGGTGGTCGACCGGGTGCGTGGCCAGGTCGCCGACCTTTGCCGGGACTTCCCGGTCTACGCTGACTGATAAGCAAAGCGCCGCACCCACCACCCTCTCCCTCCGGGAGAGGGTCGAGGTGAGGGGAAGTCGGAGCCCACTTGGAGTTAACCATGTCACTCAGCGTTTTCGATCTGTTCAAAATCGGCATCGGCCCGTCCAGCTCCCACACCGTCGGCCCGATGCGCGCCGCCGTACGCTTCGTCGAAGGGCTGGAGCGCGAAGGGCTGCTGGAGCAGACCCACAGCCTCAAGGTCGAGCTGTACGGCTCGCTCGGCGCCACCGGCAAGGGCCACGGCAGCGACAAGGCGGTACTGCTCGGTCTGGAGGGCGAGCAGCCGGATGTGGTCGACACCAGCACCATTCCCGCGCGGCTGGAGACGATCCGCCAGTCCGGCGAACTGAAACTGTTGGGCAAGAAGCCAATCCGCTTCGTCGAGAAGGAGCACCTGGCGATGATCAGGAAGCCGCTCGACTACCACCCCAACGGCATGATCTTCCGCGCCTTCGACACCGCCGGGCTGCAGATCCGCTCCCGCGAGTACTACTCGGTGGGCGGTGGCTTCGTCGTCGACGACGATGCCGCCGGTGCCGACCGCATCGTCGAGGACAGCACCCCG
Source organism: Zestomonas ipomoeae (assembly GCF_057128665.1). Classification (NCBI taxonomy): domain Bacteria; kingdom Pseudomonadati; phylum Pseudomonadota; class Gammaproteobacteria; order Pseudomonadales; family Pseudomonadaceae; genus Zestomonas; species Zestomonas ipomoeae. The sequence continues at coordinate 28,422 of NZ_JBSKHQ010000002.1, forward strand.
CTGCCCTACCCGTTCAAGACCGCCAAGCAGTTGCTGGCGTTGTGCACCGAGCACGGCCTGTCCATCAGCCAGCTGATGCTGGCCAACGAGGCGGCCTGGCGCCCGGAAGCGGAAACCCGCGCCGGCCTACTGAAGATCTGGCAGGTGATGCAGGACTGCGTCACCGCCGGCTGCCGCACCGAGGGCATCATGCCCGGCGGCCTCAAGGTCAAGCGCCGCGCCGCCGGCCTCTATCGCCAGCTCAGCCAGAACCCCGAGGCCTGCCTGCGCGACTCCCTCAGCGTGCTCGACTGGGTCAACCTCTACGCCCTGGCGGTGAACGAGGAAAACGCCAGCGGCGGGCGGGTGGTCACCGCGCCCACCAACGGCGCGGCCGGCATCGTCCCGGCCGTGCTGCACTACTACATGCGCTTCATCAGCGGCGCCAACGAGGACGGCGTGGTGCGCTTCCTGCTCACTGCCGCTGCCATCGGCATCCTCTACAAGGAGAACGCCTCCATCTCCGGCGCCGAAGTGGGCTGCCAGGGCGAAGTCGGCGTGGCCTGCTCGATGGCCGCCGGCGCGCTCTGCGAAGTGCTCGGCGGCAGCGTCAACCAGGTGGAGAACGCCGCCGAGATCGGCATGGAGCACAACCTCGGCCTGACCTGCGACCCGGTCGGCGGGCTGGTCCAGGTGCCGTGCATCGAGCGCAACGCCATGGGCTCGGTGAAGGCCATCAACGCCGCGCGCATGGCCCTGCGCGGCGACGGCCAGCACTTCATCTCGCTGGACAAGGTGATCCGTACCATGCGCCAGACCGGCGCCGACATGAAGAGCAAATACAAGGAAACCGCCCGCGGCGGCCTGGCCGTGAACATCATCGAATGCTGATTTTCTTCCCTCTCCCCCTGGGAGAAGGGCTGGGGGTGAGGGGCGTTCAGGCAACGCCCGTCCCAACCAACACCTGACCATCCCCTCGCCCCTCTGGGGTGAGGGCCAGGGCGAGAGGCGCAGCTCGCCCCTTCGCCGTACTTTCAGGAGAACCGAATGTCCACCGAAACCCTCGCCAAAACCCCGCTACACGCCCTGCACCTCGAACTCGGCGCACGCATGGTGCCTTTCGCCGGCTACGACATGCCGGTGCAGTACCCGCTGGGCGTGATGAAGGAACACCAGCACACCCGCACCCACGCCGGGTTGTTCGACGTCTCGCATATGGGCCAGATCATCCTGCGCGGAGCCGATGCCGCCAGCGCCCTGGAGAGCCTGGTGCCGGTGGATATCGTCGACCTGCCGGTGGGCATGCAACGCTACGCCATGTTTACCGACGAGAACGGCGGCATCCTCGACGACCTGATGGTCGCCAACCTCGGCGACGACACCCTGTTCCTGGTGGTCAACGCCGCCTGCAAGCAGCAGGACCTGATGCACCTGCAGCAGCACATCGCTAGCCGCTGCCAGATCGAATCCTGCTTCGACCGCGCCCTGCTCGCCCTGCAGGGGCCGCAGGCGGTGGACGTACTGGCCCGCCTGGCGCCGGAAGTGGCCAAGATGACCTTCATGCAGTTCGCCCGCGTGCGCCTGCTCGGCGTCGACTGCTTCGTCAGCCGCTCCGGCTATACCGGCGAGGATGGTTTCGAAATCTCGATCCCGGCCGAGCACGCCGAGACCCTGGCTCGCAGCCTGCTGGCCGAGCCGGAAGTCGAGCCCATCGGCCTTGGCGCGCGCGACTCGCTGCGCCTGGAAGCCGGCCTGTGCCTCTACGGCCACGACATGAGCGCCAGCACCACGCCGATCGAAGCCAGCCTGCTGTGGGCCATCTCCAAGGCCCGCCGCGCCGATGGCATCCGCCCCGGCGGCTTCCCCGGCGCCGAGCGGATTTTCGCCCAGCAGCGCGACGGCGTGAGCCGCAAACGTGTCGGCCTGCTCCCGCAGGAACGCACCCCGGTGCGCGAAGGCGCGGAGATCGTCGATGCCGACGGCCAGGTAATCGGCCAGGTGTGCAGCGGCGGCTTCGGCCCGACCCTGGGCGCGCCGCTGGCGATGGGCTACGTGGACAGCACCCACGTGCCGGTAGACAGCGAAGTCTGGGCCCTGGTGCGCGGCAAGCGCGTACCGATGAAAGTCGCCAAGACGCCGTTCGTGCCGCAGCGCTACTACCGCGGCTAAGCGCTCGCGTAGGGTGGATCGCGCTTCATCGATCCACCAACGTTCCGTGGCGGTGGATGCAAAAGCGTCATCCACCCTGCGGACTGCACAATCGGGATCGCGAAGTTCAGGATGACCGGGGCTTATCCCGCACTGGCCTGTAGGGGCGAATTCATTCGCCAACGAGGCCGAACCAGGCGAATAAATTCGCCCCTACCACGGGCAGTCGGGACGCACAGTCCGGGCTACACCGCTGCGTCCTTTTCCCGCTCGCGCTTAGGCAGGTCCGTAGCCCGAATAAGCTCCAGCGCAATCCGGGTAACCTCTCCCCGGATTGCGCCGCGCACCTCGGCTTGTCCGGACTACGCCTGGGTGAAGACCAACCGATTGCCGAACGGATCGGTCACCGTCATATCCCGTCCCCAGGGCACTTCCTCGATGGCCGGGCGCGCATAGTCGTAGTCCTTGGCTTGCAACTCGGCGTGGAACGCGTCCAGCCCCTCGGTGGCAATACGCAGCGCCGCGCCGGGGCAGCAGTCGCCGTGGTGTTCGGACAGATGCAGCACGCAGGCACCCCTGGATACCTGCAGATACAGCGGCAGGCCGGGCTCGAAGCGATGGTTCCAGTCTTCGCGGAAGCCGAGAAAATCCAGGTAGAACGCCCGCGCCTTGGCCTCATCGAAGATGCGCAGAATCGGGATCGGGGCGGTCAGCAGCATGGCGTCTCTCCATCGACAGGGTGCCCGGCACCCTATCGACAACCCGCCGGCCTGTCACCCCCGTACCACCTCGTACGGACGCTGCTCGCGGGCCTCGCGCAGGGCTACCGCCCACCAGTTCAACTGCACCAGCATGCGCGCCAGGGACGAATTGGCCCGCTGCGGCTGGCGCAGCCGCCCGGCTTCATCGAACTGCTCCCAGGCGCTGGCCAGGCTGACGCTGTTGCGCACCGTCATGGCGTGCATCTCGGCCATCACCTGGCGCAATTGCTCCACCGCACGCAGGCCGCCGGACATTCCGCCGTAGCTGACGAACGCCACCGGTCGGGCTTCCCAGGCGGCAGGTACTTCGTCGATCAGCTGCTTGAGCGCGGCCGGGTAGCCGTGGTTGTACTCAGGCGTGACCAGCAGGAAGGCGTCGGCCCGCGCCAGGTCCCGCAGGCTGCGCAGGCGCACCTCGTCGTCCACGCGTGCCCCGGCCAGATCGGCCGGATCAACCAAGCTCAGTTCGAACTCGCCGCGCTGGGCGATCTGCTCCCTGGCCCAGGCCACCACGCTGTCGCACAGTCGCCCTTCGCGCACGCTGCCGTAGATGAGTACCAGACGGATCTTGCTGTGCATCGGCTTTTCCTCGCAGGGTTGCGTATTGAGGTGGCCGACGGTAAAACCTCAACCTAACTTGAGGTCAAGATGGAAAAACACTATGGGCCCGATAGATCGCCACGCCCCACTCAGCGTCGGCCAGTTGGCCGAGCGCAGCGGCGTGCCGGTGTCGACCCTGCACTTCTACGAATCCAAGGGGCTGATCCACAGCACGCGCAACGCGGGCAACCAGCGGCGCTATGCCCGCGAAGTGCTGCGACGGGTATCGATCATCAAGGTGGCGCAACGTCTGGGCATTTCGTTGGCGATGATCGGCGAGGCGCTGGCCACCCTGCCCCACGACCAAATTCCCAGCGCCGCCGACTGGCAGCGCCTGTCCGAACGATGGCGCAGCGACCTGGACACGCGCATCGAGCAGTTGAGCCGGCTGCGCGACCAGCTCACTGGCTGCATTGGTTGCGGCTGCCTGTCGATGCAGCAATGCCCGTTACGCAACCCTTGGGACGAGCTTGCCGAGCAAGGCGCGGGGCCGCGCCTGCTCGATCCGCAGTGAATGTCAGGCCTGCGAACCGCGCCGCCAGGCTGGCATCAATAGTCGATGCTGACGTCACCCTTGGGCACGCTGCAGCACGAGAGGATGTAGCCCTCGGCCACGTCTTCGTCGGTGATGCCGCCGTTGTGCTCCATCTCCACCTCGCCGGATACCTTCATCACCTTGCAGGTGCCGCAGATGCCCATGCCGCACGCCTTGGGGATGTGCAGGCCGAGCTGGGCGGCGGCCGAGTGAACGGTGTCGCCGGGCGCCACGCGAATGCTTTTGCCGGTGCTGACGAACTCCACGCAGTGCAGGTCGGACACCGGAATCTCCGGTGCCTCGGCTGCCTCCGCCGCCAGTTCGCGCACATCCTGGCGCACGTCCGGCGGCGTCGCGCCGAAGGATTCCTCATGGTAGCGCTGCATGTCGAAGCCGTTGGCCTGCAGCAACTGCTTCACCGCATTCATATAGGGCGTCGGCCCGCAGCAGAAGATTTCCCGCTCCAGGTAATCCGGCGCCATCAACTCCAGCATCTTCTGGTTCAGGTAACCGCGATAGCCGGCCCAGGACTCGCCCAGGTTCTGCTTCTCGCAGATCAGGTGCAGGCTGAAGTTGCCGATGCGCGAGGCCATGAATTCCAGCTCGCGGTGGTAGATCACGTCCTTCGGCGAGCGCGCGCTGTGCACGAAGACCATGTCGACGCTGGCGTTGGTGTCGAAGAACCAGCGGGTCATCGACATCACCGGGGTAATGCCGACGCCACCGGAAAGGAACAGCACCTTGTCCGCCGGGAAGTCGATGGCGTTGAACAGCCCCACCGGGCCGTGCACCGGCAACTGGTCGCCTTCCTTGAGGTTGTCGTGCAGCCAGTTGGAGACCTTGCCGCCGGGCACCCGCTTGATGGTGATGGAGAAGCTGTAGGGCACCGAGGGCGAGCTGGAGATGGTGTAGGAGCGCATCACCGGCTGGCCGTCGATCTCCAGCTCCAGGGTGACGAACTGCCCCGGCTTGAAGAAGAACAGGATCGGTTGGTCGGCCATGAAACAGAAGGTGCGCACGTCCCAGGTCTCCTGGATCACCTTGACGCAGCGCACCACGTGACGGCCGTTGGTCCAGGTCTGGGTATTGACCGGGTTGAGGAAATTGCTGGACATGCTCACCTCGCACTACGGCCGTCTGATCGGCCTCATGTCGGCGATTCTGCGCAACGCCCGAGACGCCCATTTACCCATGGGCGACATTCGCATGCTTATCGCGACCAGCCAGTAACCGCCTGGCCTGGCGCGTCGGAAACGGATGCGGGCGTGTCGCCCGTGGATAAGGTTCCGCCCGCCGCCGACCCCACACTCGGCGCAAAAGCAACACCACAAAGGCGCGCGGCCTCGGGACCTGCGCGCCGCCTTGCGTAAACCCGAACAGCCACTGTCCGCCGGCCGCCGCGCGGCCCGCATGAGGAGTTAGCGATGGACGTCACTTCTACCCTGAGTCTGGGCGATCCGCTGGAGCCCGCACGCAAGGCCACCGCCGAGATGTTGCAAGGCCGCGAGCGCACCTTCTCGCTGCCGCAACCGTTCTACAACGACGAGCGGCTGTTCCAGATCGACATGCAGGAGATCTTCCACAAGGAGTGGCTGATCGCCGGCATGACCTGCGAAATTCCCGCCAAGGGCAACTACCTGACGCTGCAGATCGGCAACAACCCGATCATCGTCATCCGCGGTGCCGAGGGCGTGGTGCATGCCTTCCACAACGTCTGCCGCCACCGCGGCTCGCGCCTGTGCACCAGCGACAAGGGCAAGGTCGCCAAGCTGGTCTGTCCCTACCACCAATGGACCTACGAGATCGACGGCCGCCTGCTGTTCGCCGGCACCGAGATGGGCGCCGACTTCGACATGAACCAGTACGGCCTGAAGCCGGTGAACTGCAAGACCGCGGGTGGCTACATCTTCATCTCCCTGGCCGAAAACCCGCCGGCGATCGACGACTTCCTCGCCACCCTGGCCCACTACATGGAGCCCTACGACATGGAGAACACCAAGGTGGCGGTGCAGACCACCTTGATGGAAAAGGCCAACTGGAAGCTGGTGCTCGAAAACAACCGCGAGTGCTACCACTGCAACGGCTCGCACCCCGAGCTGTTGAAGACCCTACTGGAATGGGACGACGTCACCGACCCCCGCGCCGACCAGGCGTTCAAGGACCACGTGGCCGCCTCCGCCGCCGCCTGGGACGCGGAGAAGATCCCCTACGCCCACGCCAGCTTCGGCCTGCGCAACCGCATCGTGCGCATGCCGCTGCTCAAGGGCACCGTGTCCATGACCATGGACGGCCAGCAGGGCAGCAAGAAGCTGATGGGCCGGATCAAGAACCCGGACCTCGGCTCGATGCGCATCCTGCACCTGCCGCACTCGTGGAACCACTGCATGGGCGACCACGTGATCGTCTTCACCGTATGGCCGATCAGCGCCCAGGAAACCATGGTCACCACCAAGTGGCTGGTGCACAAGGACGCGGTGGAAGGCGTCGACTACGACGTCGCCCGCCTGCGCCAGGTCTGGGACGCCACCAACGACCAGGACCGCCGCCTGGCCGAAGAGAACCAGCGCGGCATCAACTCCACCGCCTACCAGCCGGGGCCGTATTCGAAGACCTACGAGTTCGGCGTGGTCAACTTCATCGACTGGTACAGCGAGCGCATGCTCGCCAACCTCGGCGCGGCCCCGGCACCCTACCTGCGCCAGGTCAACGCCGAGTGATCGCGGCCGCCCCGGCGCCACGCCGGGGCGGCTCGAGTACGCTGCATGACCCTCCTTGTCCTGCTCATGCTGCTCGGCTACGGCCTGCTCGCCTGCCGTCCCGGACCCGCGACGGCAGGCGGCGTGCGCACTTCGCGCGCCCTTCCAGGCTGCACACTCCGCCGGGCTTTTCCTGTGGCTTGCAGCCTGTCGCTGCCTTTATCCTCCGCTTTCCAAGAGGATTCATACATGCAGATCTACAAAGTCGGCGGCGCCGTGCGCGACCGCCTGTTGGGGCGGCCGGTCACCGAGGTGGACTGGGTGGTGGTCGGCGCCAGCGCCGAGGACATGCTCGACCAGGGCTACCGGCCGGTCGGCGCCGACTTCCCGGTGTTTCTCCATCCGCAAACCGGCGAGGAATACGCCCTAGCCCGCACCGAACGCAAAAGCGGGCGCGGCTACGGTGGCTTCACCTTCTACGCCAGTCCGGAGGTGACGCTGGAAGACGATCTGATCCGCCGCGACCTGACCATCAACGCCATTGCCGAGGACGCGCAGGGCCACCTGATCGACCCCCACGGCGGCCAGCGCGACCTGGCGGCACGGGTATTGCGCCACGTCTCCCCCGCCTTCGCCGAAGACCCGCTGCGCGTGCTGCGAGTGGCGCGCTTCGCCGCCCGCTACGCGCCACTGGGCTTTCGCGTGGCGGAGGAAACCCAGGCGCTGATGCGCCGGCTCAGCGAGTCCGGCGAACTGCAGGCGCTGACCCCGGAACGCAGCTGGAAGGAAATCTCTCGTGCACTGATGGAGCCGCGCCCGGACGTGTTCATCCAGGTATTGCGCGACTGCGGCGCGCTCGCCGCTCTGTTCCCCGAAATCGATGCGCTGTTCGGCGTGCCCCAGCCGGAACAGCACCATCCGGAAATCGACACCGGCCTGCACGTGCTCAGCGTGCTGCGCCAGTGCGCCGAGCATGAGCAGCCGCTGACCGTTCGCTGGGCCAGCCTGTTGCACGACCTGGGCAAGGGCCTGACACCGGAGCAGGAATGGCCGAAGCACCATGCCCATGAAACCAACGGGCAGCCGCTGATTGCCGCGGTCAATGCCCGTTGCAAGGTGCCGAAGGATTGCCAGGAGCTGGCTATGCTGGTCGGCCAGTATCATACCCACGCCCACCGCGCCCGGGAGCTGCGGGCCAACACGCTGCTCGACCTGCTGCAGCACTTCGACATCTACCGCCGGCCCCAGCGCTTCGCCGAATTCGTTGCCGCCTGCGAGATGGATGCCCGCGGCCGCAAGGGTCTGGAGCAACGCGACTATCCCCAGGCCGCCTACCTGCACGGCGCCGCCGACGCAGCCCGCGCAGTCCCGGTGAAGCCGCTGCTGGAAAAAGGTCTGCAAGGGGCGAAGCTGGGAGACGCCCTGCGCCTGGCACGGATCGAGGCGGTAAAAGCCTACAAGGCAAAGATGCAGCCGGACAGCCCTGCCCTTTAGTCCAACACGTTAAGGGCCGGGGAGCGGACTCCCGCCGCGCTACTGCGCCAGGGGAGCCGGAAAGGCCAGCCGCAGGGCCTCCGGCGTCAGTTCGCGCTCACGCCAGGTGAAGGACACCGGCCACAGGCGCTGCTCGATGCGCGCGTCCCGCCAGAGTTCGACGAAGGTCCGCCCTTCTGCCGGGTGGCGCGCATCCGGCGCCAGCAGCGCCAGCGGCCAGAGTACGAACGCATTTTTCAGGATTTCCGCACGCGGCAGGACCAGGCCCGAAAAATTGCCGACCCGGTCGCCATACAGCAGTACGTCGATATCCAGTGGCAGGCCCTTGCGATCGGGCGCGTAGCGGCCATTGTCGGCTTCGATACTCTTCAGCCGCCGGTCCAGCTCGGCCAGCGGCAGATCGGTGCGAGCCACCACCACCATATTGAAGAAGGGCCCGCTCTTGATGCCCACCGCCTGGCTCTCGAAGACAGGCGAGCAACGCAGGTCGTGCAGAAAGCCATGCAACGCCTCGAGCCCTGCACGGATATGGGTCTCGCGCTCGACGTTGCTGCCGAGCCCGAGGAAAACCGGCGTCAGAGACATCCGCGCTCGATCTCCACGCCCACGCCGGCGGCCGCCGGCACCGCGCCAGGCTTGGTCAGACGGATACGCAGCCAGGGAATGCCGAACTCGGCCATCAGCGCCTGGGCCAGGCGCTCGGCAAAGGTCTCCACCAGCAGACAGTGCGCGTCGCTGGCAAAAGCCTGCACCCGCTCGGAAACGGCGGCGTAATCGAGCGCAAGGGTCAAGTCGTCGCTGCCCGCCGGCGCACGATTGTCCCAGCCCAGGGTCAGGTCCAGACGCAGGCACTGGCGAATGCCGCGCTCCCAGTCGTACACGCCGATCACGGTGTCGACTTCCAGCCCCTCGATAAACACTTTGTCCACGCCAGCTCTCCAACAACACGACAAGGGCTCGGCGGCCCGTTAGAATCGGGGCTTTCCCGCCCCGGAATGGATACCATGTTCTGGCTGTTGGCGATCCTCGCCTATCTGCTCGGCTCGCTGTCCTTCGCCATCCTGCTCAGCCGCCTCAGCGGGGCGCCGGACCCGCGCGCCAGCGGTTCGGGCAATCCCGGCGCGACCAACATGCTGCGGGTCGCCGGCAAGAAGCTGGCCATCCTCACCCTGCTCGGCGACCTGCTCAAGGGTCTGCTGCCCGTGCTGCTCGCGGGCCTGATCGGCCTCGACATCCAACAGCAGGCCTGGGTCGGCCTGGCCGCGGTGATCGGCCACCTGTATCCCGTGTATTTCCGCTTCCGCGGCGGCAAGGGCGTGGCCACCGCCGCCGGCATGTTGCTCGGCATCTATCCGCCCGCCGCGCTGCTGGCGGTCGCCGCCTGGCTGCTGGCCTTCGCGCTAACCCGCACCAGCTCGCTCGCCGCCTTGATCGCCACGCCGCTGACCTTGCCGCTACTGGCCTGGCAACAACAGGACGCGCTGCTGCCGATGAGTGTGCTGACCTTGCTGATCGTCTGGCGTCACCGCGGTAACCTGCGCGATCTCTGGGCCGGCCGAGAACGGCACTTCTAGATTGCCGGCAGCGTCTCCATCGGCCAACGCGGCTGCACCTTGATCTCCGGCCCCTCGTGCTGCCCGGCAACGAGCCGCTGACAGCCAGCGTAGGCGATCATCGCGCCGTTGTCGGTGCAGAAACGTGGCCGGGCGTAAAAGACCTGCCCCTTCAAGCCACCCAGCATCTCTTCCAGGGACCGGCGCAAGGCCTGGTTGGCGCTGACCCCGCCAGCGATCACCAGGCTTTTCAACCGGGTCTGCTTGAGGGCGCGTTTGCACTTGATGGTGAGAGTCTCCACCACCGCCCGCTCGAAGGCCAGAGCGATGTCGCAACGGGTTTGATCGCCGTCGTCCCCAGCCTCTTTGCACTGCTGCCAGGTATTGAGGGCGAAGGTCTTCAAGCCGCTGAAGCTGAAATCCAGGCCGGGCCGATCGGTCATCGGCCGCGGGAAGACGAAGCGTCCCGGCGCGCCGCTCTGCGCCAGACGGGCGATTTCCGGACCGCCGGGATAGCCCAGGCCAATCAGCTTGGCGGTCTTGTCGAAAGCCTCGCCGGCGGCATCGTCCACCGACTCGCCGAGCAGCTCGTAGCGGCCGATTCCATCCACCCGCACCAGTTGCGTATGCCCGCCGGACACCAGCAAGGCGACGAACGGAAACTGCGGCGGCTGCTCTTCCAGCATCGGCGCCAACAGATGGCCTTCCATGTGGTGCACGCCGATCGCCGGAACATCCCAGGCAAACGCCAGGGCCTGCGCGCAGGAAGCGCCGACCAGCAGCGCCCCGACCAGACCGGGGCCCGCCGTATAGGCGATACCGTCGATATCGCCCGGCTTGCGGCCGGCCTCCTCGAGCACCTGGCGGATTAGCGGCAGCATGCGCTTGACGTGGTCGCGCGAGGCCAGCTCGGGCACCACCCCGCCGTAGACGCGATGCAGATCGATCTGACTGAACAGCGCATCGGCCAGCAGGCCATGATCGCTGTCATAGAGCGCGACGCCGGTTTCGTCGCAGGAGGTTTCCAGGCCCAGTACGAGCATGAACTTGACCTTCTACCTATAGGCAAATTCGAAGGCGCGCATGATAATCGCCGCCCCTCGCCCCCGGCCAGCGCTTTTCGACGAAGCCTTTGCATTCCGCTTGACGAGGCGTTAACATTCGCAACCCTTGAAAACCGACGTCCTCCCGAGCCGATTGCCTGGAGACGTTCACCACCGGTAATTAGTGAAGGTAAGCCCTGGATGCCAGCCGTCAAAGTTAAAGAGAACGAACCCTTCGACGTAGCTCTGCGTCGCTTCAAGCGCTCCTGCGAAAAAGCCGGTGTCCTGGCCGAAGTGCGCAGCCGCGAGTTCTACGAAAAGCCCACTTCCGAGCGTAAGCGCAAAGCCGCTGCCGCCGTGAAGCGTCACGCCAAGAAAGTGCAGCGCGAACAGCGTCGCCGCGAGCGCCTGTACTGAGTTCCCCGGTACGCCGCTGACGCCCGCGAATGCCCGGCTCCTGCCGGGCATTGCATTTCAAGCGCCATCAGACTCCGCATCGCCAGCTGGCGAATGGTCGGAGTTTTTTCGTTTATGCTCCCGCCTCTGGCAATAGCAACCTGACGACTTCATGGCCGGCCTGATACCGCAGTCCTTCATCGACGACCTGCTCAACCGCACCGACATCGTCGAAGTGGTGAGTTCGCGCATCCAGCTGAAAAAGACCGGCAAGAATTTCAGCGCGCGCTGCCCATTCCACAACGAGAAGACCCCCTCCTTCAGCGTCAGCCCGGACAAACAGTTCTACTACTGCTTCGGCTGCGGTGCCGGCGGCAATGCGCTGGGCTTCGTCATGGACCACGACAACCTGGACTTCCCCCAGGCGGTCGAGGAACTCGCCAAGCGTGCCGGCATGGACGTGCCGCGCGAGGAAGGCCGCAGCAACAAACCCCGCCAGCCGACCGACTCGCCGCTCTACCCACTACTGACCGCCGCCGCCGACTACTACCGCCAGGCCCTGAAGAGCCACCCGGCACGCCGCGCCGCGGTGGATTACCTCAAGGGCCGCGGCCTGACCGGGGAAATCGCCCGCGACTTCGGCCTCGGCTTCGCCCCACCGGGCTGGGACAACCTGTACAAGCACCTGGGCGGCGACACGTTGCAGCAGAAGGCCATGATCGATGCCGGCCTGCTGATCGAAAACACCGACACCGGCAAGCGCTACGACCGCTTCCGCGACCGGGTGATTTTCCCGATCCGCGACAGCCGCGGCCGGGTCATTGCCTTCGGCGGCCGCGTGCTCGGCGACGACAAGCCCAAGTACTTGAACTCCCCGGAAACCCCGGTCTTCCATAAGGGACAGGAGCTATACGGCCTCTACGAGGCACGCAAGAGCAATCGCGACCTCGACGAAATCATGGTGGTCGAGGGCTACATGGACGTCATCGCCCTCGCCCAGCAGGGCCTGCGCAACGCAGTGGCGACGCTCGGCACAGCCACCAGCGAAGAGCACCTCAAGCGCCTGTTCCGCATCGTGCCCAGCGTGCTGTTCTGCTTCGATGGCGACCAGGCCGGCCGCCGCGCCGCCTGGCGTGCCCTGGAGGCAACCCTGCCAAGCCTGCAGGACGGTCGCCGCGCGCGCTTCCTGTTCCTGCCGGAGGGCGAAGACCCGGACAGCCTGGTACGCGCCGAAGGCACCGATGCCTTCCGCGCCCGCATCAACCAGCATGCACAGCCCTTGGCCGACTACTTCTTCGAACAACTGACCAACGAGGCCGACCCGCGCTCACTGGAGGGCAAGGCGCACTTGGCGACCCTCGCCTCGCCGCTCATCGAGCGCATCCCGGGTGCCAACCTGCGCGCCCTGATGCGCATGCGCCTGACGGAAATTACCGGCCTGTCCGGCGAGACCCTCAACCAACTGACGCCCACCCCGACGCCCAGCGCAACCGCTCCGGAGCTCGCGGACTACGCGGACAGCGCCTACTACGAAGCCGCACCCAGCTACGAAGACTACGCAGAACCCGAGCGTCCTTTCGAACAGGCCGCACCCAAGAAGCAGGGCAGCTGGAAGAAAGACGGGAAGAAATGGAAAAAGACCGGCACTGGTGGCGACTTCCAGCCTCGCGCGCCGCGCACCGCCGTCAGCGTCGAACCGCCCAACCTGAGCGCCCTGCGCACCCTCCTACACCATCCTGAACTGGCACAGAAGGTCGAGGATGCCAGCCATTTCGCCGCCGAGAACGACACCTACGCCCAGTTGCTGGTGGCCCTGCTCGAGGCCCTGCAGAAGAACCCGAGACTGCGCTCGCTGCAGCTCATCGCACGCTGGCATGGCACCGAGCAAGGCCGTCTGCTACGGGCACTGGCAGAAAAGGAATGGCTGATTTCGGCGGATAACCTTGAACAACAGTTTTTCGACACTATAACTAGATTAGCGGCCCGCCAACGCGAGCACAGCCTTGAGCATCTACTGCAGAAAGCACGTCAAAGCGAATTGAGCGCAGAGGAAAAGATCCAGCTGCGCGACCTGCTGAATCGCAACAGCTCATCCGTCACGCCCAGCTGATCTGGCGCGTGATGGCCTTTCTCGGCTATAATGTTCAGCTTGTTTTCAGCCCGCCAGAACCTTCAGTGGATAGGGTGTTATGTCCGGAAAAGCACAACAGCAGTCTCGTTTGAAAGAGTTGATCAGCCGTGGTCGTGAGCAGGGTTACCTGACTTACGCGGAGGTCAACGACCATCTGCCGGAGGATATTTCCGATCCGGAACAGGTGGAAGACATCATTCGCATGATCAACGACATGGGCATCAACGTATTCGAGAGTGCCCCGGATGCGGATGCCCTGTTGTTGGCCGAGGCCGACACCGACGAAGCCGCTGCCGAGGAAGCGGCCGCCGCGTTGGCCGCCGTGGAAACCGATATCGGCCGCACCACCGACCCGGTGCGCATGTACATGCGCGAAATGGGCACCGTGGAACTGCTGACCCGCGAAGGCGAGATCGAAATCGCCAAGCGCATCGAGGAAGGCATTCGCGAGGTGATGGGTGCCATCTCCTACTTCCCCGGCACCGTCGACTCCATTCTCGCCGAATACGAGCGCGTCACCACCGAGGGCGGGCGCCTGTCCGACGTGCTCAGCGGCTATCTCGATCCCGACGACGATGGCGCCGCCGCGCCCGCTGAAGTGCCTGTCGACATCAAGAGCAAGGCCGCCGAGGCCAGCGACGACGATGACGACGAAGAGAGCGACGACGACAGCGAAGAAGAAGAAGGCGATGGCGGCCCGGACCCGGAAGTCGCCCGCCAGCGCTTTGGCGCCATTGCCGAGCAGGCCGAGAAGACCCGCAAGGCCCTGAAGAAGCATGGCCGCGGCAGCCCGCAGGCAACCGCCGAGCAGCAGGCGCTGGCCGAGCTGTTCATGCCGATCAAGCTGGTACCCAAGCAGTTCGACGCGCTGGTCGAGCGTGTGCGCGGCGCCCTGGACCGCGTACGCGGCCAGGAGCGGGCGATCATGCAACTGTGCGTACGCGATGCTCGCATGCCGCGTGCCGATTTCCTGCGCCAGTTCCCGAATCACGAAACCGATCTCGACTGGAGCGTGCAGCTCGCCAACGGCAAGAGCAAGTACGCCGAGGCCATCGGCCGCCTGCAGGGCGACATCCAGCGTAATCAGCAGAAGCTGATCGACCTGCAGGAAGAAACCGCCCTGGTGATCGGCGAGATCAAGGACATCAACCGCCGCATGTCGATCGGCGAGGCCAAGGCCCGCCGGGCGAAGAAAGAGATGGTCGAGGCCAACCTGCGCCTGGTGATCTCCATCGCCAAGAAGTACACCAACCGCGGCCTGCAGTTCCTCGACCTGATCCAGGAAGGCAACATCGGCCTGATGAAGGCGGTGGACAAGTTCGAATACCGCCGCGGCTACAAGTTCTCGACCTACGCCACTTGGTGGATCCGCCAGGCGATCACCCGCTCGATCGCCGACCAGGCGCGCACCATCCGGATTCCGGTGCACATGATCGAGACGATCAACAAGCTCAACCGCATCTCCCGCCAGATGCTGCAGGAAATGGGTCGCGAGCCCACTCCGGAGGAACTGGGCGAGCGCATGGAGATGCCCGAGGACAAGATCCGCAAGGTGTTGAAGATCGCCAAAGAGCCGATCTCCATGGAGACTCCGATCGGCGACGACGAAGACTCGCACCTGGGCGACTTCATCGAGGACTCCACCATGCAATCGCCGATCGACGTGGCGACGGTGGAAAGCCTCAAGGAAGCCACCCGCGAAGTACTGGCCGGGCTCACCGCCCGTGAAGCCAAGGTGCTGCGCATGCGCTTCGGCATCGACATGAATACCGACCACACCCTCGAGGAAGTCGGCAAGCAGTTCGACGTCACCCGCGAGCGTATCCGCCAGATCGAAGCCAAGGCACTGCGCAAGCTGCGTCACCCGTCGCGGAGCGAGCACCTGCGCTCCTTCCTCGACGAGTAGCCCATCGGCGCTTCTTCGTAGCGCTGAAAAACGACCCCTCTGCCAATCGGAAGAGGGGGTTATTTTTTGTTCATCGCGCCTCTCCGAGGAAGGTGACCTTGAATTTGCCCGGGCCCCGGAAGCCGTTGGCCACTCGCTTGATGGCCTTGATGTAATTATTCACGCCCTCCTGCAGGCTGGCGTGCTTGCATGGGGACTCGGGCGGCGGCGAGGATAGCGCCCCAGTTTTTTTTGGCGAAGCACGGTAGTGGCGGCAAGCCGCTATCGCAGACACGCCGAGGCCAGTGGCTGATTGGCAGCGAGCAGCTTCTGCAGCTGCACGGCTCGGTCGTCCCTCAGGCTTTTCTGCATTGCGCAACAGCAACCAGCGACTGCGCTTGACTACCTTGTGCACCGGCTCGTCGTTCCGCAGAGGGCTGATCGGGGCGGAAATGATCAATCACCTCACACCAATAGCGCGCCATCACGTGGCACAGGTCGCAAACCAATTCGGCTTACGGGCTTCAGCTCCCGGCCGAAAGCAGTGTTTATGCCCATCGCCACCGCATCGATCTTCAGGCAGTGTTCGCCGACTAACTCGAAGAACGGACGAATAGCCTCGCAGCAATTCATTGCCGCGGCCGAATCGCAGCATCTGCGTTCGCTTAGCATCCATGATCACCGCGGCATAGCGATGCCCCGAGTGCGGGGCGCACTCGTCCATCACCGGACGGCGCACCGCGCCCGGCTCGAAAGTGCCGACCTCCGCCTCCAGGTGGCGCTTGTCGAGGGTTTGAGGGTAGGCGGGCAGAATCCGCAGCAAGCCCTCCAAACCCGCAAACGCCGAGTCAGGCGAGAAGCGGATTCCAGCCAATCGATCAGCTCGGTCACTCGCCCAAAGCGCGGGCAGTCCACGCGGCGTAGGAGCAGCTAGAGCTGAATTCGTTGAGCCAACAGATCGCGGTCACTCGGCGCAGGTGTCGTTCGTGGATCAAAGCACTGGGCTGCTGGCAGCACCCAAACCAGGGCACTTGGCTAGGGATTCCAGCGCAAGCAGCAGGGTGTTGTCGGCAATGGGGCAAGAGGCTACGACGCCATAGCCTGGCCAGAGAACGGCAAGATCGACAGGATGCACGGCGACAACAAAGGGAGGGGGAATTGGGTGCATTTTGGCGACTGCCACTTTGACCCATGTCCCTGCCGGACAAATCACTCCCCCCTTGAATCCGCCTAGAACCAGAAAATGCGCCCTGAGGCGCTTTTCCAGCTCTTCGCAAAGGCAGATCAGGCCTGGGCCTGTACCTCGCCGGCGGCCTGCATGCGCGCCAGTTCCTGGGCGTAGAGGGCGTCGAAGTTTACCGGGGACAGCATCAGCGCCGGGAACGAGCCGCGGGTGACCAGGCTGTCGAGGGTTTCGCGCGCGTAGGGGAACAGGATGTTCGGGCAGAAGGCGCCGAGGGTATGGCTCATGGACGCCGCGTCCAGGCCCTTGATCAGGAAGATGCCGGCCTGCTGCACTTCGGCGATGAAGGCGGTTTCCTCGCCATTCTTCACAGTGACCGATACCGTCAGCACCACTTCATGGAAGTCGCCTTCCAGGGTCTTCTGGCGGGTATTCAGGTCCAGGGCGACGCTCGGGTTCCACTCCTGGCGGAAGATCTCCGGGCTCTTCGGCGCTTCGAAGGACAGGTCGCGCACATAGATGCGCTGCAGGGAGAACTGCGGGCCTTCGGCGTTCTGGGAAGCGCCGTTCGCGCCGTTGCTTGTTTGTTCGGTCATGGCAAAGCCTTCTTGTTCGTGCGTTTATCGATGGTTCAGGATTTGAGCAGCGCGTCCAGCTTGCCCGCACGCTCCATGGCATAGAGATCGTCGCAACCGCCGACATGGGTGTCATCGATCCAGATCTGCGGCACCGAGGTGCGACCGGCCTTGCGGGTCATCTCGCTGCGCAGTTCGGGCTTGCCGTCGACTGCGATCTCTTCGTAGGCGACACCCTTCTTGCCGAGCAACTGCTTGGCTCGTATGCAGTAGGGGCACCAGGCGGTGGTGTAGATGACGACTTTCGACATATCACTTGACCAGCGGCAGATTATCTCCACGCCAGCTGGCGATACCGCCGGACAGCTTGGCGGCGGTAAAGCCAGCCTTTTGCAGCTCGCGGCAGATGCTGCCGGCGTGCTGCCCCATGGCGTCGACCACGATGAGGGTCTTGGCCTTGTGCTTTTCCAGCTCGGCCATACGGTTGACCAGCTTCTCGAAAGGAATGTTCAGGGCATCGACGATATGCCCGGTGTCGAAGTCCTTCTTCGGACGAACGTCCAGCACCACGCCGGTCTCGGCGTTGACCAGGGCGGTCAGCTCGCGTGTGCTCAGGCTCTGCCCGCCGCGACGCATCTCGGTGAAGATCAGCAGCGCCAGCAGCAGCACGAACAGACCGCTGAGCACATAGTGGTGGGTGGCGAATTCGATCAGGTGGGCGACCATCAATAGTTTCCAGGGGCGGTAAAATGCCGGCCAGTATACACAGCCCCCGGAGCCGGCTGAACCCGCGAAACGGCCAGCCGTGTCAGGGGCGTCACACTGGGTTAAAATGCCCGCCTTTTTCACGCCTGGTGCGCCGGGCCCCAACGAGTCGAACCCCCATGACCGCTACCCGCAAACCCCTGGTACTGATCATTCTGGACGGCTTCGGTCACAGCGACAGCCCCGAATACAACGCGATCCACGCCGCCAACACCCCGGTCTACGACCGCCTGCGCGCCACCCAGCCGCACGGCCTGATCTCCGGCAGCGGCATGGATGTCGGCCTGCCCGACGGGCAGATGGGCAACTCGGAAGTGGGTCACATGAACCTCGGCGCCGGCCGCGTGGTGTACCAGGATTTCACCCGTGTCACCAAGGCCATCCGCGACGGCGAGTTCTTCGCCAACCCGACCCTTTGCGGTGCGGTCGACCAGGCGGTCGGTGCCGGCAAGGCGGTGCATATCCTCGGCCTGCTCTCCCCCGGCGGCGTGCACAGCCATGAAGAGCACCTGGCGGCCATGGCCGAACTGGCCGCCCAGCGCGGAGCGGAAAAAATCTACCTGCACGCCTTCCTCGACGGCCGCGATACGCCGCCGAAAAGCGCGCAAAGTTCCATCGAGCTGCTCGACGCCGCCTTCGCCAAGCTCGGCAAGGGCCGCATCGCCTCGCTGGTCGGCCGCTACTTCGCGATGGACCGCGACAACCGCTGGGACCGCGTCGAACAGGCCTACCACCTGATCGTCGATGGCCAGGCCGACTACCGCGCCGCCAACGGCGTGGAGGGCTTGCTGGCGGCCTACGAGCGCGGCGAGAGCGACGAGTTCGTCAAGGCCACGGTGATCGGCGAGCCGGTAACCGTGGAAGACGGTGACGCCGTGGTGTTCATGAACTTCCGCGCCGACCGCGCCCGCGAGCTGACCCGCGCCTTCGTCGAGGCGG
Organism: Zestomonas ipomoeae; assembly: GCF_057128665.1. Classification (NCBI taxonomy): domain Bacteria; kingdom Pseudomonadati; phylum Pseudomonadota; class Gammaproteobacteria; order Pseudomonadales; family Pseudomonadaceae; genus Zestomonas; species Zestomonas ipomoeae. The sequence continues at coordinate 47,105 of NZ_JBSKHQ010000002.1, forward strand.
ATTTCAAGGAATTCCCGCGCCAGCGCGTGCCGCAACTGGCCGGCTTCGTCATGCTCACCCAGTACGCGGCGAGCATCCCGGCCCCCTGCGCCTTCCCGCCGGCACCGCTGACCAACGTGCTCGGCGAGTACCTGGCCAATAACGGCCTGACCCAGCTGCGCATCGCCGAGACCGAGAAGTACGCCCACGTCACCTTCTTCTTCTCCGGCGGCCGCGAAGAGCCGTTTCCCGGCGAAGAGCGCATCCTCATTCCCTCGCCGAACGTCGCCACCTACGACCTCAAGCCCGAGATGAGCGCTCCGGAAGTCACCGACCGGATCGTCGAGGCCATCGAGAACCAGCGCTTCGACGTGATCGTCGTCAACTATGCCAATGGCGACATGGTCGGCCACACCGGCGTATTCGAGGCGGCGGTGAAAGCAGTGGAATGCCTGGACAGCTGCGTCGGTCGCATCGTCGAGGCGCTGGACAAGGTCGGCGGCGAGGCGCTGATCACCGCCGACCACGGCAACGTCGAGCAGATGGAAGACGAAGTTACCGGCCAGGCGCACACCGCCCATACCTGTGAGCCGGTACCGTTCATCTATGTCGGCAAACGCCACCTGCGCATTCGCGAAGGCGGCGTGCTGGCCGACGTGGCGCCGACCATGCTGGCGCTGCTTGGCCTGCCGCAACCGCAGGAAATGACCGGCCGCTCCATCGTCGAACTCGACTGAACCACCCGCACAAGGCCGGAAGCTTGACGCGCTTCCGGCTTCGCGCTTTTAGCTTCCCGCGCGCTTCGGCATACTAGGGCCTGCCTCTTCCCTCCGGTGTCGCACGCCCCATGTTCCGCACCCTGTTCTTCCTCGCCCTGATCAGCCTGCTCGCTCCGGCCTTCGCCGACGAGCGCGCCGACGCCCAGAAACAACTCGAAGCCGCCCGCCAGGATGTCGCCGAACTGAAGAAGCTGCTGGACAAGCTGCAGCAGGAGAAGTCCGGCGTGCAGAAGGAACTGCAGAAGACCGAAAGCGAAATGGGCCAGCTGGAGCGCCAGGTGAAGGATCTGGAGCACGAGCTGAAGGACAGCGAAACCGAGCTCGAGCGCCTGGACAAGGAAAAGAGCACGCTCGAAGGCGCACGCCTCGAACAGCAGCGGCTGATCGGCATCCAGGCCCGCGCCGCCTACCAGAGTGGCCGCCAGGAATACCTCAAGCTGCTGCTCAACCAGCAGCAGCCGGAACGCTTCGCCCGCACCCTAAGCTACTACGACTACGTGAACCAGGCGCGCCTCGAGCAGCTCGGCGCTTTCAACGAGACCCTGCGGCAGTTGGCCAACGTCGAAGACGAGATCGCCGCCCACCAGGCCGAGCTGGTGGCGCAGAAGAGCGCGCTCGACGATCACCGCGCCCAGCTCGACGCAGTGCGCAAGGAGCGCCAGCAGGCCCTGGCCAAGCTCGACCGCGAATACGGCGCCGGCGACAAGAAGCTCAAGGCGCGCCAGCAGGACCAGGCCCAGCTCGATCGCCTGATCAAGACCATCGACGAAACCCTCGCCCGCCAGGCCCGCGAAGCCGAACAGGCCCGCCAACGACTGCTTGCCGAGCAGCGCGAACAACGCCAGGGCGGCGAGCCGGCCGCCCGCGGCCCCCTGGTTTCCAGCAGCGGCGCCGTCTACGGTGGCCCCTTCGCCAAGGCACGCGGCAAGTTGCCATGGCCAGTGGATGGCCGCTTGATCGCCGCCTACGGCACTCCTCGCAATGGCGACCCTCGAAGCAAGTGGGACGGCGTACTGATCGGCGCCAGTTCCGGCAGCCAGGTACGCGCCGTGCACGGCGGCCGGGTGGTGTTCGCCGACTGGTTGCGCGGTGCCGGACTTCTGGTCATTCTCGACCATGGCAACGGATATCTGAGCCTCTACGGTCACAACCAGAGTCTGCTCAAGGATGCCGGCGAGATCGTCAAGGCTGGCGACCCCATCGCCACCGTCGGCAACAGCGGCGGACAGGACACCCCCGCCCTGTACTTCGCCATTCGCCAGCAGGGCCGCCCCAGCGACCCGCTGCAATGGTGCCGCGCCCAGGGTTGACCGGCCCGCCGGACGCAACGGAATTTCGGTGGCCAGCCAGGCGCCGCCCCTAAACATTAGGAGTTAGTTGGATATGCCGCATTGCTTCCGCCTCACCAGCCTCGCCCTGGTCCTCGGCCTGCTGGCCGGCCTGCCAGCAGCCCACGCCGATGAGCCCGTTGCCGGCGCGGCGGTGGCGGACACCAAGGCACCGTTGCCGCTGGATGAACTGCGCACCTTCGCCGAGGTGCTCGACCGCATCAAGGCCGCCTATGTCGAGCCGGTGGACGACAAGACACTGCTGGAGAATGCCATCAAGGGCATGCTCAGCAACCTCGATCCGCACTCGGCCTACCTGGAGCCGGAAGACTTCCGCGAGCTGCAGGAAAGCACCAGCGGCGAGTTCGGCGGGCTGGGCATCGAAGTCGGCCTGGAGGACGGCTTCGTCAAGGTGGTCACACCGATCGACGACACCCCCGCCGCCCGCGCAGGCATCGAGGCCGGCGACCTGATCATCAAGATCGACGGCCAGCCGACCAAGGGCCTGTCGATGATGGAAGCGGTGGACAAGATGCGCGGCAAGCCGGGCAGCAAGATCCAGCTGACGCTGATTCGCGAAGGCGGCAAGCCTTACGATGTCGAATTGATCCGCGCCGCCATCAAGGTCAAGAGCGTGAAGAGCCAGTTGCTCGACGATGGCTACGGCTACGTGCGCGTCACCCAGTTCCAGATCAACACGGGCGAGGAAGTCGGCAAGGCCCTGGCCCGCCTGAAGAAGGACAACGGCGGCAAGAAGCTCAACGGCCTGGTACTGGACCTGCGCAACAACCCTGGCGGAGTGCTGCAGGCGGCGGTGGAAGTCGCCGACCATTTCCTGGACAAGGGCCTGATCGTCTACACCAAGGGTCGCATCGCCAACTCCGAGCTGCGCTTCTCCGCCGACCCGGACAACCTCAGCGAGGGCGTGCCGCTGGTGGTGCTGATCAACGGCGGCAGCGCCTCGGCCTCGGAAATCGTCGCCGGTGCCCTGCAGGATCACAAGCGCGCGGTGCTGATGGGTACCGACAGCTTCGGCAAGGGTTCGGTCCAGACCGTGCTGCCGCTGAACAACGAGCGCGCCCTGAAGCTGACCACCGCGCTGTATTTCACCCCCAACGGCCGCTCGATCCAGGCCCAGGGCATCGTGCCGGACATCGAGGTCGCCCGCGCCAAGCTGACCCGCGAACAGGACCAGCAAAGCATCAGGGAAGCGGATCTGGAGGGGCACCTGGGCAACGGCAATGGCGGCCCGGACAAGCCCAGCAGCAAGAAGGCCGCCAGCGAGCCGCGCCCGCAGGACGACGACTACCAGCTGAGCCAGGCACTGAACCTGCTGAAAGGGCTGAATATCACTCGCGGGGAATAGGCCACGCATGCCCGAGCCGTACTGCGCTTCACGGCTGGGCCGGAACATGTAGCCGGCGCCGTCATCGGCAGTTGTGCCGCGGAACGCGGCGCAATCCGGGAGCGCGCCCCGGATTGCAACGGCGCCTTAACCGCGTACTCGCTCTGACCTTAGTTGCAGCTTGGGGCGCGAAGCTGCTCTACAGGTAGCTGTTGGTGATGTCGTCGACGTAGCCTTCGGCGCGCAGCTCGTCGAGGGCCTTTTGCAGGCGCTCCACCACTTCGTCCGGGGTGTCCTTGTTCAGCGCCAGGTAGAGCTCGGCATCGTTGAAGCGCAGCACGGTCTGCAGCCCGGACACGCCCTCCTGCTTGGCCAGGTAGCGGCCCACCGGGTCGGTGGTCGCCCACAGGTCGATCTGGCCCTTGAGCAGCTTCTGCACGTTCTGCTGGTCGCGCAGCGCGTTGATCGGCTCCAGGCCCTGGCTTTCCAGATGCTGGCTGACCGCGTCGTTCTTGTAGGCACCGATGCGGTATTTGCTGGCTTCCTTGAGGCTGCCGATGCTGATGTTGTTGCCCGGCGCGGCGAGCAGCACCCAGCCGGTGTTGGCAATCGGCCCGACCCACTTGAACAGCGGCTGGCGCTCGGGGGTGAACGTGGTGGAGAACAGCCCGTAGCTGGGCTTGTCGAGGGTCAGCTTGTACAGGCGGTCCCAGGGAAAGCGCAGGCTCAGGTTGTAGTTGATGCCGGCGCGCTTGAACATCTCGCGCACGATATCGGCGCTGATGCCGTCGATGCCTTCGTCACGGGCGAAGTTCTTGTCGTCCACCGCCATGTTGAACGGCGGAAAGTTTTCCGTCAGCAATACCACCTTGTAGTCGGCCGGCAGCTCAGCGCGAGCTGTAGCGGCGACCAGGACCAGACCTAGCAATAAACTCCGTTGCAGTAGTTTCAGCATGGCTAATACCGCTCCCCATGGTTTGTAGTTATGGTTGGGCCATCCTGGCTGTGGCGCATCCGCCGACGGACGCGGCTCCGTTTTGGCGGCTGGCCCGAGGGCCTGGCCGCCGCGACAAGGTTTACAGGTAGCTGTTGAGAATCTCGTCGACCATGCCCTCGGCGCGCATCTGGTCCAGCGCGGCCTGCAGCTTCTGCACGATCTCGTCCGGCACGTTCGGGTTCAGCGCCAGGTAGAGTTCGGCACTGTCGAAACGCAACACCGTTTTCAGGCCCGACACACCTTCCTGCTTGGCCAGGTAGCGCCCGGCCGGGTCGCCGGTGGCCCAGAGGTCGATCTGGCCCTTGTCCAGCTTCACTGCGTTCTGCTGGTCGCGAAGGGCGGTGATCGGTTCCAACCCCTGCTCGGTCAGGTATTCGGCAATGGCATCGCCTTTATAAGCGCCGACCCGATATTTTTTCGCTTCGTCCAGGCTGTTGAGCTGAATCTGGCTGTCGCCCCTGGCCAGCAATACCCAGTCGTCCGGCCCGAGCGGACCGACCCATTTGAACTGCTCCTCACGCTCCGGCAGACGGGCGGTGGAGAACACACCATAGCCGGGTTTGTCGAGCGCCAGCTTGTAGATGCGATCCCAGGGGAAGCGCAGGGTCATGTTGTACTTGACCCCGGCGCGCTTGAACATCTCGCGCACGATATCCACGGCAATGCCGTCGATATTGTCTTCCTGGGCAAAGTTCTTGCCGTTGATGGCCATGTTGTACGGCGGGAAGTTTTCCGTCAGCAGCACGACGGTGTAGTTCTCGCTGGTTTCGGCATGGACGGTACCGGCCAGCACCAGCATGGTGCTGGCCAGGGTCAGCAGCAAGCGTCTGAACATTAGCGGCTCTCTTGTCTAGTTATAGTGGCAGTGGGCCCAGCATACCCAGGCAAGACGCCCTGGCCCAGTCCCGATGGCAAATCGGGACCGAACGGTCGCCTCTTGTTACATGTATTTCTTCACGATCTCCTGCAGGCTGCCGTCCGCTCGCAGGCTCTCCAGGGCAGCCTGCAACTTCTGCACCACTTCGTCGGAGGTATTGGGATTCAGGGCCAGGTACAGCTCGGCGGTGTTGAAGCGGTGCGCCACCACCAGGTTCTCCAAACCTTCCTGCTTGGCCACGTAGCGCCCGGTCGGGTCGGCGGTGGCCCACAGGTCGATCTGTCCTTTGAGCAGTTTCTTCACATTCTCGGTGTCGCGCAGCGAGGTCTGTACCGTCAGGCCCCGGTCGATCAGGTGCTGGCTGATGGCATCGCCCTTGTAGCCGCCGATTCGATACTGGGCGGCATCCTGCAGGCTCCCCAGCTGGATACCGCTGTCGGCCTTGGCCAGCAGCACCCAGTCGTTGCTGGCGATCGGCCCGACCCACTTGAAGAGGCGCTCGCGCTCCGGCGTGCGGGCAGTGGAGAACACGCCATAACCCTGCTCGTCGAGGGCCTGCTGATAGACCCGGCCCCAGGGGAAGCGCAGGATCACCTGGCATTCGACGGCCGCGCGGTGGCACATCTCGCGCAAGGTGTCGGTGCTGATACCGAGCACGTCATCGCCACGGGCGAAGTTGCCGCCATTGGCGGCCATGTTGAACGGCGCCAGGTTCTCGGTCAGCAGAACCAGGGGCTCGGCGCGGCAAACGCCGCTCAGGCAAAACAGAATGGCAGCGGCAAACAGCCGTAAAGCAGGCATAGAGACTCCATGTCGGCAGTTATCGTTATGGGGAATTTGGGGCTTGAAACGCGGGGCGCCGACTCTATTCGAAAAGCCTAGCGCGCACCGTCGACTCGCGCACAGGATTGGCCGCCAAATGCGGCCGTTTGTCGATCAGCGCACCACGATGCCGCGACTGGCGAGGTAGGCCTTGGCTTCCGGCACGGTGAACTCACCGAAGTGAAAGATGCTCGCGGCGAGCACCGCGTCGGCCTTGCCCTCGAGGATGCCGTCGGCCAGATGCTCGAGGTTGCCGACGCCGCCGGAGGCAATCACCGGGATGCCGACGGCCTCGCTGATGGCGCGGGTGACGCCGAGGTCGAAACCGTTCTTCATGCCGTCCTGATCCATGCTGGTCAGCAGGATTTCGCCGGCACCGAGGTCTTCCATCTTCTTCGCCCAGAGCACCGCGTCCAGGCCGGTGGGCTTGCGCCCGCCGTGGGTGAAGATTTCCCAGCGCGGCGCTTCGCCGGGCGCGGACACTTTCTTCGCGTCGATGGCCACAACGATGCATTGCGAGCCGAAGCGCTGTGCCGCCTCGCCGACGAACTCCGGATTGAACACCGCGGCGGTGTTGATCGACACCTTGTCGGCCCCGGCATTGAGCAGGTTGCGGATGTCCTGCACGGTGCGCACGCCACCGCCAACGGTCAGCGGGATGAACACCTGGCTGGCCATGCGCTCGACGGTGTGCAGGGTCGTGTCGCGGCCATCGACGCTGGCGGTGATGTCGAGGAAGGTGATCTCGTCGGCGCCCTGTTCATCGTAGCGACGGGCAATTTCCACCGGATCGCCGGCGTCGCGGATGTTCTCGAACTTGACACCCTTGACCACACGACCGTTGTCGACGTCGAGGCAGGGAATGATGCGTTTGGCCAGGGCCATGGGGAGCTCCCGTAGGGTGGGTGCAACCCACCGGTAAAGATTACGTCAGTTGCGGCGGGTTTCACCCGCCCTACCGTCTTGGCGCTTGCCGCCCGCTCACTCGTCCTTGTACTTCAGGTCGCAGATCGCCTGGGCCTCGGCGACGTCCAGCGTGCCTTCGTAGATCGCCCGCCCGGTGATGGCGCCGACGATGCCACGATTATTGGTATCCAGCAGGGCCTGGATATCGCCAATGTTGTGGATGCCGCCGGAGGCGATCACCGGAATGCGGCTGGCGTTGGCCAGAGCCACGGTCGCGGGGATGTTGCAGCCCTGCATCATGCCGTCCTTGGCGATGTCGGTGTAAACGATGGCGGACACGCCGTCGGCCTCGAATCGCTTGGCCAGATCGGTGGCCTGCACGGTCGAGACCTCGGCCCAGCCGTCGGTGGCAACGAAGCCGTCCTTGGCGTCCAGGCCGACGATGACCTTGCCCGGGAAGGCCTTGCAGGCCTCGGTGACGAACTCAGGCTGCTTCACCGCCTTGGTGCCGATGATCACGTAGCTGACGCCGGCCCTGACGTAGTGCTCGATGGTTTCCAGCGAGCGAATGCCGCCGCCGATCTGGATCGGCAGGCCCGGATAGCGCCTGGCGATCGCAGTGACCACCTCGCCGTTCACCGGCTGCCCCTCGAAGGCACCGTTCAGGTCGACCAGGTGCAGGCGCCGGCAGCCACCGTCCACCCAGCGCGCAGCCATGGCCACCGGGTCGTCGGAAAACACCGTGGAGTCTTCCATGCGGCCCTGGCGCAGGCGCACGCAGGCGCCGTCCTTCAGATCGATAGCGGGAATGATGAGCATCGGTGAACCTGCTTGAGTCGTGTGAATCGGGATGGGTCAGCTCTTTTCGAGCGCCCACAAGTCGCTTTCGATGCTTTCGAACCTGTCCTTCAGGTGCGTCTGCACGTCGAAGATCGCCTTGTTGTAGTAGTAGGGGGCAATGTCCTGGCTGAACAGGTCAAGCAGCTCCTGCACCTCGAAGCTGCCCAGCTGCAGCTCGAAGCGCTCGTCGAGAAAGCGCTTGAGCCGGTCCAGCGCCGCCTGGTTCTGCTCGGCGTCGAGCTGCAACAGCGGCGGCCTGGCCTTGCCCTTGCTCATTACCAGCGCCCGTCCCAGGCGGCGAAGTTCTGCAGCAGTTGCAGGCCATGGGTATGGCTCTTCTCCGGGTGGAACTGCACGGCGAAGCGCGAGCCCTCGGCCAGCGCGGCGGCGAAGTCGACGCCATAGTGGCCGTGCCCGACCACCTGCCGGGGGTTGCCGGCCTCGATGTAGTAGCTGTGCACGAAATAGAAGCGCGCCAGGTCGGGAATGCTGTGCCAGAGCGGGTGGCTGACGCTCTGCCGGACTTCGTTCCAGCCCATGTGCGGCACCTTCAGCTGCTCGCCGTCTTCATGCAGGTCCTTGCCGAAGAAGCGCACCTGGCCGGGAAACAGGCCGATGCAGTCGACGCCGCCGTTCTCCTCGCTGCGTTCCAGCAGCGCCTGCATGCCGACGCAGATGCCGAGGAACGGGCGGTCGACGCTGACCTCGCGGACTAGGTCGTCGAAGCCCAGGCGGCGGATTTCGGCCATGCAATCGCGGATCGCACCGACGCCGGGGAACACCACGCGGTCGGCCTCGCGGATCACCGCCGCATCGCTGGTGACCAGCACCTTGCCGGCGCCGACGTGCTCCAGGGCCTTGGCCACCGAGTGCAGGTTGCCCATGCCATAGTCGATGACTGCAACCGTTTGCATCAGAGCACGCCCTTGGTGGATGGCATCTGCCCGGCCATGCGCGGGTCCAGCTCGACGGCCATGCGCAGCGCGCGGCCGAAGGCCTTGAACACGGTTTCGATCTGGTGGTGGGTGTTGTGCCCGCGCAGGTTGTCGATGTGCAGGGTAACCAGCGCATGATTGACGAAGCCCTGGAAGAACTCCTGGAACAGGTCGACATCGAAGCCGCCGACGCTGGCGCGGGTGAAGGGCACGTGCATCTGCAACCCCGGGCGGCCGGAGAAATCGATCACCACGCGCGACAACGCTTCGTCCAGCGGCACGTAGGAATGGCCGTAGCGGGTCATGCCCTTCTTGTCGCCGACCGCTTGGGTGAAGGCCTGGCCGAGGGTGATGCCGACGTCTTCGACGGTGTGGTGATCGTCGATATGCAGATCGCCCTTGCACTGGATGTCGAGGTCGATCAGGCCGTGGCGGGCGATCTGGTCGAGCATGTGCTCGAGGAAGGGCACGCCGATGTCGAAACGGGCCTTGCCCGTGCCGTCCAGGTTGATCGACACCTTGACCTGGGTTTCCAGGGTATTGCGCTCGACGGATGCCGTACGTTCGGCCATCACCAGCTCCACAAAAGCTCACGGGAAAAGGCCGCCATTATAGGCGTGCCACGCCGGAGCCGGCTACCGGCGGCGGCTGGGCGGGTTTACACTCGGCGGCCCGTCCGAGGAGCCCCGCCATGCCCGTAGTCGTCGAAACCCTCAGCGCCCCCTCCGCCCAGGACCGCAGCGACCTGGCGAAGATCTACGCCGACGCCCCAGCCTGGCTGCTGGCGCCCCACGCCGACGGCGCCGCGCTGGTCGAGGCCGGCCTCGCCCGCGGCGAACTGCTGGCCGGGCGCTTCAATGATCGCCTGCTCGGCGCCGCGTTGCTCGAACGCGGTCCGCAGCGCTGGCGCCTGTCGCATCTGTGCGTGCGCCAGGTCACCCGCGGCCGGGGCGTCGGTCGGCGCCTGCTCGATGAGGCCAAGCGCCTGGCGGCCGAGGCCGGCCGCCCACTGTACCTGGCGGCACCGGCCAACCACCTGGAAAGCCAGGCCCTCGCGGCCCGTGCCCAGTTGCCACTGGACGCGCTGTAGACACTGCCACCCGGCTGGCGCCGTCCCGCAAAATGCAAGCCGGGAAACCGCGAAATCATGCGTTTTGCATGACCGGTGTTTTTCGCTCCGATTTAACTTATTGGTTTATAAGGAAAAATTATTCGCTTCGGGTTGGCATGGCGACTGCTATTTGCAAAGCCGAGTATTTCCGCGAATGGAGGCTACCCCATGAACCGTACCTTGGAGCGAATCAGGGCTGCTTTTCCTGAATTCAGCGTGTCCGCCAAAGAGCGCCCCGATGGGGATTACCTGGTCATGTTGCACGGAGAGGATGGCAAGCAGATCAAGCGCGTGCTGCCCTACCAGGCCGTGGGATCGAACGAACGCACCGACTGGCTGATCGGCGCCATTCGTCGCGACCTGGCCATGGCCGCCGGCATGCGACCGGATATCCGCTCGCTGCAAAGCCAGAAGAGCCAGCACCTGCCGACCTACAACGTGATCTGACCGCTGCGGGGCGCCGGCCGGCGCCCCCAAGCGATGCCGCCTTGCCGGGCCGCCTGCGCTACCGCCCGGCACCGGAGTCGACGCCCACCTGCGCCACCCGCCTACACTGGCACAAAGCGGTCACTGCGATATGATCGCGCCTCGGTCAACGCGGAGTCAGTCGTGCGCAACATCCTGGTCGTCGAAGACAGCGCCCTGGTGCTGAAGATTCTTGAGCATCTGTTCCATCAGGAAGCAGGCCTGCAACCGGTGTTCTGCGCGTCCCTCGGCGAGGCCCAGGTCCTGCTGGAAACCTCCGCCGAACTGTTCTTCGCCACCATCGTCGACCTCAACCTGCCAGACGCACCCAACGGCGAGATCGTCGACCTGGTCATGCGCTACAACCTGCCCTGCATCGTGCTCACCGGCTCCTATAACGAGCAGCGCCGCGACGAGCTGCTGCTCAAGGGCGTGGTCGACTACGTGCTCAAGGAAAGCCAGCACTCCTACGAATATGCCTTTCGCCTGCTGCATCGACTGGAGAGCAACAGCCACGTGAAGATCCTCGTCGCCGAGGACTCCGAGGCCACCCGCCACTTCATCCGCCGTGTACTCACCCCGCACCTGTACCAGATCATCGACGCCCGCGACGGCGACGAGGCGCTGCAGATCCTGCTGGATCAGCCGGACATCGACCTGTTCCTGGTCGACCACAGCATGCCCGGCGTCAGCGGCTTCGACCTGGTCAAGCTGCTGCGGCAGAAGTACCGGCGCAACGAGCTGATCATTCTCGGCCTCTCCGCCGACGCCAAGGGTTCGCTCAGCGCGCTGTTCATCAAGCACGGCGCCGATGACTTCCTGCGCAAGCCATTCTGCCCGGAGGAACTCAACTGCCGGGTGATGTCGACGCTGGAGCGCCGCGACATGATGCGCGCGCTGCGCCAGGCCGCGCAGTTCGACTCGCTGACCAACCTGTACAACCGCCGCGCCTTCTACGAGCAGGGCATCGCGCAGTTCCGCCAGGCGCAGCGCAGCAAGCAGTACCTCAGCGTAGCGATGATCGACCTGGACTTCTTCAAGGTGATCAACGACGAGCACGGCCACGCCAGCGGCGACGCTGCCCTCGTGGCCTTCTCCCGCGCCCTGCGCGCGGCCTTCCCCGATGCCCTGCTGGGCCGCCTCGGCGGCGAGGAGTTCGCCCTGGTCAGCCCCGAGGATGGCGCCACTGTCAGCGCCGCCCTCGACCGCCTGCGCGACACCTGCGCCGGCCTCAAGTACGCCGTCGGCGCGCCGCCGTTGTCGTTCAGCGCCGGCGTCTACCACGGCGAACCGGAAGACTTGGAAAGCCTGCTGCACGAGGCCGACCTGCGGTTGTACCAGGCCAAGAACCAGGGGCGCGGGCGCACCCTGCACAATTGATAGGCAGCGCTGTCTTCCCGCACTACTTCTTGCCTGTAGGGGCGAATTCATTCGCCTGGCGGTGTCTGGTCAGGCGAATACATTCGCCCCTACAGCTGCGGGTCTCGCCTTTCGGTGTAGCCGGATGAGCGCCAGCAGGCAGCACCGTCCACTCGAGCACTGCGGTAAACTGCCGCGCCCGGCCGTTGCCGGGCATCTTGTTGCTGCGAGGTCGTTGTCGTGCGGGTTGTGGATGTATTGATCATAGGCGCCGGTGCCGCCGGCCTGATGTGCGCGGCGACCGCCGCCGGGCGCGGCCGCCAGGTGTTGCTGCTGGACCACGCCAACAAGGCCGGCAAGAAAATCCTGATGTCCGGCGGCGGACGTTGCAACTTCACCAACCTGTACTGCGAGCCGGCCAACTTCCTCTCGCGCAACCCGCACTTCTGCAAGTCCGCCCTGGCACGCTTCACCCAGTGGGACTTCATCGGTCTGGTGGCCAAGCACGGCGTGGCCTACCACGAGAAGAAGCTCGGCCAGCTGTTCTGCGACAACAAGTCCAGCGACATCCTCAACCTGCTGCTGGCCGAGTGCGAAGAGGCCGGCGCGTACCTGCTGCTGAACACCGCGGTGGACAGCATCGAGAAAGCGGAAGACGGCTACCGCCTGCAGACCAGCGCCGGGCCGATGCGCTGCCAGTCGCTGGTGATCGCCAGCGGCGGCCTGTCCATCCCGACCCTCGGCGCCACGGGTTTCGGCTATCAGGTGGCTCGGCAGTTCGGCCATGAGGTGCTGCCGACCCGCGCCGGGCTGGTGCCGTTCACTATCACCGACCCGCAGCTGAAAACGCTATGCAGCGAGCTGTCCGGCACTTCGGTGGAGGACTGCCTGGTGAGCTGCAACGGCCAGAGCTTTCGCGAGAACATTCTGTTCACCCACCGCGGCCTGAGCGGGCCGGCGATCCTGCAGATTTCCTCCTACTGGCAACCGGGCGATGTCATCGAGATCGACCTGCTGCCACACCTGGACCTGCCGACCTGGCTGGCCGAACAGCAGGCCACGAGGCCGAACAGCGAACTGAAGACCCTGCTCGGCGAGCTGTTCACCAAGAAGATGGCCGCCCTGCTGGCCGACAGCTGGTTCGTCTCCAAACCGCTGAAGCAGTACAGCCCCGCCGAGCTTAAGGCGATCGCCGCCAAGCTGCAGCAGTGGCAACTGGTGCCGGCCGGCACCGAGGGCTATCGCACCGCCGAGGTGACCCTGGGCGGGGTGAGCGTGGATGAGGTGTCGTCCAAGACCATGGAATCGCAGCGCTCGCCGGGGCTGTACTTCATCGGCGAAGTGCTGGACGTCACCGGCCACCTCGGCGGCTTCAACTTCCAGTGGGCCTGGGCCTCGGGCTATGCGGCGGGACAGTACGCCTGACGATCTAGACGGATGTCGAGACGCCTGCGCTGCCGGCTCTGGATACCGACCTGCGTCGGTACGACGGGCCTGGGAAAGCGCGTGAGTGTGTAACGCCGCGATGCCTGGATATCGCTTACTCAGCTCCATCACCCGATAGAGAACGAAGCACGCACCCTTCTCGAACCGTCGCCCCGGCGAAAGCCGGGACCCAGTGGAGTCATTCCGGGTCTCAGCGCATCACCCATCACCGAAGCGCGCCGCGCTCACTCTTCCAGCAGCTCGACGAAGCGTCGGGCGAGGGTATGCACATCCCCCGGCCAGCGCGCGGACAGATAGTTGCCGTCCTGCACGACGAACGCCGGGCGCTCGTCGGTGGGGCTGTCACGGTGCAGGCCGCTGGTCTTGCGCCAGCGGTCGATCGCATCGAGCGGCACATCGAGGAAGTCCTCGGGGCGCGCCAGGGCACGGGTGACCTCGGCCTGCACGCTCATGTAGCCGGCCGGCTCGCCGGGCGCTTCCCGGTAGGTGCGGTAGTAGTGCGGGTCCCAGACGCGACCGAAGAACCGGGTCAGCCGCCAGGCACTGCGCTCCATGCTCCAGGTCAGCGCGGTGGTCTTGCGCCCGTAGAGCACCGAGCGGCCGTCGTCCCTCAGGCTGCGCGCCGCCAGCAGCACGCCATGGCAGACCGCCGCCACCGGTTTGTCGCGGGCGAAGAACGCCGCGACCACGGCCTGCAGCGCAGCGCTTTCCAGATAGGTACGCATGCCTCGGGCGCGATGGCCGCCGGGCAGGAACAGCCCATCGAATGACTCGGCGCGCAGTTGCGAATAGCGCAAGGGCTGGCGGTAATCGGCGTCATCGCACAACGCTCGATAGGCCTCGCGGGCATCGGCGCGGGCACGCAGCAGCAGGCCGAGCAGCCTGACCCTGCGCAACCCCGGCAGCCAACCCCAGGGGTCGAGCCCCATGCCGTCGAGCATCAGCGAATCGCCCTCGGCGGGCTTGCCGGCGGGCGTGGCAAAGCGGACCCGGTGGCCCGCCGCACGCAATGCCTGCCAGGCGAGCGCGACCTCGCTCGGGTCGAAGTCCAGCGCCGGCAGGGGCATCAGCAGGGTCGTGCGGGGTGCGGCAGTCATCGCAGAAGCCTTCGCCAGAGAGCAGTGCCGGCATTAGAGCGCCCGCCCGCGCCGGCTCACCACTGTCCGTGCGAGCCAAGGCAGTGGCTTTGCCAGCCTGGCCGCCCGCGCGCCCGGCTACTGCTCGGTGATTTCCGGCGGTGGCGAGATCTTTTGCGGCCCCTGGGGATCGGTCGCGGTGTTGTGGTACTCCTGGGAATTCTCCTCGACGTTTTGCAGGCTGCCGGGCTCCGGGTCCCCGCAACCGGCCAGCGCCAACACCATCAGCACAAGTACATACGGCATGACAACCTCCCACGTGGCGCCGCCCGGGAGCGGGCGGCCTCGTGGGGTTGACCGGCAGGCGCCGGGGAAGTGCCGGGATCACAGCTGGGCGAGCAGCTCCGCCGCCGGCCGGTACGGCAGGCCATGGGCTTCGGCGACGCTGGCGTTGGTGAGCTGCCCCTTGGCCACGTTCAGGCCGTTGCGCAGGTGCGCATCCTCTTCCAGAGCCCGCCGGGTGCCCTTCTCCGCCAGGGCAACGACGAACGGCAGCGTGGCGTTGTTCAGCGCCAGGGTAGAGGTGCGCGCCACGCCGCCGGGCATGTTCGCCACGCAGTAGTGCACCACCTCATCGACCACGTAGGTGGGCTCGGCATGGGTGGTGGCCCGCGAGGTCTCCGCGCACCCGCCCTGGTCGATGGCGACATCCACCAGCACCGCGCCAGCCTTCATCAGCCTGACCATTTCCGCGCTGACCAACTTGGGCGCCGACGCACCGGGAATCAGCACCCCGCCGATCACCAGGTCGGCGGCCAGCACCTGTTCGCGTACCGCCGCGCGGGTCGAGTACAGCGTGGTGATGCGGTTGCCGTACAGCGAGTCGAGCCGGCGCAGGGCGTCGACACTCTTGTCCAGCACGGTGACATCCGCGCCCATGCCAACGGCCATCGCCAGGGCATGGCTGCCGACCACGCCGCCGCCGAGGATCACCACCTTGCCCGGGGCGACGCCCGGCACGCCGCCGAGCAGCACACCGCGACCGCCGCGGGCTTTCTCCAGGCAGCAGGCACCAGCCTGGATCGACATGCGCCCGGCCACTTCGGACATCGGCGCCAGCAGCGGCAGCCGGCCCTGAGCGTCGGTGACCGTCTCGTAGGCGATGCAGGTGGCGCCGGAAGCCAGCAGATCGTCGGTCTGCGGGCGGTCCGGGGCCAAGTGCAGGTAGGTGAACAGCGTCTGCTCGGGGCGCAGCCGGGCACGTTCCTCGGCCAGCGGCTCCTTGACCTTGACGATCATCTCGGCGGCGGCGAACACCGCCTCGGCGTCGGCGCCGATCTGCGCGCCGGCCGCCTGAAAGTCGGCATCGCTGAACCCGATGGCCGCGCCGGCCTGGCTCTGCACCCAGACCTGATGACCGAGCCCGGTCAGCTCCGCCACCGAGGACGGCGTCAGGCCGACGCGGTACTCGTGATTCTTGATTTCCTTGGGTACTCCGATACGCATGCTGGCCTCCAGGGTTACGGCATAGGACGTAAGAGAAAGTGTAGAAAGCCGAGCGGCGGACCCACCCTGAATACCCTGCTGATTTCAGGATTTTTTCCCGGAAAACGCCGAACTCCAGGCACCCTGCGGCCATTTGGCCGACGGCGGCGGGGTTTACGCTAGCGCAGGCCACGCCAAGCGAGCCGGCGCGTGCAACCACGCCGGTCATCGACGCCGCAGCGGCAGCCCGGGTGGTTTTTCCATCGCCTGCTAGAGTCAATCCATCAGTCGATCCAACCAGGGACATCGTCGATATGGACGTCTACTGCCGC
Organism: Zestomonas ipomoeae; assembly: GCF_057128665.1. Classification (NCBI taxonomy): domain Bacteria; kingdom Pseudomonadati; phylum Pseudomonadota; class Gammaproteobacteria; order Pseudomonadales; family Pseudomonadaceae; genus Zestomonas; species Zestomonas ipomoeae. The sequence continues at coordinate 63,187 of NZ_JBSKHQ010000002.1, forward strand.
CATCTCGCTCAACTCGACCGCGAACGCCAGATCACCGCCAGCGAGGACATCTGCAACGAACACGGCCTCAAGCTGCTCGCCCGCGGCGCCAGGTTGGACGAAGCCACGCTGACCAAGCTGGCCCGGCAGAAACTGCTCAAACCGCTGGACGCCAGTATCGGCATCGAAGGCCAGCTGGATGGCTTGCGCCTGGTCGAGGTCTTCGTCGCGCTGGCCGACCGACACGCCGACAGCGCCGCGCTACTGGACCTGCTGCCCTTGCCGCTGCCCGAACTGTGCAGCGCACTGGACCGCCAGCCCCTGCTCTGCCAGCGCCTGACGGTGATGCAGGCGATGTTTCCGGCGCGCTTGCGACGTACCCTGTTCGGCGCCCTGCTGGCGCTGGCCCTGGCCAAGTGCAGCACCTGGCGCGGGCTGTCCTGGCCGGGCCTGTTCACCGCCGCCCTGGCGCGCAACATCGGCCTGCTGCACCTGCCGGAGGATTTCATGCAGAGCGAGGCGCAGGCCACCGCCGATGGGCAGCGCCAGTTCGAGTCACATCCGGTGGTCAGTCGCGAAATGATCCGCACCACCATCGACCCCGCGGTCGCCGACGCCCTGCTCAACCAGCACGAACATCTCGACGGCAGCGGCTATCCGCGCGGCTGGCGAGCCGGCACGCCGAGCCGCGAAGCGCAGTTGCTGGGTTCCGCCGACTTCATCGCCTGGCTATGCCTGGAGCAGATCGGCGACAGCCTATGCGGCACGCTCGGCCATGCCCTGGCGCCGTTGCAATTGCTCCGCCAGTTCTGGAGCGCACCGGTCTTCCACGCTGCCAGCGACCTGATTCAGCACATCGGCGGCAAGCGCGGACCGCTGGTGGGCGAACAGGAGCGGCCCGACTGGCTGGCCGGGCTGCTGGAGCGCCAGCGCCGACTCTCCGGGCAACTGCAGACGCTGATCGCCGGTCGCAGGAGCGAACCCGACATTGACTCGCCCGGCCTGCGCCAGGGCGCCGTGCTGGTGGACGCCCTGTACGGCATCTGCGCCAGCTCCGGCCTGCTCAGCCAGGAATACGAGCGCTGGATCGACCACGTGCACGAGCACCGCCTCAGCGCCGCCTACCCGGAAATGGACGAGGTGCATCTGCAGTTGCTCAGCCTGCAACCGCTGCTGCAACGCGCCTGGCTGCTCCGCGACGCCCCGCTGGCAGCCGAGCGATGCGCGGTTGCCTGAACCGTCGGTCGGCGCGACCTGACCAACGGACAAGCGCACCGGCTAGAACTCGGCTTGAATCTAGCCATGTGGCACTTTGCCGCCACCATCGTTCGTGTGCCGCGTCACCGCGATGACCTCGATCCAGGGCCTCCGTATGGCGCTACATGCTCGCTACGGCCCACGCGGGACCCGCTTCAAGGACGACGGCCGCTCCAGCGTCGGGCGTTTCCGCCGCCTTTGCCTCTGGCTCTCGACGGCGCTGGTGGCTTGCCTGCTGCTGGCGTCCGCCGGGCATGCCCATGCGCGCACGCCCGAATTGCTGCTGCACGGCGACGAGGAGTCGGTCGCGCTGCTGCCCTACGTCGATCTGCTGCGCGACCCCGGCGGTGAACTGGGGATCGCCCAGGTGCTGAACGACGAGGCGGGCTTCGTCCATGACGCCGCGCGCAGCGACCTCAACTTCGGCTACACCCAGGATGTGGTCTGGCTGCGCCTGTCCCTGCGCTCCGCCGCCCAAGAGCCCAGCGACTGGCGCCTGGAGTTCGGCTACTCGTCGCTGGATCGGCTGGACTACTTCGAGCCGACCGCCGCCGGCCTGCGCCAGCAGCAGGCCGGCGACACCCTGCCGTTCGCCGCGCGCAGCGTCGCCCACCGCAACCCAGTGTTCACCCTGCGCCTGTTACCCGGCGAGCAGCGCACGCTGTATGTGCGCGCCCAGTCCGAAGGCAGCCTGACGCTGGACGCCAGGCTCTGGCGAGCCGATGCCTTCCATCGCCACAGCGAGGCCGGCTACGGCGTGCTCGCCCTGTACTTCGGCATGCTGCTGGCGCTGGCCGCCTACAACCTGTTGCTGTACTTCGCGCTGCGCGAGCGCAGCTTCCTGCTCTACGTGCTGTTCGTGCTCTGTTTCGCGAGCGGCCTGATGGCCATCAATGGTTTCGGTCCGCAGTACTTCCTGCCGCAGGTGGTGCCCTGGGCCAACCGCACGCTACCCATGGGCCTGACGCTGGCGGCGGCGGTGTCCACCCTGTTCACCCGCGCCTTCCTCGACACCGCCCACCAGGCGCCGCGCTGGCACCGCCTGCTGGGCGGCGCGGCGTTGCTCGAACTGGCGGCGGTCGCCTGGATGACGCTGCTGAGCGTGCAGACCAGCCTGCAGGTGATGTCCCTCATCGCCATCGTCCACACCTTGCTGCTGCTCAGCTGCGGCATCGGCTGCACGATCCAGCGGGTGCCGGGGGCACGCATCTTCGTGCTGGCCTGGAGCATGATGCTGCTCGGCGCCGGCCTGCTGGCGCTGCGCAACTTCGGCGTACTGCCGAGCAACTTCACCACCATCTACTCCATGCAGATCGGCTCGGCCCTGGAAATGCTGCTGCTCTCGTTCGCCCTGGCCGCCCGTTTCAACGAACTGAAACGCCAGAAGGAGCAGGCCCAGGTCGCCCACCTGGCCGCCCAGCAGCAGATGCTGCGGACCTTGCAAGAGCAGGAGCAGGTGCTCGAACAGCGCGTCGCCGAACGCACCGAGGCGCTGGCCGCGGCCAATGCGCAACTCCTGGAGCTGGCGTTGAAGGACCCGCTGACCGGCCTGGCCAACCGCACCGCGCTGCGCCAGCACCTGGAGTCCGCCCTGCTGCGCACCCGCCGGCGCCAGGAGCGGCTGGCGTTGATGCTGGTCGACCTGGACGAGTTCAAAGCGGTCAACGACCGGCTCGGCCACGAGGCCGGCGACCAACTGCTGCAACAGGTCGCGCAGCGGCTGCTGGCCTGCGCCCGCGAGACCGACCTGGTGGCGCGCTTGGGCGGCGACGAGTTCGTGCTGATCTGCGAGGCGGTCCCGGACGATGCGTTCGGGCTCGCCCTGGCCGGGCGCTTCCTCGACAGCCTGGCCCGGCCGGCCTACATCAAGGGCCGCGACGTCGCGCTCGGCGCCAGCATCGGCGTGGCCTTCAGCCACGGCGAGGACGGCGACGTCTCGATCCTGCTCAGCCAGGCCGACCACGCGATGTACTATGCCAAGTCCACCGGGCGCAACCGCGTCTGGCTGTTCGGCACGCCCAACGTGGCGCCATCCACAGCCGAGGACGAGCGGGTCGAAGGGTCGAAGTCAAACACCTGAGCCGGCGCTCAATCGGCGGAAGCCTGGAAAGCCTCCAGCGCCCGTCGGCAGCCCATGCCCGCGCCTTCGCCCAGGCCCGGCTCGACCCACGGCAGGATCGCCAGCGGCGGGGCGACGACGGCACCGACGACGCTGGCGATGCCGCGGGCGAGCAGCTCGTCGGAGACCACGCTGACCTCCGGGTCGCCCAGCGTGCCCTGCAGTTGCACCGGCGAATCGCTGGAGAGCACGCTGAAGTCCTTGGGATGCGCCTCCAGCACCAGGTCCAGGCGCTCGCGTCCCAGATCCACGCGCCCGCCGCCGGTGAAGTTGCTATCCGTGGTGCTGACGAAGAAGCGTTCCAGCCGCGCCACCCCGGCGTCGGCGTCGAACCGCGCGTAGGCGCACTGCACGGGCACCTGGTCGTCCTCCGCCAGGGTCCCCACCAACCGCTCGCCGCCATCCAGGCCGAGCAGTTCGACGGTGAGCAGGTCCAGACGGCCGCCGGACATGGCCAGTTCCAGCTGGCCCTCGAGATGGGCCATCAGCGCCGCCATCGAATCTCCGGAAGACTGCACGTCCAGCCGCCCACCGAGGATGCCCGCGGAGTCGGCGGCGACCTTGGGCAACTCGCCGCGGCGCAGCAGCGGCTTGAGGTTCACCTGGCGCATCGACAGTTGCAGTTCGGCATTCAGCGGCGCCTGGCGCGCATCCAGGGCAAGCCGACCGGACACCTGGCCGCCGCCCAGCCCGATCTGCAACGGCTCGATGTCCATCCGCCCCTGTCGCAGGCTCAGCTCCAGGTCGACGCTGCCCAGCGGCACATGGCGGGTATCGACGTTGTCCGCCTGGTAATCCAGTACGACGTCGAGCCGGCGCATCCTCGCCAGGTTCCACGGCTGGGCGGAGAAGACCCGGGCATCCTCGGGCCGCGAGTCGGTAGCGACATCCTGCAGGGGCAGCAGGTCGGCGAAGTTCAGGTCCTGCGAGCGCAACGTCGCCCAGAGCATCGGCCGCTGCCCCAGCCGCAGGCGCACATCGCCGCCCACATCGCTGTCGCCGAAACGGCCCTGCAGGTCTTGCAGGCGCAGCAAGGGCTCTTGCCAGTCCAGTCGGCCTTCCAGGCGATAGCCGGGCAGCGACGGCAGGCCGAAGCCGACCAGAGGGTTGAGCCGGGCGGGGCTGGAGCCCTCGATGACGAAGTGGCCCTGCGCGGCCGCCCACTGCAGCGGCCGGGTCACGCTGCCGTCGACGTCCAGCGTGGTGTCGCCGGAGGTCAGGCGGCCCTCGACGCGGTAGCTCTGCTCGGTGTCCAGCAGGGCGAGCGGCGGCCCGAGGTGCAGGTCGAACTGCAGCGGCACGCCCCGGTGCGAGCCATCGCCCTGGACGTGCAGGCCGTCGCCGTCGAGGAATTCCGCGCTGAGCTGCAGGCGCAGTTGCCGCGCCGGCGCGCGGTAATCGAGCTGAGCGTTGCCGATACGCAAGAGGGTTTCGCCGAACTCGGCCTGCACCTGCCCGTCGAGCGTGCCCAGTTGGCCATGGCCCAGGGGTGCCAGCGCCCGGCCGAGATCGACGCTGTCCAGTTGCAGGTCAAGGCTGCCGCTGGCCACCGGCCCAGCGATATCCAGCGTCGCCTGGGCGCTCAGCTCGCCATTGCCCTGCTTGGCCTGCAGCTGCTCGATGCGCAGGCGGCCGTCCTCCAGCGTGCCGCGCAGGTGCAGGTCGCTCAGCGTTGCCTGGCCATAGGCGAGCCGGGCGATGTCGATATCGACCTGGCCCTGGTAATGGCGCAACGGGGCGAGCCCCTGCGCCAGGGAGCCGGCGTCCGCCGCCGGGCCAGCCGCGGACAGCGCCCAGCGGTCGAGATCGAGCCGGTCGGCCCGCAGCTTCAGTTCGAGTCGCAGCGGCTGCTCCCGCTGGAAGGCCAGCGAGCCGTGCAGCTGGCTATCGCCGGCCTGTATCTCAATGTCGTCCAGCGCCCAGCGCCGGCCCTGGTGACTGATGCGCGCCTCGGCCTCCAGGGCCGGCATCCGCCAGTCGGGCCGGCCGAGCAACCTGGCCAGGGTGGCCGGGTCTGGTACCGACAGGTTCGCCTCGCCGTGCAACGCGTCGAGCTGCATCAGGTCCCGGACCTGGCCCTCGAAGTCCAGGCGCAGCTGTCCCAGACGACCCTGCAGGGTCAGCCGGTAGGGCGAGTCGGGCTGCAGCGCCTGGCTCGGCGGCCCGCCGACGACCTCGAATTGCAAGGGCTGGTCTTGCCACTCACCCTGGCCCTGGATGCTCAGCCGGCGCTGCTGCGCGTCGTCGCGGCCGGTGGCGAAGGAAGCGTCCAACTGGAGTTGACGCTGCTGGTCCCGGTAGGTGAGCCGGCCCTCGCTGACCTCGATCAGTGCGGGGTGCAGGCCGAGGCCCTGGTCGTCCTCGGCGTCGGCGGAGCGCAGCGGCGCCCAGTTGACGGTGCCGTCCTGACGGCGCGCCAGGTGGATGACCGGCTGATCCAGCCCGAGCAGTTCCAGGCTGAGGTTGCCGCGCAGCAGTTCGCCAAGATCCAGGGTCAGGTCCAGCGCGGCAGCCTGCAGCATCTGCTCATGTCTGGCCCAGGCGGCATTGGCGATGCGAATGTCTTCCAGGTGCACCGCCAGCGGCCAGCCCCAGTCGACCGCCAGGCTGCCCAGGTGCACGGTCCGGCCGTCCAGGCGCTGGCTGAGGCGGTCTTCCAGTTGCCGCTTGGCCCAGGGCGACTCCAGCGCCCACAGGGCCAGGACCAGACCCAGGGACAGCAGCATCACGCCCGCCACCAGCAACACACCCACCCGCTTCATGCTCGTCCTCCCGTTCGGTCCTGAATGGCCGGAGGCGCGCTGGCCACTCCCTGGTCTGTCGACCAGCAGGGGCCGGGAACGCTCGACCGCATGTCGGAAAACCGGGACAGCCTCCGCGCAGCTCGACCCTGAGGGCCGACGAGACACGCCTGCTCGCGTTGCGGCTCGGCCCGCGGCGGGGGGCGGAGCAGACACAAAAAACCCGCCGGGTGGCGGGTTTTCCGTGGACGGGGCGCCTACTGTTGTTCCATCGCTCCGTCTTCCAGCTCGGTCGGCGCCGGCTGCGGAGCGGGCTCGGCGGGAACGTCCGGCTCGCTCATCGGCGGTGCGGGCGGCGTGGTCTGCGCCGGTTCGGAGGTTTGCGGAGCGGGTGCCGGCGGGGGCGTCGGCATGTCGGGTTCCTTGTCACACCCCGCCAGGAAAAGCGCAAAAACTGCGGATAAAAGTAGAGAAGTACGCATGATTGTCCTCCAACGAGATTGACCGCCCGAAATGGGGCATGGCGGACCAGGGCGCCGCCAACCCCTTGTTGACCGAAGCCTGGGGCGAGAGTGCCGCAATCGGCGAAATCGCTCCCGTGGAAGCATGGCCGCCCCGGATATCAGGCCGGGGCGGCCATGGGTTGGGCAGGGCTCAGCGCCGGCAGGCCGCCGGCGGGGTGTTCTGCACTACGTTGGCGTAGTGCAGGGCGTAGTCGCCGGTGATGCCCTGGGTGCCCTGCTTGCCGGCGTTCTCGCCGATGATCCAGGTATCGGCCTTGGGCATACCGCCGTTGGCGTAGGCCTCGATGTCGGTGCTGGCATTGCCGTAGGCACGCACGATGTCCAGCCCGACGGTTTCGCGCAGGTAGCGCACGTAGTTGCTCTTGTGCTCGACGGTGTTCGGCGGAATCGGGCCGTCGCCGTAGGGGTTGCTGCGGTAGTGCCAGCTCAGCAGGTTCTGCTTGGTGAACCACTCGCGACCATCGCGGGTGACCCAGTAGGGCCGCGCGGTCAGGTAGACGATCTGGTAGCCCTTCTGCTGGTAGGCACGCACGGTTTCCGGGGCGTAGTAATAGGGCGTGGCGGTCTTGATGCCGAGGTAATCGGCGTAGGCCTCGAAATCGTTGATGGTCAGGGTGCCGTCGATGTCGAACAGCACCGCCTGGCGGCCCTTCTCGACCACGCTGACCCAACCGTCCACGCTGGTCAGGTCACCCTCCACCACCATGCGCACGCGGTACTCGCCGGCCGGGCGCGCCGGCAGGGTCATGGCGATCTTGCCGTCGCTGTCGGTGATGCGGCTGCCCAGGTATTCCCAGTTCTGCATGCCGGTGCCATAGAGGTAGACGTGCACGCGCTCGTCCTCCAGGTCCTTGTGCAGCACCGCGTCGTAGTCGAACTTGCCGACCAGGTAGATGAACTGGCCTTCGGCGACCATGGCGTCGTGCACCATGTGCCAGGGCTTGTAGAAGGCGCTGAGCAGGCTGCTGCCGAAGTGGCGGAAGGACTTCTTCGCCGGGGTCGGCACGGTCGGCGCCTGTTGCGGGGTCTGGTAGTCCGGGCAGGTGGTCGCGGCCTGCACGGCGACGCTGAAGGTCAGGGCCAGCAAGGCGGCCAGGGTTTTGCTGCGTAGCATTCGGGGGCTCCTTTCTTATCGGTTTTGTCTCGGCGAAGTGCGAGCGAAGCGCCGAGTATCCTGCGCCGATATGACCGACCGGTGACCCGTCCGTTGGACGTGCGTGCAAGAACCGCGACCTGGCGCACACCCCTGCCGTGTTCCCCAGGGTGGCAGGCGCTGCTCCCGACGGGAACGTTCGGTCGGCGAAGATCGCCAGCCGTGGCCTGCGCCTGTAGACTGCGCGGCCTGTTCGCTAGCCGACGCGACCCCGCGCGCAGCACGACCTGGCTGCCCACCCCGCCATGGCGCTCGCCCTCGTCGCCCCCGCGACCGCCCGCTGGCCGGGCGGCCGACTGTCCACCGTGCCCTGCCCGGCGGATGCCCATAATTCGAAACCTGTATCGACCGGCCCGCGGTTCGCCACGGCCAAGCGATGCCTTGCTCTGGAAATTGCGATGTTGCAGACGATCAAACAGACCTGGTTTTCCAACCTTCGCGGCGATGTGCTCGCCGGTCTCGTGGTGGCGCTGGCGCTGATCCCGGAGGCGATCGCCTTTTCGATCATCGCCGGCGTCGACCCCAAGGTCGGCCTCTATGCCTCCTTCTGCATCGCCGTGGTGATCGCCTTCGCCGGCGGCCGCCCGGGCATGATCTCCGCCGCCACCGGCGCCATGGCCCTGCTGATGGTTACCCTGGTGAAGAATCACGGCCTGGAATACCTGCTGGCCGCCAGCCTGCTCTGCGGCGTGCTGCAGATCGGCGCCGGCTACCTGAAGCTGGGCTCGCTGATGCGCTTCGTCTCGCGCTCGGTGGTCACTGGCTTCGTCAACGCCCTGGCGATCCTGATCTTCATGGCGCAGCTTCCCGAACTGACCGGCGTCACCTGGCACGTCTACGCGATGACGGCCGCCGGCCTGGTGCTGATCTACGGCCTGCCCTGGCTCGGCCAGCGCACCTTCCCGGGCATCGGCCTGTACTTCCTGATCCTCGGTTTCGCCCTGGTACTGGGCAGCGTCGATGCGCGCCTGGGCTACGCCGTGGCCGGCATCGGGCTGGCCCTGGCGGTGGTGCTGATGCGCTGGAGCAGGAACCTGGTGATTCCCTCGCCACTGGTGTGCATCGTGCTGCTCACCGGCGTGGCCATGCTGCTCGGCCTGGACATCCGCACCGTCGGCGACATGGGCGAGCTGCCCGACACCCTGCCGGTCTTCCTCTGGCCGGACGTGCCGCTGACCGTCGAGACCCTGGCGATCATCTTTCCCTATGCCGCCGCGATGGCGGTGGTCGGCCTGCTGGAATCGATGATGACCGCCACCATCGTCGACGACCTCACCGACACTTCCAGCGACAAGAACCGCGAGTGCAAGGGCCAGGGCCTGGCCAACATCGCCGCCGGGCTGATGGGCGGCATGGCCGGCTGCGCGATGATCGGCCAGTCGGTGATCAACGTGAAATCCGGCGGCCGCGGCCGGCTGTCGTGCCTGGTGGCCGGCTCGGTGCTGCTGCTGATGGTGGTGTTCCTCAGCGAGTGGGTGAGCCAGATCCCCATGGCCGCGCTGGTGGCGGTGATGATCATGGTCTCCATCGGCACCTTCAGCTGGGACTCGCTGCGCAACCTCAGGCACTACCCGCTGTCGACCAACATCGTCATGGTCGCCACCGTGCTGGTCGTGGTGTTCACCCACAACCTGGCCTACGGCGTGTTCGTCGGCGTGCTGCTGGCGGCGCTGTTCTTCGCCAACAAGATCGGCCACTACCTGCGCATCGATTCGGAGCTGGCCACAGACGGCAACCAGCGCACCTACCGGGTGACCGGCCAGGTGTTCTTCAGCTCCTCGGACAAGTTCGTCGGCGCCTTCGACTTCAAGGAAGTCCTCGGCAAGGTGGTCATCGACCTGTCCCGTGCGCACTTCTGGGACATCACCGCCGTGGCCGCGCTGGACAAAGTGGTCATCAAGTTCCGCCGCGAAGGGGCGCAGGTCGAGGTGCTCGGCCTCAACGAAGCCAGCGCCACCATCGTCGACCGCTTCGGCGTGCACGACAAACCGGAAGGCATCGACCAACTGATGGGACACTGAGCCCAGCGCCTGTCCGGCAGCGACCGCCCAGGATCGCCGCCGGACGCACGCCCCTCCGCCGCGCCCATCGATAAGCTGCGCTTATCGAAACTCCTGCCAAATCGAAATGGCCGGCGTCCTGCGGGCGCCCTTACTCTGCGTTCGCTCGAGCACTTCCTTGCACCCTGTCGCAGAGGCGATGCCTGCCATGTCCACTTTCGAGATGAGCAAAACCGCGCTGATGGCCCAGGCCCATCGGCAAATGCAACACAGCCTGGCCCACGACCGCTGGAGCACGCGCCAGAAACTGGCGCTGACCTGCCGCATTCTCTACGACGCCGGCCACGACTCCGGGCTCGCCGGGCAGATCACCTGCCGCGCCGAGCCGCCCGGCAGCTACTACACCCAGCGCCTGGGCCTGGGCTTCGACGAGATCGACGCGCACAACCTGCTGCGGGTCGACGAGGACCTGCAGGTACTCGACGGCGAAGGCATGGCCAACCCGGCCAACCGCTTCCACAGCTGGATCTACCGCGCCCGTCCGGACGTCAACTGCATCATCCACACCCACCCGTTGCACGTGGCGGCGCTGTCGATGCTGGAAACGCCGCTGGTGGTGTCCCACATGGATGTCTGCCCGCTGTTCGACGACTGCGCGTTCCTTGGCGAGTGGCCGGGCGTGCCGGTAGGCAATGAAGAGGGCGAGATCATCAGCGCCGCCCTCGGCGACAAGCGCGCCGTGCTGCTGGCCCACCACGGCCAGTTGGTCACCGGGCGCACCGTCGAGGAGGCCTGCGTGCTCGCCGTGCTGATCGAGCGAGCCGCACAGATGCAATTGCTGGCCATGGCCGCCGGCGCGATCAAGCCGATCCCCGCCGCGCTCGCCCGCGAAGCCCACGACTGGATATCCACGCCGCGGCGCGAGCAGGCGGCCTTCGCCTACTACGCCCGCCGTGCCCTGCGCCGCCACCCCGACTGCCTGCCGACCGAATGAGGAAAACAGCCATGAACGCACTGCAATTCAAAGGCATCATCGCCTACCCGGTCACCCCGTTCGCCGCCGGCGGCGAAGGCATCGACGCCGACGTGCTGACACGCATGCTCGACCGTCTGATCGCCAGCGGCTGCCACGCCATCGCCCCGCTGGGCAGCACCGGCGAGAGCGCCTACCTGAGCGACCGCGAATGGCACGAGACCGCAGAACTGTCGGTACGGCACATCGCGCGGCGGGTGCCGGTGGTGGTGGGCATCTCCGACCTGACCACCGCCAGCGCCGTGCGCCGGGCGCGCTTCGCCCAGCAGGTCGGCGCCGACGCGGTGATGGTGTTGCCGATGGCCTACTGGAAACTCTCCGAGGCGGAAATCCACCAGCACTACCGGCAGATCGCCCAGGCCATCGACCTGCCGATCATGCTCTACAACAACCCGGCCACCAGCGGCGTGGACATGTCACCGGAGCTGATCGCCCGGCTGGTGCGCGAGATCGACAACATCACCATGGTCAAGGAGAGCAGCGGCGACATCCAGCGCATGCATCGGCTGATGCAGCTGTCCGACGGCAGCATCCCGCTGTACAACGGCAGCAATCCGTTGGCGCTGGAAGCCTTCGCCGCCGGTGCGGTGGGCTGGTGCACCGCGGCGCCCAACCTGATCGCCGACCACTGCCTGGCACTCTACGAGGCGGCGCAGGGCGGCGACCTGACCCGCGCCAGGGAGCTGTTCTACCGGCAGTTGCCGCTGTTGCAGTTCATTCTGCAGGGCGGCCTGCCGACCACCATCAAGGCCGGCCTGGAGCTGTGCGGTATCGCCGCCGGCGCCCCACGCCCGCCCCTGCAGCCCCTGGACGCTGCGCGGCGGGAGCGGCTGGCGGGGTTGATCGAGCAACTGGGCTAACGGGCCCGCCCGGCGGGCTTCGTCGCTGCGCGCCTCAAGCTACACGCCCCGCCGCAACCTATGGGTCAGCCCCGTTGGCAGGCCGGGTTGAGGCGCGCGCTCCCAAAGCCAAACACGCGCGATCCCGGCGACGATGCCCCCGCCCGCGGGGCCTCGTCGCCAGGCGCCTAAACCGCACCCGGCGGGTCGGCGTGGCGTCGTTCCTGCTCGATGCCGTCGAGCAATTCGGCGAACAGTTCCAGCATCGGTTTCTGCCGCTGCGCATCGCGAAACACCAGGCCGATCTGCAAGGGCACCCGCGGCTCGCACAGGGGCTTCCACCGCAATCCCGTTCCGGCTCGCAAAAGGCGGGCGCGGCCTGGCAGCACGGTGGCCAGGTTGGTCCCCGCCAGGCTGTCGAGGATACCGTTCATCTGGTTCAGCTCCGCCTGCACCCGGGCCTGTCGCCCCAGCCGGGCCAGTTGTTCCTGCCAGATCTGCCGGACGCGGAATTCCTCCCCCAGCAGCATCGCCGGCGCCTCGGCCGCCTGGGCCAGGGAGACCCGCGGGCAATCCTTGAGCGCGTGCTGCGCGCCGACCACCAGGTGCAACTCGTCCTCGTACACCGGCATGCCGTGCAGCCAGGGCTGGCGCGGCGGCAAAAAGCTGATGCCGATGTCCAGGCTGCCGGCCAGCAGGCGCCGCTCGATCTCGCCTGCGGACAGTTCGTAGACCTGCAGCCGCAGCCCCGGCAAGCGTTGCCGCAGGCGTTCCAGCAGCGCCGGCACCAGGCTGGCGTTGACCGTCTGCAGCACGCCGACGGCCAGGCTTTTCGGTGCCTGGCCACAATAGGCTTGCATGGCCTCGCGCGCCCGCTCGAGCCCGTCGAGCAGCGGCACGGCATGCTGGTAGAGCTCGTGGCCCGCCGGGGTCGGGATCAGGCGCTTGTTCTCCCGCTGGAACAGCGCCACATCGAGCAGGTTTTCCAGTTGGCGAATCTGTTGCGACAGCGCCGGCTGGGAGATGCACAGGCGCTCGGCGGCGCGGCCGACATGGCCCTCCTGGTAAAGCGCGGCGAAATAGCGAAGCTGGCGAAAGTCCATCGCGGCCCTCTGATCCCGGACGAAGCGCATTACCTTATCCGGGCACTGCGCGCGCCTCCATCGCCGCTTCGAAAAAATGCCCGCCAGCGACTAAAGTCGAACGAGTCATTGATCCAGGCCCGGCATGGCGTGATGGGACAATGCCACCATTGCTTGCTGCCCCTCTCCTTCGTCCAGCGCCAAAGGAAGCCGTATGCGCGTGATGATTCTGGAAGACGACCCCTGGATCGCCGACCTGCTCAAGCAGATCGTGCTGAGCATTCGCCCAGCGGCCCGGGTCGAGCTGTTCGGCGATGCGCAACAGGCGTTCGATGCCTGGCAGCGCGCGCCCTACCAACTGGTGCTGGCCGACTGGAACCTGCCGGGCCCGAGCGGCGTGAGCATGCTGGAGAAGATCCGCCGCGAGGATCGCCAGACCCCGCTGGTGGTGGTCACCGGTCGTTCCGACCGGGCCAGCGTGCTGGAGGTGCGACCGCTGGGCATCAGTGCCTTCATCAGCAAGCCGTTCCAGGTCCCGCGGGTGGTCGAGTGCCTGCAGAAGCTGCTGCCGACGGACGACGACCCGCCCGAGGTCGCTGTCGCAGAACAGGATTTTCTGGCCTACCTCGGCGGTCTGGACGCAACGGCCCTGGACCTGCCGCTGCTGAGCGGCGTCAAGGAGCGCCTGCAACAGACCCTGCAGGGCAAGACCCTCGACCTGCGCGCGCTGGTCGAGAGCTGGCAACAGGACCCGGCCCTCAGCGCGCGGCTGATCGCCGTGGCCAACAGCAGTGCCTACCTCACCGGCGGGCGTCCCTGCCTGAGTCTCGGCGAAGCCCTGCACAAGCTCGGCGGGCCGACCAGCCTGGCGCTGGCCATGGGCATGGCGCTGCGCCAGGCCGGCACCCTCGGCGATTCGCGCCTGCAGGCCATGGCAGCCCCCCACCTGGAAGCCATCGAACAGCTTGCCGAGCGCGTGGTAGCGCTGGCCCGGCAATGCGGCCAGGACCCGGCCCAGTGCCTGACGGCCGCCCTGCTGCATCGCCTGGGCGAGCTGTGCGTGCTGTTCCTGGCGCAAGGCTGGCTCGACAGCGGCAAGGCCCTCGATGAGGCCCAGGTGCACGAGGCGATGGGCACCTTCAGCGCGCCCTTCGCGGTCCAGCTCAAGGCCCGCTGGCAGATGCCCATGGCACTGCGCGAACTGATCGGCGCTGTCTACGCACTGCCATCCGCCCAGGTACGCCGCGAGCAGGTACTGTTGCGCCTGGCCGCCGCCGAGCTCGACCAGCAAGACCCGGCCGCGCTCGAACGGCTGCGCCGCCTGGCCGGACTATCCTGAACCTTCAGTGTCTGTTTTTCTTTGCCGGACGAGTAACCGCTGCATGCGTCGCAAGACTCGCTACAAGATCGGTCAAATCGCAGTTTTCGGTAGCCTCGGGCTGTTGCTGCTGTTCGCCTGGCTGGGCTGGCAAGCACGGGAAGAACGCCTGCACCTGTGGCAATTGCAACTGGCCAAGCAGAGCGAGGCCCAGGAATTGACCCTGCAAAGCCTGCAACAGGCCCAGCGCCAGAGCCTGGAGCTGCTGGCCAGCACGGTGGCCGCCGACTCCTGGACCGTGGAGCTGGTGCGCCAGGCCCATGTGCTGCGCGAACAGGGCATGGATCTGGACGACGAACCCCTGGAGCGGATCCGCTCGCAGCTGTTCACCCGCGTGGCACCGCGCTGGCGTAGCCTGCAGGACACCCAGCATTTCAACCTCTACCTGCACCTGGCGCCAGGCGGCGAGGTCCTGCTCGGGCTGCAACAGAACAGCGAGTTCAGCGGCAACCAGGAACTGCGCAAGCCGATCCTCGAACGTGCGCTGGCCCTAGACGCGCCCCAGGCCGGGCTGGGCGCGGGCTATGGCGGGATCGGCATGCGCGCGGTGGAGCTGCTGCGCGTGGCAACTCTGGAGGGCGAGCACACGATTGGCGCGGTGGAAGTGGACAGCGACCCGCTGCACGACCTGGAACAGCTCGACCAGCAGCTCGCCAGCGGCGTGGCGCTGTTGCTCAACGAGCAGTTGCTCGCCCGCCAACTGGGCACGCATACCCCCGGCGACGGGGCGGATGCGCCCCGCTGGCGACTGCACTTTCAGTCCCGCGACCAGGTGATCGACTGGCTGGAGCAAGGCCTGCTGCCGACGCCGGGCGGCCCGCGCTTCCGCCTGATGGAGGAAAACGGCAGCACCTACCTGCTGACGCGGATTCCCCTGCGCGACTTTCTCGGCATGGGCGACACGCAGCGTCCCGACCTGGCCGCGGTGCTGCTCTGGCGTGACATCAGCGAACTGGCCGACACCCATCGGCGGGATCTGCGCAAACTGGTGTTCAAATGGCTGCTGGCCTGGCTGAGCGCCAGCCTGCTGCTGCTCGGCCTGTTGCTGGCCAGCCGGGGCGCGCTGCTGCGCCAGCACTTCCAGCACCAGTCACGGCTGCAGGACAAGCATCGGGAGAGCGAGGCCTCGCGCCGCCTGCTGGCCATCATCAGCCAGGCCCAGGCCGCCTATATCGACACCAAGAGCCACCGGCAGACCTTCGACCAACTGCTGCAGCAGATCCTGCAACTGACCGACAGCCGCCTCGGCCTGTTCGGCGAAGTGCTGCGCGACGACAACGGTCTGCCGCTACTCAACAGCTACGCAGTCGGCTGCTTCGCCCAGCCCCCCGCGGAGCCCGGCCCCTACACCCCGCTGACGCCCGAAATCCTGACGTTGCACGATGGCAGCGCGCTGCTCGGGCGTGTCGTGCGAACCGGCACGGCACAGATCGACAACGCACCCGCAGCCACCTGCCAGGGCCTGCCCAGCGGTTCGGAGCCGCTGCAGGCGCTGCTCGGCCTGCCGGTGCACTACCATGGCGAACTGCTCGGCGTACTCTGCCTGGCCAACCGGCCAGGCGGCTATTCCGACGAGCTGCCGAGCTACCTGGCGCCGCTACAGACCACGCTCGGCCAACTGCTCGATGCCTTGCGCTACGAGCGCGACAAGAACGCGATCGAGCAACGCCAGCAGCGCCAGCAGCAGGCACTGCGCGCACTCAACGAGATCGCCGCGCTGCCGCATCTGAGCAGCCAGGAGCAGTTGCGCCAGGCCCTGCAACTGGGCGCGGGATTCTACGGTTTGCCGCTGGGTATCATCAGCCGCATCGACGGCAATGACTACCAGGTAGTAGTGCAGGTCTCCCCGCCCGGCAGCCTGGAGGACGGCCAGCATTTTCCGCTGGAGAACACCTACTGCCAGATCACCCTGCAGCACGACGCGCCCCTGGCCATTTCCTACATGAGCGAGTCCGTCTACGCCGGCCACCCCTGCTACCGCTCGTTTGCCCTGGAGGCGTACATCGGCACCAGCCTGTGGGTGGCCGGCGAACGCTTCGGCACGCTCAACTTTTCCTCGGCTACGCCCCACTCGCCCGCCTTCGACGAGGCCGACCTGGAATTCATCCAGCTATTCGCCCGCTGGGTCGGTGCCACCCTCGAGCGCCAGGAGCAGGAGCAGGCCCGCCAGGCCCTGCTGGAGCGCCTCGACAAGGCCCAGCGCATCGCCCGCCTGGGCCACTGGGAAGCCAACCTGCAGACCGGCGAGCTGTACTGGTCCAGCGTGATCTTCGACATCTTCGGCTACGACCCGGAGCAGTTCAGGCCGAGCATCGAGGCCTTCAAGAAGTGCGTGTATCCGGAGGACATGCCACTGATCGAGCTGAGCGAATTGCGTGCCCGTGCCGGCGGCGTGCACGACGTGGTACACCGGATCATCCGTCCAGATGGCGAGACCCGCTGGGTGCATGAGCTGGCACGCCTGCAACCGGACGAACACGGCGACATGGTGCGCATGGTCGGCACGGTGCAGGACGTCACCGAGCGCGCCCAGGCCGAAGCCAGCCTCAAGGAACAGCGGGAGCGCCTGACCAGCATCATCGAGGGCACCCACGTCGGCACCTGGGAGTGGAACGTGCAGACCGGCAAGGCCATCTTCAATGACCGCTGGGCGGAGATGCTCGGCTACCGCCTGGACGAACTCAAGCCGCTGAGCATCGAGACCTGGACACGGCTGACCCACCCCGAGGACCGGCAACAGGCCAACCGCCTGCTGGAGCGCCACTTCGCCGGCGAACTGCCCTTCTACGATTGCCAGTGCCGCATGCGCCACAAGCAGGGCCACTGGGTCTGGGTGCACACCTGCGGCCAGGTGGTCAGCCGCACCGGCGAGGGCCTGCCGCTGATGATGTACGGCACCCACACCGATATCAGCGAAGCCAGGCAGCGCGAAGAAGAGATCCGCGAAGCCCGCAGCTTTCTCCAGGCGGTGATGGATTCGGCCACCGGCGTGTCGATCATCGCCACCGACGCCGACGGCCTGATCACGCTGTTCAATGCCGGCGCCGAACGCCTGCTGGGCTACACCGCGC
The DNA here is from genome assembly GCF_057128665.1 of Zestomonas ipomoeae. Lineage (NCBI taxonomy): Bacteria > Pseudomonadati > Pseudomonadota > Gammaproteobacteria > Pseudomonadales > Pseudomonadaceae > Zestomonas > Zestomonas ipomoeae. Next base: position 80,363 of record NZ_JBSKHQ010000002.1, read on the forward strand.
AGGAAATGGTCGGCCAGCAGACACCGGCCGTTTTTCATCTGCCGAGCGAGATAGAGCAGCGCGGCGAGCAGCTGACGCGCGAACTGGGACGGCCGGTGGAAGGCTTCGAGGTGTTCGTCGCCATGGTGCGCGACGGCGAGCCGGAAACCCGCCAGTGGACCTATCTACGCAAGGACGGCGAGCTGCGCACGGTCAACCTCACGGTCAGCGCGATCCGCAACGAGCAAGGCGCGAGCGATGGTTTTCTCGGCATCGCCAGTGACATTTCCGAACTGCAGCAGGCCACCCGCGCCCTGCAGAAAAGCGAGAGCCGCTTCCGCGGCATGGTCGCCAGCCTGCCGGGCGTAGTCTATCGCTGCGGCAACGATGCCCAGTGGACCATGCGCTATATCAGCGACACGGTGTTCGACCTCTGCGGCTACCCGGCCAGCGATTTCATCGACAGCACGGTGCGCAGCTTCGCCAGCGTGGTGCATCCCGACGACCTGCCGATCACCTACACCGCCCAGGCCTTCCTGGAGCGCCAGGAACCCTTCGAGCTGACCTACCGCATGGTGCATGCCGATGGCCGCAACATCTGGGTGCGCGAGAAAGGCCGCGGCGAGTACGACAGCCAGGGCCAACTGCTCTGGATCAGCGGCTTCATCTGGGACATCAGCGAGCGCAAGTACATGGAGGACGAACTGCGCCTGAGCCAGCAGCGCTTCTATAGCGCGTTCAATACGGCGCCCCTCGGCATGGCACTGGTCAGCCCCGAAGGCCGCTGGCTGGAGGTCAACGACGAGCTGTGCCGCATGCTCGGCTACAGCCGGGAGGAGTTGCTGGCCCGCAACGTCGCACAGATCACGCATCCGGACGACCGCCAGGAAGACCTGCGCAATGTGAACGCCCTCCTGGCCGGACGCATCCACGGCTACCAACTGGAAAAGCGCTACCTGGACAAGCTCGGCCGGGTGATCTGGGCCCTGCTCAGCGTATCCCTGCTGCGCGACGGCGAGGGCCGGCCACTGTACTTCGTCAGCCAGATCCAGGATTTCAGCGAGCGGGTCGCCGCCGAGCGCGATATCCGCGAACGCGAGCACTACCTGCGCACGGTGCTGGACAACGTGCTGGACGCGATTGTCACCATCGACGGCCACGGGCGCATCGAAACCTTCAACCGTGCAGCAGAGGTCATGTTTGGCTACGACCACCGGGAAATCCGGGGGCGCAACATCAGGCTGCTGATGCCGGAGCCGCAACGCTCAGCCCATGACGCGGCCCTGAAAAAACACCGGACCGGCCAGCCCTCGAAGGTCGTCGGCAATGTGCTGGAATTGCCGGGGCTGCGGCGCAACGGCCAGGTCTTCACTCTGGAATTGTCGGTGTCGCAGATCAGCCACCAGGGCGAGCAGCGTTTCATCGGCGTGATCCGCGATATCAGCGAGCGCAAGCGCATCGAACGCATGAAGAGCGAGTTCGTCTCCACCGTCAGCCACGAGCTGCGCACGCCCCTGACCTCCATCGCCGGGTCGCTGGGGCTGATCACAGGCGGTGCCCTGGGCGACGTACCGGAGGCCATGCAGCAGATGCTGCAGATCGCCCAGCAGAACAGCCAGCGCCTGAACCTGCTGATCAACGACCTGCTGGACATGGACAAACTGGTGGCCGGGCAGATGGTCTTCGACATGCGCCGCGCACCGCTGATGCCGATCATCGAACAGGCCCTGGAGCACAACCGGCCCTATGCCGAGCAGCACCAGGTGGACCTGGTGCTGCATCGGCGCCTGGACGACGCCTGGGTCACGGTGGACGGCCAGCGCCTGGAACAAGTGCTGGCCAACCTGTTGTCCAATGCCGCGAAGTTCTCGCCGCCGGGGGCCGAGGTACGCGTGCTCGTCGAGCCCAGCGGCGAGCGGGTCCGGGTCAGCGTTCGCGACCAGGGTCCGGGCGTGCCGGAGGCGTTCCAGGCACGCATTTTCAGCAAGTTCTCCCAGGCCGATGCCAGCGATACGCGCCAGAAAAGCGGTACCGGCCTGGGCCTGGCCATCTGCAAGGAGTTGATCGAGCGTATGCACGGCATCATCGGGTTCGACTCGCCACCGGGTCAGGGGGCCACCTTCTGGTTCGAGCTGCCGTTGGCGGCAGCCGACGACGAGGTATCCCCATGAGTGGCGAGGCGCCCGTAGGCGGGCGCTGGCGGATTCTCTTCAGCCGTCGCAACGGTCTTGCCTGGGCCGTGCTGGCCATCGCTTTGCTGGCCGACCTCGCGGCCTGGATCCACCTGCACCAGCGCGAGCGCCTGGCCGCCGCCCACCAGTTCGAACTGCTGGCCAACGAACTCAGTCGCTCGATCAACAAGCGCATGACCGACCACGAGCAGATCCTGCTCGGCGGCGCCGGCCTGTTCGACGCCAGCCTCGATGTCAGTCGCGACGAGTGGCGCACCTATGTGTCCCGGTTGAGGCTGGCGCAGAACTACCCGGGCATCCAGGGAGTGGGCTTCGCCCGCATCCTCAAACCCGAGGAGCTGGCGTCGTTCGAAGCGCAGGTGCACGAGGAGGGCTTTCCGTCGTTCGCCGTGCACCCGACGGGACCGCGCGAGCGCTACAGTTCGATCGTCTACCTGGAGCCGTTCAGCGACCGCAACCTGGCGGCCTTCGGCTACGACATGCTGTCCGAGCCGACCCGCCGGGCGGCGATGCTCGCTGCCGCCCGCAGCGGGGAAACCCGCATCACCGACCGCGTTACCCTGCTGCAGGAAACCCACGGCAAGGTGCAGCCGGGCCTGCTGATGTATGTGCCGGTCTATCGCCCTGGCCAGCCGCTGGATACGCCGGCCCAGCGCCTGGAGGCGCTGCGCGGCTTCGTCTACAGTCCCTACCGCATGGCCGACCTGATGACCGGCATCCTCGGCCCGCAGGTACTTAAGCTGGACTTCGCCATCTACGCCGGCCCCACGCCGGCCGCCGAAGCGCTGCTCTATCTCAGCCAGGAACAACCGAATCATCGCCCCCGCTTCACCCTGCAACGCCAACTGGATCTCTATGGCCAGACCTGGACGCTGATTTTCAGCAGCCGGCCGGGTTTCGAGGCCGGCGTGCACCGGGAACTGCCGCTGCTGATCCTCGGGGTCGGCGTCAGCCTGCTGCTGTTCTTCATCGCCACGCTGCTGACCCAGCGCCGCGAGCAGGCCGAAATGCTCGCGCAGAAGATGACCGAGCGCATCCGCCAGAGCAGCGAAGCCCTGAGCCAGAGCGAAGAACGCTTGCGCTTGGTGCTGCGCGGCAGCAACGACGGCTGGTGGGACCTGGACCTGGTGGCCGGCACCTTCCTCGCTTCCGCACGTGCCTGGGAAATGCTCGGCCTGACGCCCGACGACCGCCCGCAGCCCGCCGAGCGCTGGTTACAGGCGGTGCATCCGGACGACCTGGCCACCATTCAGCAGCATCTGCAGCAAGCCCTGGAGTCGGACTCCGACGCCTTCAACCATGAGGTGCGCCTGCAGCACCGGGACGGCCACGAGGTGCCGGTGCTGCTGCGCGGCTTCATCCAGCGCGACGCCGAAGGCCGGGTACGCCGGCTGAGCGGCACCACCCAGGACCTCAGCGAGCGCAAGCGCATCGAGCGCATGAAGAACGAATTCATCTCCACCGTCAGCCACGAGCTGCGTACCCCGCTCACGTCCATCGCCGGCGCCCTCGGCCTGCTCAACGGCGGCGCGCTCGGCGAGGTGCCGCCGCTGATGCGGCAGATGCTGCAGATCGCCCAGCAGAACAGCCAGCGCCTCAGCCTGCTGATCAACGACCTGCTGGACATGGACAAGCTCAGCGCCGGCAAGATGGTCTTCGACCTGCGCGTGCAACCGCTGCGCCCGCTGATCCAGGAGGCGCTGGCCGCCAACCTGGCCTATGCCGATCGCCACGACGTGACCTTCGCCCTGGACCTGCCCGGCGACATGTGGGTGCGCGTCGACGGCCTGCGCCTGCAGCAGGTATTGGCCAACTTCCTGTCCAATGCCGTCAAGTTCTCCCCAGCCGGCGCCGCCGTGCGCGTGCACGGTGAACTGCGCGGCTCCCGCGTGCGGGTCAGCGTCAGCGACCAGGGCCCCGGCGTGCAGGACGAGTTCCAGGCGCGCATCTTCCAGCGCTTCGCCCAGGCCGACGGCTCGGACCGCCGCGAACAGGCCGGCACCGGCCTCGGCCTGGCCATCAGCAAGGAGCTGATCGAGCGCATGGAAGGCACCGTCGGCTTCCATTCGGTTCCGGGGCAGGGCGCGACCTTCTGGTTCGAGCTGCCACTGATCGAGCAGCAGACCCTGCCGTCGGGCTATGCCGAGGACAGCAGCGCGCCGCGCGTGCTGGTGGTGGAAGACGAGCCGGGCATCGCCCGCCTGCTGCAGGTCATGCTCGAACAGGCCGGCTACCGGGTCGACTGCACGCTGAACGTGGACCAGGCCCGCCAGGCCATGGCGGAAAAACCCTTCGCGGCGGTGACCCTGGACCTGCGCCTGCCGGACATCCACGGGGTGACCTTCATCCGCGAGCTGCGCGCGAACCCGGCCACCGCAACCCTGCCGATCCTGGTGATATCCGCCTACTGCGAGGAAGGCCAGCGCCTGCTCGACCGCGAGACCCCGAACCTCGTCTGGCTCGGCAAACCCATCGACCATACTCTACTGATCAAGACCCTCGCCGAGCGCATCGCGATGCCGCCCACGGAATCCGGCCAAGGGCAGGCCAGCCACGACTACGGGAGACAGCCATGAGACAACTCGAACGCATACTGCACGTGGAGGACGACCCCTCGATCCAGGCCGTGGCCAAGGTCGCCCTGGAAGCGGTTGGCGGCTTCCAGGTGCTCAGTTGCGCCTCAGGCACAGAAGCGCTGGAAAAGGTCCAGGCCTTTGCCCCCGACTTCATCCTGCTGGACGTGATGATGCCCGGCATGGATGGCCCGCAGACCCTGGAGAAGCTGCGCGACCTCGTCGACCTGCAGCAGATCCCGGTGGCCTTCATGACCGCCAAGGTGCAGCCGGCCGAAGTCGCCTATTACCGGGGCCTGGGCGCCCGCGACGTGATCATCAAGCCCTTCGACCCCATGCAGCTGGCCAACCAGGTGCGCGCGATCTGGAGCGCCGCCCATGGCTGACGGCCCCTCGCTGGATCTCCAGCAGCAGCTGCGGCAACTCGCCGAGCAATTCTCCGCGCACCTGCGCGAGGAACTGCCGGAACTGCTCGAACAGGCCGGACGCCTCCGCGGCCCGGTCGACGACGCCCAGCGCGCGCTCGTGCAGGAGCTGCGCGCGCGCCTGCACCGCCTGGGCGGCTCCGCCGGCACCTTCGGCTTCGCCGAACTGGGCCGGCACGCCCGCACCCTGGAGTTGCAACTGGATGCCTGGCTGGCCCAGGACCCTGCGGCGCAGCGCGCAGCGCCCGCGCTGGAAGAGCCGCTACGCGCGCTCGCCCAGCTATTGCAACAGCCGCCGCCGGCCACCGCCGAGGTAGCCGGCGACCCCACCACCGCGCGCCAGCATGGCCAATGCATCTACGTTCTCGAAGCGCAGCCGGGTGTCGGCGAGAACATCTGCCAGACCCTCGGTAGCTTCGGCTACGACGCGCGCTACTTCGCCGACACCGCGGCCCTCGATGCCGCCCTCGCCCTCCACCGGCCCGATGCCCTGATCGCCGACCTCGGGCTCGACCAGCGTGGCGGCCTGGCCGGCCTGGACTACGTCGAAGCGTTGCAACAGAACACGACGCTCCCCTTGCCGCTGCTGGTGCTCGCCGACACCACCGACTTCGATACCCAACTGCGCGCCGTGCGCGCCGGTACGGTCGGCTACTTCAGCAAGCCGGTGGACCTCGCCCAACTGGAAAACCGCCTGGAGCGATGCTTCGCCCAGCAGAGCGGCGAGCCCTACCGGGTGCTGATCATCGACGACGACGAGCACCTGGCCACGCGCTACGCGCTGGTGCTGCGCAACGCCAAGATGCGGGCGGAAGTCCTGCACGACCCGACCCAGGCCCTGCAGGTGATGGAAGCGTTCAAACCCGAAGTGCTGCTGCTGGACATGTACATGCCCGAGTGCTCGGGCGCCGAGCTGGCGCAGATCATCCGCCTCGACGATGACTGGCTGCGGGTGCCGATCATCTACCTGTCCGGCGAAACCGACATCGGCAAACAGATGGACGCGCTGCTCAAGGGCGGCGACAACTTCGTCAGCAAACCCATCTCCGACAACACCCTGGTGGCCACGGTGTTCTCCCACGCCCAGCGGGCACGCCTGCTCAGCGACGCCCTGTCGCGGGACAGCCTGACCGGCCTGCTCAAGCATGCCGACATCAAGGAACAGGTGGTGCTCGGCGTGGAGCGCGCGCGCCGCTGCCAGCAACCCGCCAGCGTGGTGATGCTCGACATCGACCACTTCAAGCAGGTCAACGACCGCCACGGCCACGCCGCCGGCGACAACGTCATCCGTGCCCTAGCCAACCTGCTGCGCCAGCGCCTGCGCAAGATCGACAGCCTCGGCCGCTACGGCGGCGAGGAATTCGTCGCGGTGCTGCCGGACTGCGACGGCCAGCAGGCGAAGAAAATCATCGACGAGATTCGCGAGCGCTTCGCCGAACTCAGCTTCGGCCCCGGCGACCAGGCCTTCTCCGTCACCCTCAGCGCCGGCATCGCCAGCACCCTCAGCAACTGCCATCCAAGCGAACTGCTGGAAAAAGCCGACCAGGCCCTCTACGTCGCCAAAAACGGCGGACGCAACCAAGTCTGCCTGGCCTAGATGGCGGGTTTCACCCCGCCTACGCCGGGCCATTCGCAACCTGCCGGCCGCACCTGGCCTCACACCGCAATCTTCACCCACACCGGCGCATGGTCGCTGGCGTGGGGTTCGCCGCGTACCCAGCGGTCGACGCCGGCGTCGCGCAGGCGCGGTGCCAGGTCGGCGCTGAGCAGTAGGTGATCGATGCGCAGCCCCGCGTTCTTCTGCCAGTGCTGGCGGAAATAGTCCCAGAAGGTGTAGATGCGCTCGTCAGGATGGCGCGCACGCAGGGCATCGGTCCAGCCCTGGGCAAGCAGGCGCCGGAAGCACTCGCGGCTCTCGGGCTGCAGCAGGGCGTCCTTCAGCCAGGAGCGGGTGTTGTAGATATCCTCGTCGGTCGGCACCACGTTGAAGTCGCCGGCCAGCAGCACCGGGTGGCCGCTGGCGAACAGCCCGGCCGCATGCTCGATCAGCCGCTCGAACCAGGCCAGCTTGTAGTCGAACTTCGGCCCCGGCTGCGGGTTGCCGTTGGGCAGGTACAGGCAGCCGACGATGACGCCCCGCACCGCCGCTTCGAGGTAGCGGCTCTGGCTGGGGTCCGGGTCGTCGGGCAGGCCGCGCCGGCTCTCCAGCGGGTCCGCACCCTTGGCCAGGATCGCCACGCCGTTCCAGGAAGGCTGCCCGTACCAGATCGCTCCGTAGCCGGCGGCGCGGATGTCGTCGACGGGGAAGGCCGCATCCGGTGCCTTCAGTTCCTGCAGGCAGACCACGTCCGGCGCCTCGCGCGCCAGCCAGTCGAGCAGCGCCGGCAGCCGCGAACGAATGCCGTTGATGTTGAAGGTGGCGATCTTCAGGGTATCCATGGCAGCACCTCGACGAGCAATGCCCGTTCGACGCCGACAGCGACCAGGCGTTCGTCCGTGCTCGCGACGAACGGCCCGGCACCCTGCGCCGGGCAGTCGGTCGAAGCAGGGCACGCCCGGCACGGAAGCCAAGCCGTCTCCGCCGAGGTCCCCCCCCCTTCAGGAGACTTGGCCATGTCCCTTCGGTCCTACCTTCCTATGCTGGTCGCCCTCGCGGCCGCCCCGGCCACTGCGGCCGATCTTATCGTCAGCAAGTTCGACGACAGCAACGACGGCGTCTGCGACGCGGATTGCTCGCTGCGCGAGGCCATCCAGTTGGCCAACCAGCGGCATGGCGAAGACCGCGTGCTGCTGCAGGCCGGCACCTATACGCTCGGCCTGGCCCCGCAGCGGCAGGACAAGCGCGCGCTGGAAGAAGACGCCAACCAGAACGGCGATATCGATGTGATGCACGACGACGTGATCGTGCGCGGTGCCGGCCAGGGCCAGACCATCATCGACGGGCGAAGCCTGGACCGCCTGTTCGATGTGCAGGAAGCGAGCACCCTGCGCCTGGAACGGCTCAGCCTGCGCAACGGCCTGACCTCGACCTTCGGCGGTGCCCTGCGCAACCGCGGCACACTGGACCTGTGGCAGGTGACCCTGACGCGCAACAAGGCGGAGGCGGAAATCGGCGGCGGCGGCGCCATCGCCAATTACGGCACGCTGAAGGTCGCGGCCTCCTGGTTCGACGATAACCGCACCATGGCCGATCCCGGCTCGGGTGAAGGCGGCGCCATCTACAACAGCCGCCGCGGCCAGTTGTTCGTGCGCGACAGCACCTTCACCGACAACAACAGCTACGACTACGTCGATACCGGCCGGGGCGGCGCCATCTACAACGAAGGACTCGCCACGGTCACCCGCAGCGCCTTCATCTTCAACAAGGGCGGCGAATACGGCAACGGCGCGGCCATCCTCAACGCCGAAGGCGGCCAGTTCCGCCTGAGCAACAGCACGCTCAGCGACAACCATGGCTACTACGGAGACGGTGTCTTCGCCAATGGCCAGTACGGCAGCCGCAACAACCCCACCACCGTGGCGCAACTGATCAACGTCACCATTGCCGACAACCACAGCTCGCGCAGCCTGTTCAACCTGGGCCGGCTGGACATACGCAACAGCATCGTCGCCGGCAACTTCTACATCCCGGACGAAGGCCCGGTGCGGCCATCCAACTGCTACAACGGGGCGGATGCGATCATGCAGACCAGCGGCCTGATGCTTGGCCTCGACAATGGCGACTGCCCGGCGGACCTGCCGATCGACGACGCCCGTACCTTCACCGAGGTCCTCGAGCCCCTCTCCACGCCGCCGGATGCGCCCCCGCTGCATGAGTTGCGCGACGCCAGCCCGGCAATCGATGCCGCCATCGGTACCTGCCTGCCCTATGACCAACGCCAGTTGCCGCGCCCGCAGGATGGCGACGGCGACGGCCTGGCGATCTGCGACCTCGGCGCGGCAGAAAAACCGGCGCCGTGAGGCAGCGGGACGCCTGCACTCAGTCGTCCCGCGTCAGCACTTCCAGCAGCTCGATTTCGAAGATGAGGTTGGAGTTCGGCCGGATGTGCGCGCCGATCTGCCGCTCGCCGTAGGCCAGGTGCGCCGGCACGAACAGCTTGCGCTTGCCGCCGACGCGCATGCCCATCAGCCCCTGGTCCCAGCCCTTGATCACCCGGCCGGTGCCGATCACGCATTGGAACGGCCGACCCTTGTCATAGGAGGAATCGAAGGTGGTGCCGTCCTCCAGGTAGCCGACGTACTGGGTGGTGATCAGGGCGCCCTTGACCGCTTCCTTGCCGTCGCCCAACCGTATATCGGTAATCTGCAATTCGTTGCTCATCGTCCGCTCGCCAAGAAATCATGGGGGCCGGCGTTTTCGCAGGAATGCCGGCGCTTGGCAAGCGCCGCCTGGCCGCCCTGCCGGAGCGCCGCTCCTCATCCTCGGGGAGCACCCGCGCCACCGGGTCATCTACCTTTACCGCCTCGACACTGCTGGCCGGCACCGCCCTCGCCGACCAGCAAGCCAGCCAGCCCAACCCTTACCAGATGTAAATCGGCATCAGCGGCAAGGTCGTCGCCACCACGCCCGACTCCTTCGTGCTCAACTACGGCGACGGCGCCAACACCGTCGAGATGGACGACTGGGACTGGTACAAGGAGGGATACAAGATCCTCAAGGACGATCAGGTCATCGTCTACGGCGATGTCGACAATGACATCTTCGAATCCACCACCATCGAGGCCAACAGCGTTTACGCCAAAGGGCTCAACACCTTCTTCTTCGCCAGCGCCGCCGACGAGGAGTCCGCCGGCCGGCGCACGGCGACCTGCCTGCCCTCCGGCCAGGCCACTATCCAGGGCACCGTCCAGGATGCGGCCGAGCGGCAGATCACCCTCGACACCGGCAGCGGAGTCCTCAAGGTCAACACCCTGACTCTGCCCTCCCACCCACTGGACAAGCAGGGCTACCCACAGATCGAGAAAGGCGGCCGGATCAGCGTCACCGGCCAGATGGACCAGGCGTTCTTCGCAATCGCAAGTCCAACGCCAACACCATCACCTCGCTGTCGCAAAACCAGAAGGACAGCGCCAGCTAGGCACGGCCAAGGCTTACGGCCCATTGCCGTAAGCGGCCCAGACACAGGCCTTGGCGAGTGCCTGGGTGGCGAACACAAACCTGCCAGCCCACGACTGGCCGGCGCACTCGAAGAAGAGAAGCTGGATGTAATACCTCAGCGTTATGCCTGGCGGGCTGGTCGAAAAGGCTGGTGGGCAAGCAAACGTTGCTCGCCCTACAGAGCTATCGGTCCCGTAGGGTGGAAAACCGCGAAGCGTTTTCCACCAATGGTCATCTAGGCTATTCGCTAATCTTCATCATCTTCAGCACCGGAATTGCTTGTATAAGCTTTACCCTGTGTAACTTCAAGCCCATCTCTATAAAGCATGGGCACTTTCCAAGTCGTACGCAACTCCTCAAGGAAACCAATGTCAACAAGTTGCTTTATTATCTTATGCAAGGGAGCCCCCTCTACTGATAGTATCTTGGCAAGGGACTCTTCGCTTTGCTCAGCTTTGGCGCGACGAAATTTATTTATATAACCTGCCATTTCTGCGCCTGCCTCAGCTAGTAGAGTATCTTCTACCCGCTGGGCACTCAATCTAGCGTGAGCTGCTCGAATAGCTTCTGAACAAATCAAAGGCACGCCATCCTGTGCTTCTCTAGAAACTCTAGCTTCAGCTCTGAGCTGCTCTTCGCGCGCCATACCTACAAGATCAATGAGATTACGAGGAGGGCGTACGTCATTCCCATCTCGAATACGAGACATTACCCAATTAAACGTGGTTGGCTTTCTTTCGGCCTGATCCACCTTAGGCGGGAAAACCTTGTAAAACAAGTCCTCGTCAGATAAGGACTTAGCATTGATATGATTAGAGAAGTCATCCCCATCCCTTATTCGTCGAGCCAAGAGATTGAGAAGATCCGCTTCATCCCAGAGAATCTCTTTCTTTCGCGCATTCAAATGAGTAAGATTAACAAAACCGCTACCGATAATTCTTCTGAAGAGGTCTCGACGGACGAACAGCTTCAATCTGACCCGTTCAAATTCAAGCAAGTCAAGATAGGTTCTAAGTAGAGCTCGCAATGCGGGAATTTCAATATCAGGAAATCCCTGGAAAGCTTCGTCTAAGCGGTCAAGAGCAACCCAGACGGTTATATCAATTTCGTCGAGACACTCATTGAGGAGCGAAAGCGCTGCTTCGTGTGGAATTTCTCTAGCATTAAGATCTTCAGCAGTGTCATTTCCAAAATGGAGTCGCGGCGTAATTATTGGCACACCAGTTTCAGACAATGTCATTTCTACTTCTGCACTTTGTGGAGAAAGAACCCGCTGAATAAGATTGGTTAGTTTATTGAAAATGGTAAGAGGCTTGTCATCTGCAGAGCGCAAACCAGTATTTGACAAAAGCCTATCGAGCCTCTTAAATTTTTCTGTTTTTTCTTCAGCTACTATTTCCAGCGCCCAGTTACCTACTAAAGAAAGTAGATAGGTTTTCCAGATGGAAGAATATTGCGCCTCAGTTAATTGCTGCTGATGTACTAGCTTCTGGAAGACAGGATTTCCTGTTGGGTTAAAACCAGCCAGGACCTCAACCCCCTTTAATTCCTGCATTGATCCATATCTTTTTTGAAGTATGCGATACACTGCTATTTTCCCGGTACCCTTATCCCCGGCAATAATGTCGGCACGATCATGGACAAGAGAAACGAATGCTTCGTTCTCTATAAAATACTTCTCTAGCGATTGATCAAACTCAGCCACCGAGTTTCCGACATCCAACGATATAAGAATTTCCTTTACTAGAATCGTCATAGCCGCACCTGCTTCCATTATGAAAGATAAAGACTTAGCGCAACCTGCCACGAGCATGTAACTCTGGCTTATAGCCACTCTGGCAATCCATGCGCTTACCAACAGCCAGCCCCGGCATCGACACATTTGCTATCGGGTCCAATTCACCAGGCACCAGCCATAACCAGTGCCCGGCAAGCTCCTTCATCTATACCCAATCACCCCCCACAACACCCGCACACGGACATCTTGCCCGGTTCGGTGGTGGTCCAGTTGCCGTTCCAGCCGCCCTTGTTCTTGCAGGTCTGCACGCAGACCTGCTGGGCTTCGGTGTTGTTCCAGATCGGCCCGGCCTGTACGTCGGTGGCCTTGCACTGGCCGAGGGTGATGTCGTCGAAGATGTGGCTCAGGTCCGATGACGGCAGGGTGTTGCTGGCCTTGGAGCCGGCGAAGTTGTGGCAGCCGAAGCAGTTGGAGACGAACGAGGAATTGAGGTTGACGTCCTGGAAGGTGGTCTCCATGACTGTATTGGCCAGGCGCATGGAGCCGCGCTGGTTGGACACCACCGAGGATGGCTGGGTGACATCGTTTTCCCAGAGCGCACCGACCATCATGTAGTTCTGCCAGACGGCCATCGGGTTGCTGCTGTCCAGGGCGCTGAGGAAGCCCTGGATCTGGCTGTTCAGGCTATCGATGATGGCAATGTTGTCGGTGCCTTCGTGATCGCTCGGGTCGCTGCCGTCATGGAACACGCGGCAGATTTCCGAGGGTGTGCCGGTCAGGCTGGTGGCTGGTTCGGCGGTATTGAAACTGCACTCGCCGGTCAGGTTGGGCAGTTGCGCGGTACAGGCGGCGCTGGTGAACGACCAGCCGGACGCCGGCGCGGTGCCGGGGTTGGCGCATTCGGGGTCATTGCTGCGGTGCTCGAAGGTGGCCCAGATGAATTCCGGGTGCAGCGGCGTGGCGATGACCATGTGGAAGCCGATCATGCCCAGCAGTTCGGTGCCCGGCACGCCGTCGACGTCCGCTTCCATCCAGAAGTAGTTGGGCTTGTCCGCCTCGGCGATGATGCGCCAGGCGGATTTCAGCTCGGTGGTGCCGCCGGGGAAATTCGGCGCCGACTGGATCTGCCCGACGTTGCACAGGTTGCGGCTGAAGCGCACGTCATAGAAGACCACGTTGCCCTTCTGGTCGTAGATGGTGTCCTCGCCGCCGGCCTGGCCGATGCGCTCGGGGATGATGAAGGGGGTGTTCGGGTCCTGGGGCTTCTCGATGCGCACGAACATGACCTTGGGCGGCGCGTTCGGGTCGCAGGAGTTCTGCCCGCTGGCCTGCAACACCGGATAGTTCGCGGCGACCTGGAAGTTGCGCTGGCTGGCATCGCTCTTCGCCGGGCTCACCAGGTCGAGGAACCACTGCCAGCTGAACTGGTAGAAATCGCAGAACTGGGCATTGCTGCCGTTGGGCACCTCGCCCGGCGGGTTGGGGCTGGTGATCCAGCTCTGGCTGGCGTTGCAGACGGGCGGCGTGTCGGCGACGGCCTGGTTGGCGGTGAGCAGCGACAGCGTCGCCAGCAGTGGCCACATCAAAGCGCCGATGAGGCGGGTTCTGGGAAGTCGGTTCATTCTTGTTATCTCCATTCAGCGTTGTGCTAATCGTCCAGTGCAAAGCGGGGGTGTGATCGGTCGCAGGGGCTTCCTCGTCGTCGGATGCGTACACGCAGGTACGGCCATGCCGCGCGGCAGCGCCTGGCTCCAGGATGGGTGAGGGGGAAGTGCGTTGTGGGTTGGAGTGGCCTTTCCATTGCCGGTACTTCCTGTCTGCTGCCTGGCTGCCGGGCGCGCGCAAGCGAATGGCGGGGCTCATCGGCAAGGTGGCAAGCGGTTGGCTGTGGAGGGGTCCAGCGGGGCGGCGATCCTGCCAGCGGGTGCTCCTTGCGATGAATTGACGCTAGAAGAGCCAACCAGCGTTTGCAAGGCGACCGGCAAGGGGTCGACGACCGGGCGCGCTACAACCCATGGCGCCTGAACAGTTCTGCGTAGCTGCCGTCGGCCTTCATCGCCGCGATCTGCCGGTCGAAGGCGCTGACGATGCGCGCCCGGTCCGGGTGCCGGTGGCTGACCAGGATGTGCAGGCCGTTCTCGCTGAGCGGCTTGGGCAGGAACTCCAGGGCTTCGCGCACGTCCTGCGGTTCGCGGTTGAGGTAATGGCGGGCGACCAGTTCGTCCTCCAGGGTCAGGCTGACCCGGCCGGCGTACAGCATGCGCGCGGCGGTGGCAAAGCCGAGCACGGGGACCTTGTGCAGGCGGCTGTCGTGGTCGAAGCCCGGTTCGTAGGCGTAGCCGCGCACTACGGCAACGGTATAGGGCTGCAGGTCGGCCAGCGACTCGAAGGCCAGGGCGCTGTCCTTGCGCTTGATCAGGCGTATCCGGTTGAGCAGGTAGGGTTGCGAAAACGTGCCCAGGCGGGTGCGTTCCTCGCTGTACCAGGCGCTCAGCACGATGTCGTAACGGCCCTTCTCCAGGCCACGCAGCGCACGCGCCCAAGGCACGACGCGGAACTGGCTGGCATAGCCGGCCCGTGCCAGCGCGGTGGTCACCAGATCGGTGGCCAGCCCGCCGCCGGGCAGTTCCTCTCCGGTGAAGGGCGGCCAGTTGTCGGCCACCAGGCGCAACGGCTCCTGCGCCACGACTGCGCCGGACAGCAGCACAAGCCCCATCAACCAGGCGCGCGGCAGTTTCATGCGGCGTCCCTGGCGCAGGTTGCCGGTCTGCCGGCGTATCCGGCAGGGGCAGCGTGGCCCGGCACCGGCCTGCCGCTTGGCTGTGGCGCTCGGCGGCCGTCTAGACTGAAGCAGGCTTCACCCTGCAAGGGCTGGACACCGGCAGTCCCCTGCGTCGCCCCACCGCAATGCAGCTTTCCGTCAAGGAGGAACCCGCCATGGCCATCGAAGAGTTCGTCAATCCCAAGTCCATGCTCACCCCCGCCTTCGCCGCCGCCGTCGTGGCCGCGGTTTCCGGCGCCCTGTTCAAGGGCTTCGGCCTGGCGGTACCGTTCGGCTCCATCGTCGTCAGCTTCCTGATCTGCGTGGTCATCTTCGAGAGCAAGGAGTTCAAGGAAGGCGCCACGCCGCGCCTGATCAAGGGCGTGCTGTACGTGCTGAACTCGCTGATCGTCTTCGCCATGGCCACCGGCGCCACGGCGGTGATGGCCGACGAGGCCCGGAACACCAAGGAGCTGGTCCAGCAGCGCCCGTATTTCTACAACTGGACGGAAAGCAAACCCAAGGCGGACCTCGCCTCGCCGCAGGCGCCCGTGGTGCTGAAGATCGATTCCGCCCCCGTCGAGCGCCAAGGCATCGGCAGCACGCTGCAACGCGCGGGCATCCTGACCACCAGTTACCAGGCCAACATCTCGCTGGACATCCAGGACCCACGCATCGAGCAGCAGATCGAGAGCGTCGAATTCCGGCTGCCGGACAAGTATTTCAAGCAGAACCAGGTGCGCTTCGACCAGCAGGACGTCGACGCCGGCAGGAGCCTCGACATCGAGCTGTGGAAGCCCTTCGAGATCGAGGCGGACGTCAGGCTGAAAAACGGCGAAACCCTGCATCTGAAAAAGGTGGTCTCCCTGGAGCAAC
Organism: Zestomonas ipomoeae; assembly: GCF_057128665.1. Taxonomy (NCBI): domain Bacteria; kingdom Pseudomonadati; phylum Pseudomonadota; class Gammaproteobacteria; order Pseudomonadales; family Pseudomonadaceae; genus Zestomonas; species Zestomonas ipomoeae. Next base: position 96,005 of record NZ_JBSKHQ010000002.1, read on the forward strand.
CGTAAGCGCGCCCGCTCAATTGCGCGCATGGGACATCTGGAACCGGGCGACGCCATCCAGGCCGGCCAGCTCATCGGCCATGTCGCTGATGCGCGCGCTCCTGCGCCCATCCACCGCCACCGCGACGAAGCGCCATTCCAGCTGGCCCTGCTCGTAGGACACGGTGAACGAGCCGCCGGCGATCACATAGCCGCGCTCGCGGGCGATGCGTCGCAACACGTCTTCGCTGGGCTTGACGAAGCCGGGCGCGAAGCGCAGCACGATGGCGATGGCAGGCCGCGACGGCAGCTTCGCCTCCAGCTTGGCGCCCCACATCATCAACCCGGCCGAGATCAGGCTGAGCAGCACGGCGGCGCCGTAGAAGCCCACCCCCACCAGCACGCCAATCGCCGACGACGCCCAGATCGATGCCGCGGTGGTCAGGCCGCTGATGCTCATGCCGTCCTTCATGATCAGCCCGGCGCCAAGAAAGCCGATGCCGGTGACGATGCCCTGGATCACCCGGGTCGGGTCCACCGTGCCGGCGTAGTGGCCGCCGAACCACTGTTGCGGATAGATGCACAGCACGGTAAGCGCCGCCGAGGCCATGCACACCATGCCGTAGGTGCGCATGCCGGCGGCACGGCCGTGATAGGCGCGTTCGTAGCCCACCAGCAGGCCGAGCAGCAGCGCGCCGAGCATGTTGAAGAACAGGGTCAGGTTGACCGCCACACCGGGCAGTGCCCATAACTCGGGAAAGGCAGAGGACAGGTTCACGGCGGGGACTCACTCGATGCGCTGGCACTTCGCCCAGCTTAGTCGCCACGGCGCCAGCCTGCCCGGTAGCGCGCGCCAATGAACGCAGGCGCAAACGGCCCTATGCTTGCCCGCCGCGTCCTCCCCGAGCTGACCATGACTGACCACGGCCCCTATCGCCCCCCGCAATCCGAACTCGCGACAGCCGACGAGACAGCGCTGCCCTGGTTCCGCTCGTCCTTTTTCTTCGTGCTGCTGGCGTTCTTCTTTTTCCGGCTCGGCTGGTGGCCGGTAGGCCTGGCCTGCTGGCTCGCGGTGCTGGTCAACCTGCGCCACGACCGGTGGTACCGGCACCTCTGGCCGTGGTTGCTGATCCTGCTGCTGAGCGTCTACCAGGGTGCCAGCGCACCCTGAACGCCCCCGGCAAGCCTCGCTCCCCGGCCGCCCGCCCGGTCAGCGCACCTTGAAGCGCCGCACCATGGCGATCAGCCGGCCATTGGAGGTCAGTAGCGTCTCGCTGCTGCGATCGGTAGCCTGGCCGCTTTCGATCAGCTCGTTGACCATCTGCCGCACCGCCACCATGTTCTGGTTGATCTCCTCGGTCACCGCGCTCTGCTCCTCGGCGGCGGTGGCGATCTGGCTGCTGAGGTCGTAGATGCGGCTGATGGAGCTGGCCATGTCGTCGAGGCCGACGTTGACCTTGGCGGTCTTGTCGGCAGTGGCCTGGCAGCTGGCCTTGGTCTTTTCCATGGCCGTCACCGCCGAGTTCACGCCCTGCTGCAGGCGGCCGAGCATTTCGTTGATCTCCGAGGTGCTCTGCTGGGTGCGGCCGGCCAGCGCCCGTACCTCGTCGGCGACCACGGCGAAACCGCGGCCCTGGTCGCCTGCCCGCGCCGCCTCGATGGCCGCGTTCAGCGCCAGCAGGTTGGTCTGCTCGGCGATCCCGCCGATCACGCCGAGCACATCGTTGATGCGCTGCGCGTCGCTCTGCATCGCCTGTACCTTTTCGGTGGCGCTGGCCACCTCGTCGACCAATGCCCGCACGCTGTTGGACGCATCGTCCACCACGCTCTTGGACTGGTGCGCGTTGGCATCGGCGCGCTGGGTGAAACTGGCGGTCTCCGTGGCGCTGCGGGCCACGGATTCGGCAGTGGAGTTCATCTCGGTGATGGCGGTCACCGCCTGGTCGGTCTCCGCCGCGTGGCGGGCGAGAATCTGGTTGCTCTGCGCCGACTGCTGCTTGAGCTGGTCGATCTCCTCGGCGATCTGCGAGCTGGCCGTGGCCAGGTCGGCGACCATGTTCTGCAGGTAGGCGATGAAGCGGTTGACCGAGTTGCCGACTTCGTCCACCTCGTCTTCGCCCTTGAGCGCGATGCGCCGGGTCAGGTCGGCATCGCCGGCCGACAGCGAATCGATGTTGGTCTTCAGCACGCCCAGGCGGTTCATCAGCGTGCGCAGGGCAAACAACATCAGCACCAGCAGCAGGATCACCATGGGAATCTGCAGCAGGCTAAGGGTCTTCAGCACTTCGCGGCTCTTCTCGGTGAGCAGGTCGGTCGGCAACGCCGCCGCCAGCAGCCAGGGCGTGCCCTCGATGGGCCGCAGGAAGAAGGTGTAGTCGTCGCCCTCGCGGCCCTCGTACTCGCCCTGGTACACCCCGGACTGCCCGGCGGCGCCCAGCGAGGCCTGGATCTTGGCGATGAACGGCGACTGGCTGGCCAGCTCCGACACGTTGCGCAGCACGATCTCGCCGCCCAGGGCCGGCAGGTTGCTGAGAATCTTGCCATCCGGCTCGACGATCATCACCTGGCCCTGGATCTCCTTCTCCTTCTCCGCCACCAACTGGTTGAAGAAGCCGAGGGTCACATCGATGGTGGACACGCCGAAGGCCGCGCCGTCCTTGTAGATGGCCATGGCACAGTTGGTGCGCGGCTGGGCGCTGGCGTCGTCCTTGTAGGCCGCGGCCCAGGCGCAGGTGCCGCGCGGCGCCTGCATGCCGTTGCGGTGCCAGGGCTGCTCGTAGTACTTGAGCGACTCCGGCGAGTTCCAGTAGGTGTTGACCACCAGTTGCCCGGAGCCGTCGCGATGGTAGAAGGTGCTGTGCTTGTCGCGGTCCGCCGTGCGCTTGCCCGGCAGCGGCCAGATCCCGCCACCGAAGACCTTCGCATCGCCGTACTGGTCGACCAGCCCCGGCAGCACCTTGTCGATGCTGTCGCTGTCGAGCAGGGCCACCGTCTGGGTGATGCTGCGCGACTGCGCCTGCACCCGCGACAGCTCGACGAGAATCTGCTCGGCGATCTGGTTGACCTTGCGCAGCACCAGCTCCTCTTCCGCCGCCTTCAGTTGCGGCGTGACGAAGCGCCCGATCCCCAGCGCGGTCAGCAGCATCACCACGCCGATGAATGCAAGCAGCGCCCAGGTATAGCGGGCTTGAATGGTTTTCAGGGAAAACATGGTTCACCACCCTAGAGGCGCAGGCAGCCATGCTGCGCCAGTCGATTTATTACCCGTGGGAGTTGTCGGCGTCACCGCCATGCCTCTGTATCGGTATAACGCGGCATGGCTTGAGCTTAGGCCAGGCAAGCGCCGACTGCCGGTGCTGGGAGGCGGCAAATCGCCAGCACCCGAATGCATGGCGGATTTGCAGCGCCGCCCGCGCCCGCTCAGAATGGCCGGCCAGCCTTGACCATCGACACTCCGGATGCGAATGCCGCGCCGCCTACTGCTCATCGTCGCCTACACCGTCGTGCAACTGGCGGTGGCGGCCGCGCTCTACTCGCTGGCCGTCGAGGGCTATCGGCAGCTTGTCGGTCCCTTGCGCCGCGACATCGCCTTCGGCCTGCAACTCCATCATTCCCTCTATGTGCTGGCAGCCCTGGCGCTGGGCAACGCCTGCGGTCAGGCCTTCTCGCGACAGCCCCCGCATCGCGTGCTCTGGGCCTGCCTGCTGGCTTGGCTGGTGTTCTGGATGAATTGCTTCGCCAGCCTGCCCTACCGCAGTGTGCTGGTGATCGCCAGCGGCTATGCCGCGCTCGTCCTGCCCGCCCTGATCGCGTGGCTCCAAAGCCGGCGTGCGGCAGGCGGCGGGCCGCGCAGGGCAGCCGTTCCCGCACGCGCCCACGCCGAGGATCGGTCCGCCGATGGCCCGTTCGCCTGAATTCGCACCGCAGTACACCCTGGCCGAGCGCTTGCGTTTCGCCGCCGGTGGTGTGGTGCTGGGCGGCCTGCTGGTCGCCTTCATGGAAGGGGTCTTCACGCCGTGGCTGAGCGAGTTTGCCCGCACCGCGCCCTGTTACGAACTGTTCGGCGTCAACGGCGTCAGCCTGTTGTGGCTGGGGATGTTCGTCGGCCTGCCGCTGAGCTGCGGCGTGCTGCTGGGCGGCAGCATCGGCCTGCGCGGCTACCGCATTCTGCGCGACGGGCAGTATCCGCCCCTTGGTGAAAGGGTGTTCAAGCCAACGCCGATTCGCCGCGACCGGAAAGCGCGCGCCATCGGCCGAGCCCACCTGCTGGCACCGCTGCCGTTCCTGTTGATTGCCGCCTGGGGCGTCGACCAGGCGCGCGAGATGATCGCCACCTTCGCGCCGGAGCGCTTCGACTGGCGCCTTTGCGCGCCCCAGGCCGCCGAGCCTGGCCGGGTCGACGGCGTGAGCGCCTGCACGCTTTCGCGGCACGACGAACCATCGGGGCCGTCGTCCGGCTATAACGAAGCGAACACTGTCCCCCTGGAACGGCCATGTCCACGAGACCACTGACCTATCTGGCCATCCCCGTGCTGCGGGCCTACCTGGCAAGCCTGGCGCTGGCGGGCTTGAGCTGCTTCGGCTTCGCCCCGCTGCGCGGGCTTGTAGGAGAGGCGCGATGAACGCACCGGGAGCGCACCCGGCCATGGGCATCGGCCTGCATGCGGCCTGCGTGCCGATCTTCACCCACTACCTGCAACGCCTGCGCGACTCCCTCGCTCGCGTTGCCCGCCAGGCCCAGCGGGACGGCCCGGCCGAATCCGCATTGCTGCAGGCCCGGCTAGCCGAGGGCATGTTTCCCTTGGCGCAGCAGGTCTGCACTGCCTGCGGCTTCGCCTTGCGCGCCTGCTATCCGCTGCTCGGCGAGGCGCCGCCGGGCCTGGCCGGGCATGCCGGCAGCTTCGCCGGGCTGGATGCGCGCATCGACGCGACCCTGGCGGCGCTCGCCGGGATACCGGAGGCGGCCCTCGATGCCGCCGCGCATGCCCCGATCAGCACCCAGGCCGGCTTCGCCACGCGCCACTTCAGCGGCCGCGACTACGTGCTGCACTACGCGCTGCCGAACTTCTTCTTTCACCTGAGCATGGTGCACGCGATTCTGCGCAGCGAGGGCATTGCCCTCGGCAAGCAGGATTTCGACGGCTACCACCAGTATCCGGCGGGCTTCAGCTTCGCCCCGTCGGATGGCGCCTGACCTCGTCAGGCGGGCTTGACCACCCGGTACAAGCGCGTCACGGCACTCACGCCGAGCAGCGCCAACGCCCCGGCAACCACGCCGAGCAGCAGGTCGAGCAGGGTCGGGGCGATGGTGGCGAGTACGCCGCCGACGGCGGGCACGGCTTCCAGGCCATGGGCGAGGTCGTGGAACAGCGCCGAGGCGCCGGGAATGCCATGGGCAAGAATGCTGCCGCCGACCATGAACATGGCCACCGTGCCGATCACCGCCAGACTCTTCATCAGGTATGGCGCGGCCCGCAGGATGCCGTCGCCGACGGCGCGGGACAGGCGGCCGCCGCGCCGACTCAGATACAGGCCCAGGTCGTCGAGCTTGACGATGCCGGCCACCAGCCCGTAGACGCCGGCGGTGATCAGCAGGGCGATGCCGGCGAGCACGGCGAGCTGGGTCAGCAACGGTTCGCCAGTGACGGTGCCCAGGCTGATGACGATGATTTCCGCCGAGAGGATGAAGTCGGTGCGCACCGCGCCCTTGATCTTGTCGCGCTCGAACGCGACCAGGTCGACCGCAGGATCGGCCAGCGCCGCCGACAGCTCGGCCCGGTGGCTGTCGTCCTCGTCCTTGCTGTGCAGCAGCTTATGGGCCAGCTTCTCGAAGCCCTCGTAGCAGAGAAAGGCGCCGCCGAGCATCAGTAGCAGGACCACCGCCCAGGGCGCCAGCAGGCTGATGACCAGGGCCGCCGGCACCAGGATCACCTTGTTCAGCAGCGAGCCCTTGGCCACCGCCCAGACCACCGGCAACTCGCGCTCGGCCTGGACCCCGGTGACCTGCTGGGCATTCAGGGCGAGGTCGTCGCCCAGCACGCCGGCGGTCTTCTTCGCCGCGACCTTGGTCATCAACGCCACGTCGTCGAGCATGGTGGCGATATCATCGATCAGTGCTAACAGGCTGCTTCCGGCCACGACTATTTCCTTGCTGGTCGGGCGCGGCAATGGCCGCACCCATTTTTGGGGGCGGATAGTAAAGCAGCCCGCAGGCGCCCGGCCAAGACCGCTGGCCGGGGATTCGCAGCCTGGGCGACGAGGTGGCGCTACGGCGTCGATGCTGTGCTGGGGGACGGCGGCGACAGCGCGCGCAACACCGGCTCGCCCTCCGGCAATAACTGCCAGACCAGCAGGGTGGCGGGCTCGGCGGCGCTGGCGTTGCGCGCCTGCACATGCGGCACGCCCGGGCTCTCGTACCAGCTTTCTCCGGCACCGAAGGTCTGCTCGGGACCGCCCTGCACCTGGGTGACCACCTGGCCCTCCAGCACATAGGCCAGCACCGAGCCGGCATGTACGTGCGCCGGCGACGCCTGCCCGGGGGCGAAACGCACCGTGAGCAGCACGCCGCGCTGGCCCGGCGCATCGGCCAGCAGCCTGTCCTGCAGGATATCCAGCCGCTCCGGCCCATGGGCGCTGGCCGCCAACGGCAGCAGCGGCAGCAGCAGCCCCAGGCGCCGACGGCATGGGCTCGCCATGGCGTCCTCCCTCAGGCCGGTTCCAGCGCGAAGCCGACGCCGAAGCGGTTCCAGGCATTGATGGTGGCGATGGCCAGCGTCAGGTCGACGATTTCCTGCTCGCCGAAGTGCGCGCCCAGGGCCTCGTACTCAGCGCGCGGGGCACCGCGCTGCGGCAACAGGGTCAGGCTCTCGGTCCAGGCCAGGGCGGCGCGCTCGCGCGGGCTGAAGAAGCCGGTGTCGCGCCAGACGCAGAGCGTGCTCAGGCGTTGCTCGCTCTCGCCGCGCTGGCGCGCGTCCTTGCTGTGCATGTCGACGCAGAAGGCACAGCCGTTGAGTTGCGAGGCGCGCAGGCGCACCAGTTCCAGCAGCGCGGGGTCCAGATCGCTGCGCGAGAGGGCCTGCTCCAGGCCGAGCATGGCCTTGTAGGCGGCGGGGGATTTGGCGGACCAATCGAGGCGTGCACTCATGGCGAATCTCCTGTGAGGGTGGCAGGACTCGCCCGGTGCGAATCCTGGCTGCTACCCTAGGTGCAACTTTGGCATCCACAAATAGCCAATCTGCAACGATTTCAGGTAGCCAATCCAGCATGGAGCTGCAACTCAGCCTCTGCGGCCGCCAGGACCTGGTCGGCCAGCTCTATCGCCAGCTGCGCGAGGGCATTCTCGAAGGCCGCCTGTGCAGCGGCGACCGGCTCCCGGCGACGCGCTTGCTCGCCGAGCGCCTCGGCGTTTCGCGCAAGACAGTGAACGACGCCTACGAGCGCCTGAGCGCCGAAGGCTTCCTGCAGGCCCGTGTCGGCAGCGGCACCTTCGTCGCCGACGCGCCCTCCCCGGCCAGCCAGCCGCGCAAGCCGAGCGCGGCCTTGCGTGCCAACGCGCGATGGCAGGCGCTGGCCGCCGGCGCGCAGTTGCGCGAGCAGCCGCAGCTGCGCTACAGCTTCACCGGCGGTGCCAGCGAGACCCGCCGCTTTCCCTACGACGAATGGCGCGCCTGCGTGCTGCATGCGCTGCGCCAGCAAGCGCGCAACCCCGGCATCCACGCCGAGGCGTTAGGCTGCCCGCCGCTGCGCATGGCCACCTCGCGCTATCTGGCGATCAACCGCGCGGTGCGCTGCGACTGGCGCGACATCCTGATCAGCCAGGGCGCCCAGCAGGCCCTCGACCTGCTGGCGCGGGTGATGCTGGAGCCCGGCGACCTGGTGGCGCTGGAAGAACCCGGCTACCCGCCGGCACGGCAGGCCTTCCTCGCCGCCGGCGCACGGGTGGTGGGCGTGCCGGTGGATGGCGAGGGCTTGCGGGTGGATTGCCTGCCGGACGCCGCCAAGGTGGTCTATGTGACGCCCTCCCACCAGTTCCCGCTGGGCATGCCGCTCAGCCTGCCGCGCCGCCTGGCCCTGCTGGAATGGGCCAGCGCGCGCCAGGCGCTGATCATCGAGGACGACTACGACGGCGAGTACCGCTTCTCCGGCCGCCCGCTGGAGGCGCTGCAGAGTCTCGACAGGGAAGGCCGGGTGGCCTATGTCGGCACCTTTTCCAAGACCCTGTTCCCCGAGCTGCGCCTGGGCTACCTGCTGATCCCGCCGGCCCTGCGCGAGGTGGTGAGCCTGGCCAAGCGACTCACCGACCGCCACAGCGAAAGCCTGCAGCAACTGGCCCTGGCGCATTTCATCCAGAGCGGCGCCTTCGCCCGCCATACCCGGCGCCTGCAACGGGAGTACGCGACGCGCCGCGAGCGGCTGCTGGCACGGCTCGCTGGCGACCTGGCGCCCTGGCTCGCCGCGCTGCCGGCCGTGGCCGGCCTCCACCTCGCCGCGCGCCTGCGCCAGCCGCTGGATGCCGCCCGCTTGTGCGCGCAGCTCGCCGAGCGCGGCGTGCACGTGCTGAACCTGGCGCCGCTGTACCTTGGCGAAGCGACCATGCAGGGCCTGATGTTCGGCTTCGGCGCCATCGAGACCGAGGACATCGACCCGGCGCTGGACATTCTCGCCGAGCTGCTGCGCTCGTCCTCCTGACCGCAACCGAGGCACACTGCGTAAGGGAACGAAGCCCAACATCCGGCCCGCAGGGCCGGCACGCACCCCGTTTCCGTTGGTTTCGCCGGTCCGGCCGCCGCCAGCGGTCGACGCGACCTAGCTTCGCCCGAGCAACGCGCCGCCGACGATCAGCAAGGCGGCGATCAGCAACGCCGGGCTCGGCGTGGCGTAGCCGGCCAGCACCAGCAGCAGGGTCGACAGCAGCGGCGTGGCATAGGCGAGGATGCCGAGCAGGCGCAGGTTGCCGTGCTTCATGCCCAGGTCCCAGGTGAAGAAGGCGCTGCCCACCGGGCCCAGGCCGAGCAACAGGACACCAAGCCACTGGCCGCCCCGAGGCCGATAGGCCGGCTCCCAGAGCCCGTGGCAGAGCAGCGCCAGCAGGCCGGTGGCCAGGCAGTACCAGGCCACCGCGCTGGTCGGCACACCGGCGAACAGCCGCGACAGCACCGAATAGCCGGCCCACACCAGGGCCGCCGCCAGCGCCGCCAGATAGCCCGTCGCGTGCTCGCCGCTCCAGCCCTGCGGGCCGATCAGCAGCGCCGCGCCCGCCAGGCCGAGCAGCGCCCCCAGCACCTGCCGCGCCCGCAGCCGCTCGCCCGGCAAACCAGCGGAGAACAGCACGATCAGCAGCGGCCACAGGTAGCTGATCAGCCCGGCATTGGCCGCCGGCGCATTCTGCTGGGCGATGAAGTAGAGCAGGTGGAAGCCGAACAGACCGCCCACGCCGAGCAGCCAGGCCAGCCCCGGCTGGCGCAGCGCCGCCCGCCAGTCGACGCCCTGCCGGAGCAGCACGGCGAACGCGCAAGCGGCGGCAAGCAGGAAGCACAAGCCGGTGAGCAGGAACGGCGGGATCGGTCCGGCCAGTTGCGTCAACAGGGCCAGGGTGGACCAGCTCAGCACCGAGCTGGCGCCGATCCAGGTGGCCCGCCGGGAGCCAGGGGAGGTGTGTGCAGTCATGGCGTTTCCGCGCAGTCGATGAGCGGCATAGCCTGCCGCGACACCACGGAAAAACTTGTCTGGATCGGTCGCTTCAGACCCCGGCGCACTGGCGCCAGGCCCGCGGACTCACGCCCCGGTAGCGACGAAACACATGGGCGAAGTGGCTGGAGTCGGCAAAGCCACAGGCCTGGGCGATATCGGTCAGGCGCCAGCGGCCCTCGCGCAGCAGTTGCTCGGCTCGGCACAGGCGCCGCTCGGCGAGCCAGGCCTGGGGCGCGAGCCCGGTCAATGCCTGCAACTGGCGGGCGAAGGCGCGCTCGCTGAGATGGCACAGCGCAGCCAGCTCGGCGACCCGCAGCGGCTCGGCCAGACGCGCCTCCACGTGGCGTTGCAGCCGCGCGAGATTCAGTCGCTGTGCCGGCCAGCCCGAGCGGCCGCCGTCGCCCTGCAGCAGCGCCAGCAGTCGCAGCGGTTCGGCCCGGCAATCGGCGGCGGCGAGGTGCCGAGTGCCGGGCCGCTCGAACAAGCGCTGGGCCTCGGGCGCCAGCGCATCCAGCCAGGACAGCGGCAGGTCCAGCACGCGGCAGCGGTTCGAATCCCTGAGGGCCAGGTAATGATGGGTTTCGCCGGCCGGAATCAGGCACACCCGCCCCGCCTCGATGCGCGCACCGCGCCCTGCCACCTCGATATCCAGGTTGCCGTCCAGGCCGACCAGCACCTGGTGGAACTCATGGGCATCGCTCAGCACCCGGGGCGGATAGCGGCGCAGGTCATCGTGCAGGTCGGAATGAGGGAAGCGAGCCATTCGGGCATGCCGGCAAGGAAAGCGGCCATGATCCTGCGTCAGGTCGCGCCTGCCAAGCGCCGTCAGTGGCGCAACTGATCGGCAATCGCCTGGATCTCTGCCCGGTGGCTGAGCACCAGGGTCAGCTCGCCGTTGTCGCCGATGAAATCCATCGGCGGCAGCAGCTTGTGGAAGACCGGCAGGTCCTGCAGCGGCGGCAGCTCGACCGGCTCGCGCAGTTGCTTGATAGCGTGGAACAGGCCGAGATTGACCAGATCTACCAGCAGGATGTCCGGGCCGTCGCAGTGCTGCCAGTTGCCGAGGTCGCGCACGATGCGGATGTAGCTGTCATCCACCGCCCACTTCTTCAATACGATGACGCCCAGCGACTTGCTGTATTGCCGGCACAGGCTGTAGTAGAACGCCCGCGATGGCGTGATGCTGCAATCCTTGAAGGCGGACAGCACCGCCAGGGTGCCGATTTCGCTCAGCAGGCTGGCCAGCAGGGCGTGCTCCGGCTCCGCGCGGCCAAGGGCGCGGGCGAGGAAGGCGGTGATGCTGGCCTTGAGGATCAGCCGCTCCCAGACCTCCATGAACAGCTGCTTGTGTCCACTGCTGTGCAGGGTGAACAGGCTCTTGATGCTGTGGATCATGGTGATGCGGTCGACCTGCGCCACGCCCAGCACGCGCACCACGTCGAGCAGCGTCTTGGGCGCATGCCGGGTGCGCTGCAGCACGCTGGCCGCGTTCTTCATCAGCAGGGCGCTGAGCGCAGGGTCCCTGGCGATCAACCGGCTCAGTTGCCCCATGCTGAGCTCCGGCTGGGTCAGCGCGCGCCGGATTTCCAGGGTGATCGTCGGCAGACTGGGCAACTGCTCCTCGCCGCACATCAGCTGGGAAATGACCTGTCGGTAGATGGAATATTCCGTGTGCTCGGTGGCTGCCATGGCGCTTTCTCTCCTGCCGCTTCAGCAGTGTAGCCAAGCACCGCCCCGGCAAATGGCCGGGGCCAACGGCTCCCGTTCGTCGGATTACCGCTTTTGCCCGCGGGGAGGCTCAGGCAGACGCGGCGACCGCATTCAAAAAATTGGCGCCATTAAAAAAGCGAATCCGCACACAAATCGCGCCCTCCCGACCGGCCAATCGGCATGGCGATTTCATGGCAAGTACTGGCATCACGCCATAGCGAAAAAATATTGACGTCAATAAGTCGATAAATGGCTCTTATCATCAAGCGCATTCCGATCTATAAAAGCGTCCCGTAAGGCCTTGGCCCCATAACGGCAGCCACGCTGCCCTTTTTGCTGTTAGTTCGTGCACCGGCCGGAATGCCGAGTAAGCCCTACTGACTCGTGGATGAGATGTGTAGCGACTGAAGCAGTTCTCGTCGTTGGAGATTCAGTCATGATCGATCTTGCAACCTGGAATCTATCCGTACCAGTAGGCGACCCCGCCGTCACCATCGAGACGCCACAACTGCTCGCTGGCTATCAGGACAACTATTTCAAGACCCAATCGGGCGCCCTCTTCTTCTGGGCACCCGTGGAGGGCGAAACCACGGAAAACGCCAAATACCCGCGCACGGAGCTGCGCGAGACCTATGCCGACGGAACCCTGCATAACTGGCACATTCCCAGTGCCGATCACTTTCTGCGGGCGGGGCTGAAAGTCACCCAGGTGCCATCGACCGGCAAGGTGGTCATCGGCCAGATCCACGCCTTCCAGAGCAACAGCCCGCTGCTGAAGGTGGAATACCAGTACAAGTCCTATTCGAAGACCGGCAACATCGTGGCCAAGGTGCGCCTGCATCCCAAGGACGCGACCCAGGTCTACACCGTGGCCACCGGCATCCCGCTGAACCAGCGCTTCGTCTACTCGATCCACCTGAGTCCCGGCGGCACCCTCGGCGTCACCATCAACGACTTCAAGTGGAGCGCGCGCGTGGACCCCGACTGGGCTCCAAAACCGCTGTATTTCAAGGCTGGCGTCTATCCGCAGGACAACACCGGCTACCAGGAGGCTGGCAGCGCCACCTTCGACAAGCTGGATATCGATCACTATCCGCTGTAAAGCAGCCGGCACCGCAATGAAAAGGCCCGCATCGCTGCGGGCCTTTTTATGTCATGCGCGGCAGGTCAGTTGACCTTGGGGTTCAGCTCGCCCTTGGCATAGCGCAGGTACATGCCTTCGAGGGAGATCGGCTTGATCTTCGAGGCGTTGCCGGCGGTGCCGAAGGCTTCGTAGCGGGCGATGCAGATGTCGCGCATCGCTTCGACGGTCTTGGCGAAGTACTTGCGCGGGTCGAACTCGCTGGGGTTCTGCGCCAGGAAGCGGCGGATCGCGCCGGTGGAGGCCAGGCGCAGGTCGGTGTCGATATTGACCTTGCGCACCCCGTACTTGATGCCTTCGACGATCTCTTCGACCGGCACGCCGTAGGTTTCCTTAATGTCGCCACCGAACTCGTTGATGATCGCCAGCCAGTCCTGCGGCACCGAGGAAGAGCCGTGCATCACCAGGTGGGTGTTGGGGATGCGCTTGTGGATTTCCTTGATGCGGTCGATGGCGAGGATGTCGCCGGTCGGCGGCTTGGTGAACTTGTAGGCGCCGTGGCTGGTGCCGATGGCGATGGCGAGGGCGTCGACCTGGGTGCGTTTGACGAAGTCGGCGGCCTCTTCCGGATCGGTAAGCATCTGGCTGTGGTCCAGGGTGCCTTCGGCGCCGATGCCGTCTTCCTCACCGGCCTGGCCGGTTTCCAGGCTGCCCAGGCAGCCCAGCTCGCCTTCCACCGACACGCCGCAGGCATGGGCGAAGGCTACGGTCTGCTGGGTCACGCGAACGTTGTAGTCGTAGTCGGCGGGGGTCTTGCCGTCTTCCTTCAGCGAGCCGTCCATCATCACCGAGGAGAAGCCGAGCTGGATGGAACGCTGGCACACGTCGGGGCTGGTACCGTGGTCCTGGTGCATGCACACCGGGATATGCGGGAATTCTTCGATGGCCGCCAGGATCAGGTGGCGCAGGAACGGCGCGCCGGCGTACTTGCGGGCACCGGCCGAGGCCTGGACGATCACGGGGGAATCGGTCTTGTCGGCCGCTTCCATGATGGCGCGCATCTGCTCGAGGTTGTTGACGTTGAAGGCCGGAACGCCGTAGCCGCGTTCGGCGGCGTGGTCCAGCAACTGGCGCATGCTGATGAGTGCCATGGGTATCTCTCTCCCGATTGGGGCTCGTTAAGCGTCAAAGCCTGCCGCAGGGGCAGGCGGTATTCAAGTCGGGGTTGGCGCGCCCATATGGCAGACGACGACGCTCCCTCTTTCCTCCGCCGGGGCGAAGGTATTTCTATGACCCGTGGCCGCCGTTGTGGCAGGCCGCAGGCAAATGCTCGTAGCGGGTCGGATCGCCACTGGCTCGCGCCTCGACTTCGGCCTGCTGCTCGCGCACCGGACTCGGATTGGCCATGGCGTTGGCCGTCAGCGACCCGCACCAGCGGTCATCCTGCTCCGGGTCGCTGATGCAACCGGCTAGCGGCAGGACCAGGATCGCGAGGCCCAGCAATGCGTGTCTCGTCATGCAACCACCCTCATGGACAACGCTGCTCGTCATCCGCACTGATCACCGCTGTCGGGTCGCCGGTGCTCTGCACCTCGACCCGCTGATCGTTCTGCGCAGTCGGCGTCATCGCCGGCGGCGGGCTGAACACCTCACAGGCACTGTCGACGTTAGAGCCGGCGCATCCTGCCAGGCCCAGGCAAACCAGCAAAACGGTGGTGCGGCGCATACACGACTCCTTGTAACGGGGTTCCCCCTACAAAGACCGCCGCCGGCCCCGGTTGTTGCGACCGGGCCTCACCCCTTGGCGCGCTGCTCCAGCACCTCGACCGCCGGCAATACCTTGCCCTCGACGAATTCGAGGAAGGCGCCGCCGCCGGTGGAGATGTAGGAAATCTTCTCGCCGACGCCGTACTTGTCGATGGCCGCCAGGGTGTCGCCACCGCCGGCGATGGAGAACGCCGGGCTCTCGGCGATGGCCAGGGCCAGGGCCTTGGTACCCTCGCCGAACTGATCGAATTCGAACACGCCCACCGGGCCATTCCATAGGATAGTCTTCGACGACTTCAACAGCTCGGCGAATTGCGCCGCGGTCTGCGGGCCGATGTCGAGGATCATGTCGTCGTCGGCCACATCGTTCACCGACTTCACGGTGGCGGCCGCGTCCTCGGCAAACGCCTTGGCCACCACAACGTCTACCGGCAGCGGCACGCTGACCTTGGCGGCGATGGCCTTGGCGGTATCCACCAGGTCGGCTTCGTACAGCGACGTGCCGACCTTGTAGCCGGCGGCGGCGAGGAAGGTGTTGGCGATGCCGCCGCCGACGATCAACTGGTCGCAGATCTGCGAGAGGCTGTTCAGCACGTCGAGCTTGGTCGACACCTTGGAGCCGGCGACGATGGCCGCCATCGGCTTGGCCGGGTTGCCCAGCGCCTTGCCCAGGGCTTCCAGCTCGGCCGCCAGCAGCGGGCCGGCGCAGGCGGTCTTGGCGAACTTGGCCACGCCGTGGGTCGAACCCTCGGCGCGGTGGGCGGTGCCGAAGGCGTCCATGACGAACACGTCGCACAGGGCCGCGTACTGCTGAGCCAGCTCGTCGGCGTTCTTCTTCTCGCCCTTGTTGAAGCGCACATTCTCGAACAGCACCAGCTCGCCCGGCTTGACTTCGACGCCACCGAGGTAGTCCTTGACCAGCGGCACGTCGCGACCGAGGGCCTTGCTCAAGTACGCGGCCACCGGCTTGAGGCTGTTCTCCTCGGAGAACTCACCCTCGGTCGGACGGCCCAGGTGCGAGCAGACCATCAGCGCGGCGCCCTTCTCCAGCGCCAGCCGGATGGTCGGCAAGGCGGCGAGGATGCGCGCATCGCTCTTGACCACGCCGTCCTTCACCGGGACGTTGAGGTCTTCGCGGATCAGCACGCGCTTACCGGCGAGGTCGAGGTCGGTCATCTTCAACACGTTCATGGTCAGTCCTTCACGGGGGCTGGTTAATCGGAGACAGCGGCGACGCGCAGATAGTGATCGGCGACGTCGAGCATTCGGTTGGCGAAGCCCCATTCGTTGTCGAACCAGGCCAGCAGGTTCACCAGGCGGGGGCCGGAGACGCGGGTCTGGCTGCCGTCGACGATGGCCGAATGGGGGTCGTGGTTGAAATCGCAGCTGACATGGGGCAGTTCGGTGTAGGCCAGCAGGCCCTTGAGCGGGCCGCTTTCGGCCGCCTCGCGCAGCACCCGGTTGATCTCGTCGGCATCGGTATCGCGGGCGGTCTGCAGGGTGATGTCCAGGCACGAGACATTCACCGTCGGCACCCGCACGGCCTTGGCCTGGATGCGCCCGGCCAATTCCGGCAACAGCCGCTCGATACCGCGTGCCAGACCGGTGGACACCGGGATCACCGACTGGAAGGCCGAGCGCGTGCGGCGCAGGTCCTCGTGGTGATAGGCATCGATTACCGGCTGGTCGTTCATGGCGGAGTGAATGGTCGTGATCGAGACGTACTCAAGACCCACCGCCTCGTTGAGAAGTTTCAACAGCGGTACGCCGCAGTTGGTGGTACAGGACGCATTCGAGACCAGCGTCTCGGAACCGCTCAAGCGCCCTTGATTGACGCCGTAGACGATGGTCGCGTCGATATCCGCTTCGCTGGCCATCGGCTGGGAGAACAGCACCCGCGGCGCGCCGGCCGCGAGGAAGCGCTCGCCATCGCCACGGGTGTGGTAGGCGCCGGAGCACTCCAGCACCAGGTCGATGTCCAGCGCGGCCCAGTCGATGCCCTCGGGCGTGGCGCTACGCAGTACCTTCACGCAATCGCCGTTGATGTGCAGGCAATCCCCTTCCACCCGCACGTCGCCGGGGAAGCGGCCGTGGGTGGAGTCGAAGCGCGTCAGGTACTCGATGCTCGCCTGGTCGGCCAGGTCGTTCAGCGCCGCCACCTCGAACCCCGCCCCGCCGCGCTCGTAGAGTGCGCGCAGCACGCAGCGGCCGATGCGGCCATAGCCGTTCAATGCAACTCTATAGGGACGACGGGACATGGGGTTCCTTGTGAGCGGGAGCAAGCAGCCCTGGGGCGACACAACGCGGGAGGCGCCAGGCACGGCGCCCCACCGAAGGAGCCGCCGCGCCGGCGTCCTCGCCGGTCAGTCTTCCAGCAGCTCGTCGGCGACCGACAGCACGTTATCGACGGTGAAGCCGAAGTGCTCGAACAGCGCCGGTGCCGGGGCGGACTCGCCGAAGCTGGTCATGCCGATCACCCGGCCGTCGAGGCCGACGTACTTGTACCAGTAGTCCGCATGGGCGGCTTCGATGGCGATGCGCGCGCCGACTTCCACCGGCAGCACGGCCTGCTTGTAGGCGGCATCCTGAGCATCGAACACGCTGGTGCACGGCATCGAGACGACACGCACCTTGCGGCCCTGCTCGGTCAGCCTGTCATACGCCTGCATGGCCAGCGACACTTCCGAACCGGTGGCGATGAAGATCAGCTCCGGTTCGCCCTGGCAGCTCTTCAGCACGTAGCCGCCGCGGGCGATGGCGCTTTCCTGCTCGTGGTCGCGCAGGTGGTGCGGCAGGTTCTGGCGGGAGAAGATCAGCGCGCTCGGGCCATCCTTGCGCTCGATGGCGTGCTTCCAGGCCACCGCGGCCTCCACCGCGTCGGCCGGCCGCCAGGTGTCGAGGTTCGGCGTGCAGCGCAGGCTGGCCAGTTGCTCGATCGGCTGGTGGGTCGGGCCGTCCTCGCCCAGGCCGATGGAGTCGTGGGTGAATACATAGAGCACGCGCTGCTTCATCAGCGCCGACATGCGCACGGCGTTGCGCGCGTACTCCATGAAGATCAGGAAGGTGGCGCCGTAGGGCACCAGGCCGCCGTGCAGGGCGATGCCGTTCATGATCGCGCTCATGCCGAACTCGCGCACGCCGTAGTACATGTAGTTGCCCGAGGCATCTTCCTGCACCACCGGCTTGCAGCCCTTCCACAGGGTCAGGTTGGAGCCGGCCAGGTCGGCGGAACCGCCGAGCAGTTCCGGCAGCAGCGGGCCGAAGGCGTTCAGGCAGTTCTGGCTGGCCTTGCGGCTGGCGATGGTCTCGCCCTTCTCGGCCACCGCACGGATGAATTCGCTGGCCTTGGCGGAGAAGTCCGCCGGCAGCTCGCCGGCCATGCGCCGGGTGAACTCGGCGGCCAGCTCAGGGTACTCGGCCCGGTAGGCGGCAAAACGCTGGTTCCAGTCGCTCTCGGCGCTGGCGCCTGCGTCCTTGGCATCCCACTCGGCATAGATGTCAGCGGGGATTTCGAACGGCGGGTGATTCCAGCCGAGGTTGGCGCGGGTCAGGGCGATCTCGTCGTTGCCCAGCGCGGCGCCGTGGCACTCTTCCTTGCCCTGCTTGTTCGGCGAGCCGAAGCCGATGATGGTCTTGCAGCAGATCAGGGTCGGCTGCTCGCTCTTGCGCGCAGTCTCGATGGCCATCTTGATTTCGTCGGCGTCATGGCCATCGACATTGCGGATCACCTGCCAGCCGTAGGCTTCGAAGCGCTTGGGCGTGTCGTCGGTGAACCAGCCGTGCACCTCGCCGTCGATGGAGATGCCGTTGTCGTCGTAGAAGGCGATCAGCTTGCCCAGGCCGAGGGTGCCGGCCAACGAGCAGACCTCATGGGAGATGCCTTCCATCATGCAGCCGTCGCCGAGGAACACGTAGGTGAAGTGGTCGACGATGGTGTGGCCTTCGCGGTTGAACTGCGCGGCCATGACCTTTTCCGCCACGGCGAAGCCGACGGCGTTGGCGATGCCCTGGCCGAGCGGGCCGGTGGTGGTCTCGACGCCGGGGGTATAGCCGTATTCGGGGTGGCCGGGAGTGCGGCTGTGCAGCTGGCGGAAGTTCTTCAGGTCCTCGATGCCGAGGTCGTAGCCGGTGAGGTGCAGCAGGGAGTAGATCAGCATCGAGCCATGGCCGTTGGACAGCACGAAGCGGTCGCGGTCGGCCCAGCCCGGGTTGCTCGGGTTGTGCTTCAGGTAGTCGCGCCAGAGCACTTCGGCGATATCGGCCATGCCCATGGGGGCGCCGGGATGACCGCTGTTGGCTTTCTGCACGGCATCCATGCTGAGGGCACGAATGGCATTGGCACGCTCACGACGGCTGGGCATCGCTGATCTCCTGCGGGGGTACTGAATCGAAAAAGGCGGCCATTTTCGCCCAGCCGGGACCGCGGGGGCAATGACGTAGCGACGGAAGCTGCCTGCTATTTGCCAGCAAGCGGCGCTTCGCCACCCACAGCCAATATCAAGAATTTTTGATATTGGCCTTGCTGTACGAAAAGTGACCGACTAGACTGCGCCCCCTATGAACCTGCGCGCGCCTACCATCCGCCACGATGCCTGCGACGAGCTGGCCGCCCTGTGCAAGGCCGGCGGCGATCCACTGCGGCTGAACGTATTGCGCGCGCTGACCAACGATTCTTTCGGTGTGCTGGAGCTGGCGCAAATCTTCGCCATCGGCCAGTCGGGCATGAGCCATCACCTCAAGGTGCTGGCCCAGGCCGGCCTGGTGGCCACCCGCCGCGAAGGCAATGCGATCTTCTACCGCCGCGCCCTGCCGCCGGCCGACACCCTGGGCGGGGCGTTGCACGCGGCACTGCTGGAAGAGGTGGACGCGCTGGACCTGCCGGCCGAGGTACGGGCGCGCATCGCCGAGGTGCATGGGCAACGGGCCACTGCCAGCCGCGACTTCTTCGCGCGCATGGCGGACAAGTTCCAGGCCCAGCAGGACCTGATCGCCGGCCTGCCGCAGTACCGCGACAGCGTGCTGGCACTGGTCGATGCGCTGGGCCTGCCGGCCAGCGCGACGGCGCTGGAAGTCGGTCCCGGCGACGGTGCCTTCCTGCCGGAGCTGGCCCGGCGCTTCGCCCGGGTCACCGCGCTGGACAACAGCCCGGCGATGCTGGAACTGGCGCGGCTGCGCTGCGCCGCACTGGGCCTGGGCAACGTCGAGCTGAAACTCGCCGACGCGCTGCAGGAGGAACATGAAGCCGCCGACTGCGTGGTGGTGAACATGGTGCTGCACCATGTCGCCGCCCCGGCCGAGGCACTGAGACAGCTGGCGCGCCTGGTGAAGACCGGCGGCGGCCTGCTGGTCACCGAGTTGTGCAGCCACAACCAGAGTTGGGCCAGGGAGGCCTGCGGCGATCTCTGGTTGGGCTTCGAACAGGACGAACTGGCCCGCTGGGCCGATGCCGCGGGGCTCACGCCCGGCGAGAGCCTCTATCTTGGCTTGCGTAACGGTTTTCAGATCCAGGTGCGGCATTTCGCCAAGCCCAGCGCTGACGACCGCCTCACCCACCGGTAATTTAGGAACCGATCGATGAGCGAATATTCCCTGTTTACCTCCGAGTCCGTGTCCGAAGGCCATCCGGACAAGATCGCCGACCAGATCTCCGATGCGGTGCTCGACGCCATCATCGCCGAGGACAAGCATGCCCGCGTGGCCTGCGAAACCCTGGTGAAGACCGGTGTGGCGATCGTCGCCGGCGAGGTCACCACCTCCGCCTGGATCGACCTGGAAGAGCTGGTGCGCAAGGTCATCTGCGACATCGGCTACACCAGCTCCGACGTCGGCTTCGACGGCCACACCTGCGGCATCATCAACATCATCGGCAAGCAGTCGGTGGATATCGCCCAGGGTGTCGACCGCTCCAAGCCGGAAGACCAGGGTGCCGGCGACCAGGGCCTGATGTTCGGCTACGCCAGCAACGAAACCGACGTGCTGATGCCGGCGCCGATCTGCTTCTCCCACCGCCTGGTGGAGCGCCAGGCCGAGGCCCGCAAGTCCGGCCTGCTGCCGTGGCTGCGCCCGGACGCCAAGAGCCAGGTCACCTGCCGCTACGAGAACGGCAAGGTGGTCGGCATCGACGCCATCGTGCTGTCCACCCAGCACAACCCGGACGTGAAGTACGCCGACCTGCGCGAAGCGGTGATGGAGCTGATCGTCAAGCACGTGATCCCGGCCGAACTGCTGCACAAGGACACCCAGTTCCACATCAACCCGACCGGCCAGTTCATCATCGGCGGCCCGGTGGGCGACTGCGGCCTGACCGGGCGCAAGATCATCGTCGACAGCTACGGCGGCATGGCCCGCCACGGCGGCGGCGCGTTCTCCGGCAAGGACCCGTCCAAGGTCGACCGTTCCGCCGCCTACGCCGGCCGCTACGTGGCCAAGAACGTGGTCGCCGCCGGCCTGGCCGAGCGTTGCGAGATCCAGGTGTCCTACGCCATCGGCGTGGCCCAGCCAACCTCGATCGCGGTCAACACCTTCGGCACCGGCAAGGTCAGCGACGAGCGTATCGTGGCCCTGGTTCGCGAGCACTTCGACCTGCGTCCCTACGCGATCACCAAGATGCTCGACCTGCTGCACCCGATGTACAAGGCCACCGCGGCCTACGGCCACTTCGGGCGCAATCCCTACGAGATGACCGTAGGCAGCGACAGCTTCACCGCCTTCACCTGGGAGAAGACCGACAAGGCCGACGCCCTGCGCGCCGCCGCCGGCCTGTAGCACTCCAGCCAGGCGGCAGGCCCGCCGCCCGCAAACGATCCGATGCCGGAATGCTCCGGCATCGGATTTTTTTGCCCGGCGCGGCGAGAACCGCGACCTAGCCCACCCTCCAGATATCCCGCGCGTACTCGCGAATGCTGCGATCGGAGGAGAACCAGCCCATGCGTGCGGTGTTGAGGATCGCCGAACGCCACCACTGCTTGGGCGAGCGCCAGCGTTCCTCGACCTGCATCTGTGCGCTCCAGTAGGCGTCGAAGTCGGCGCAGAGCATGAAGTGGTCGTGCCAGGTGAGGCTGTCCACCAGCGCCACGTAGCGCGACGGGTCGCTCGGCGAGAACACTCCGCCACGGATAGCCAGCAACACCTCGTGCAGGCGCGGCGACTCCATGATCAAGGCCTCGGAGCTGAGCTCGCCGGCGTCGCGGCGGGCCTTCACCTCTTCGGCGGTGAGGCCGAAGATGAACATGTGCTCATCGCCAATACGTTCGAGCATTTCCACGTTGGCGCCGTCCAGGGTACCGATGGTCAGCGCGCCGTTGAGGGCGAACTTCATGTTGCCGGTGCCGGACGCTTCCATGCCGGCGGTGGAAATCTGCTCGGAGAGATCGGCCGCCGGGATCACCCGCTCGGCCAGGCTGACGTTGTAGTTGGGCAGGAATGCCACCTTCAGCAAGCCGCGCACGGTAGGGTCGTCGTTGACCGTGCGGGCGATGTCGTTGGCCAGCTTGATGATCAGCTTGGCCTGGTGATAGCTGGCCGCGGCCTTGCCGGCGAAGACCTTCACCCGCGGCACCCAGTCGATGTTCGGCTCGTCGCGGATCGCCTGGTACAGCGCCACGGTATGCAGCAGGTTGAGCAACTGGCGCTTGTATTCGTGGATGCGCTTGACCTGCACGTCGAACATTGCGGTCGGATCGACGACGATGCCCATGCGCTCCTGGATCAGCTCGGCAAGCACCCCCTTGTTATGCCGGCGCTGCTCGGCGAAACGCTTCTGGAAGGCCGCACGCTCAGCGAAGGGCTCCAGATCGGCGAGGCTCTCTTCGGGCGAATCGAACACACCGGGACCGATGGTCTCCAGCAGCAACCCGGTGAGTTGCGGGTTGGCCTGGTACAGCCAGCGGCGGAAGGTGATGCCGTTGGTCTTGTTGTTGATGCGCTGCGGGTAGAGCCGGTGCAGCGAGGCGAACACGGTTTCGCGCATCAGCTCGGTGTGCAGCGCGGAGACGCCATTGATGCTATGGGAACCGAGGAACGCCAGGTTGCCCATGCGCACCCGGCGGCCGTGCTCTTCCTCGATCAGCGAGACCGCGCGCAACAGATCGAAATCGTGGATGTTCTGCGCGCGCAGGCGGTCGATGTGCTGGGCGTTGATCAGGTAGATGATCTGCATGTGGCGCGGCAACAGGCGCTCCATCATGCCCACCGCCCAGGTTTCCAGCGCCTCCGGCAGCAATGTGTGGTTGGTGTAGGCAAAGGTGTTGATCGTCAGGTCCCAGGCGCGGTCCCAGTCGATGCCGTGCTCGTCGACCATGATGCGCATCAGCTCGGCCACGGCGATGGCCGGGTGGGTGTCGTTGAGCTGGATGGCGGCGAACTCGGGCAGGTTGTAGAGACTGCCGTGCTGCTTCAGGTGGCGCCGCAGCAGGTCCTGCAGCGAGGCGGAGACGAAGAAATACTCCTGGCGCAGGCGCAGTTCCTGGCCGGCCTCGGTCATATCCGCCGGATAGAGCACTCGCGAGATGCTTTCCGCGCGCGCTTCCTCGGCCACCGCGCCGAGGTGGTCGCCGGCGTTGAAGCGTTCCAGGTGCAGGTCGCTCTCGGCCCGCGCCCGCCATAGCCGCAGGGTGTTGACGCTGGCCCCGCGCCAGCCGGCGACCGGCGTGTCGTAGGCGATCGAGCGCACCTCCTCGGCCGGATGCCAGACCTGCCGGCGATTGCCATTGCCGTCCGATTGCGCCTCGACGCTGCCGCCGAAGCCGACCAGGTAGCTGACCTCCGGCCGTTCGAATTCCCAGGGGTTGCCGAAATCCAGCCAGGTCTCGGTTTGCTCCTGCTGCCAGCCGTCGACGATGGTCTGGCGGAACAACCCGTGCTCGTAGCGAATACCGTAGCCATGGGCTGGCACGCCAAGGGTGGCCATGCTCTCCATGTAGCAGGCCGCCAGCCGGCCGAGGCCGCCGTTGCCGAGGGCGGCGTCCGGCTCCAGGTTGCGGATGCGTTCGAGGTCGACGTCCAGATCCGCCAGCGCGGCGCGCGCCACGTCGAGCAGGCCGAGGTTGCTCAGGTTGTCCAGCAGCAGGCGGCCGATGAGGAATTCCAGCGACAGGTAGTAGACGCGTTTGCAGCCCTTTCGATAGACCTCGCGGGTGCGCTCCATCCAGCGGTCGACCAGATGGTCGCGGGCGGCCAAGGCGATGGCTTCGAACCAGTCATGGTCAAAGGCGTGTTCAGGGTCCTTGCCAACCGAGTAGGTCAGCTTGGCGAGCACATTGGCGCGAAATGCGGCGACTTCTTCAGCGGAAACGAGCGGCTCCTGGGACATGGATGACGGCCTTGTATGCAGGTGAGCGGGCATGACTCTCGACGTTTCTCTGCATGTGACGCCAATGCCAGCCCTGGGTTCGATGCCGACCCGGCATGACCGGATGGCGGAGAATGCTGGCAAAAAACCGCGGCGCCGCTATGATCGCCGCCCGCCCCTCGCGACTGCCCTGGCATGAAAAGACCGCAACTGATCGCCGCCGCCGAAATCGACCGCCTGGAAACCTGGGTCAAGTACCGCGAAGGCCTGTGCAGCGGTTGCCACGCCAGTTGCTGCACGCTGCCGGTGGAAGTGCGCCTGGACGACCTGATCCGCATGCAGGTGGTGGATGAATTCGAGCGCGACGAACCGGCCAAGTCGATCGCCAAGCGCCTGATCAAGGAAGGCATCGTCGAGCGCTTCAACCACAAGCACGAACGCTTCACCCTCACCCGCATGGCCAACGGCGACTGCCTGTACCTGGACCGCAAGAGCCGCCTGTGCCGCATCTACGAGCAGCGCCCGACCACCTGCCGCAACCATCCGCACATCGGCCCGCGCCCCGGCCACTGCGCCTACAAACCGCGCGCTTGAGCGGTTCGCCAACGAAATAGGCGTGCCTTGCCGGGAACCTGAGGCAGCGCATCGCGTCTAGACAGCTACACGGCCGCCCCTGCGGCCGCGCCCTCAGCCACCGGGACAGCGCAGGCCATGCACACTCCTCCTCCCGCACCCGGCTGCCGGCTAACCGCGCTGGCGCTGCTCTACCTTCTCGGCGGCGCCTGGCACGCCGCCCAGGCCGGGTCGGCGGCGGCCTGGCCGCAACGCCTGCTGGAGCACCTGGCCAAGGCGGATGCACGACACCCGGGCGAGCTCGGCGTGTACGTCAAGGACCTGGGCAGCGGCCTGACCGTCGGCTACCGCACGGAGCAGACCTGGTACCTGGCCTCCGGCATCAAGGTGGTGGTCGCCATCGCCGTGCTGCGCGCCGTCGCGCGCGGCGAACTGACCCTCGACGGCCCGGTACGCCTGGCCCCCGGCGACTACGTCGATGGCGCCGGACCGACCAAGGGACTGCCACCCGGGAGCGCGGTGCGGGTGGACTTCCTGCTGGAGCAGATGCTCATCCGCAGCGACAACACCGCTGCCGATGCGCTGATCCGCCAGGTCGGGCTGGAAAACGTCAACCAGCTCGCCAACGAACTGGTTCCGCAGGGCCTTGGCCGCATCACCAGCCTGGCGGACGTGCGCCGGCACGCCTACAGCCACTATCACCCACGGGCCTTCCAGCTCAGCGGCCAGGACTTCCTGCTGCTGCGCCAGCAAAACCGCGAAGCCGGGCGCCGTGCCCTGCTCGCTCAACTGCTCGGTGTCGAGCCATCGCAGTTGCAGCCCGGTGTCGACCTCGACAGCGCCTTCGAGGCCTTCTACGCCAGCGGACTCAACGCCGGGCGGCTCGACGCCTATGGCCAGTTGCTGGAAGCCATCGTCGATGGCCATGCCCTGGATTCGGAAGGCCGGGCCTTGCTGCTGTCGCTGATGCGCCGGGCCGCCACCGGACAACAACGCCTCAAGGCCGGCCTGCCCGCCGGGGTCAGCTTCGCTCACAAGACCGGTACCCAGCGCAATCGCGCCTGCGACCTGGGCATCGCCGAGCCCCCTGACGGGCGGCGGCTGATCGTCGCCGCCTGCACCCGCGGAGCGCCCCTGAGCCAAGCCGAGCGGGCCATGCGCGAGGTGGGCGCGGCGCTGCGGCTATCCGGCGCCCTTGCCGAGGAGACCGACCGATGAAGCCATCCCGTCTGGCCGTCGTCCTGCCGCTGCTGGCCTTGGCGCTCTGGCCCGCCCTGCGCCCGGCTCCGAGCCAGGGCTGGGTGCCCTCGCTGCAGGAGCGCATCGCCCTGCTCGACCAACGCACCCCTGGCGAGCTCGGCGTGTACATCAAGCACCTGGGGGACGGGCTCGAGCTGCAGTACCAGGCCGACCGCTACTGGTACCTGGCCTCGGCGGTCAAGGTGCCGGTGGCGATCGCCGTGCTGCAGCGGGTCGATGCCGGCGAGCTGTCTCTCGACGATCGCATGACCCTGCGCGAAACCGACAAGGTGGACGGCGCCGGCACCTTGGCCTGGCAGGAACCTGGCCGCCGCTACAGGATCGGCACACTGCTGGAGGAAATGCTGCAGAAAAGCGACAGCACCGCCGCCGACATGCTGATCCGCCGGCTCGGCGTCGACGCCCTGAACGACAGTCTGCAGCGCCTGGGCATCGCCGGTTTCGAACGCATCACCCGCCTGCGGCAGGTGCGCTATGACGTATTCGGCCAGCTGTACCCGCAGGCCACGCGACTGACCGGCCAGGACCTGCTGGAGCTTGCCGGCCTGCCTCGCGAACAGCGCACTGCCGCGCTCGCCCGACGCCTGGGCGCCAGCCCTGGTGAGCGCGAGACGCCGAGCCTGGAGCAGGCCTACCGGCACTACTACGACACCCGCCTCAACTCCAGCACCCTCGCCGCCTACGGCGCCTTGCTGGAAAGGCTGGTGCGCGGCGAGCTGTTGTCTCCCGAGAGCACCGCGCGACTGCTGAAGATGATGGGCCTGGGCCGCTACCACGGCTATCGCCTGGAAGCCGGGCTGCCCCGCTCGCACCCCTTTGCCGACAAGACCGGCACCCAGTACCAGCGCGCTTGCCACATGGGGGTGATCGATCCGCGCCAGGACGACGCCATCGTCGTCGCCGCCTGCACCGAACACCTGGAACAGGAGGACGCCGCCGACGTGCTCGAGCAGCTCGGCAGGCTGATCGGCACCAGCCTGCTGCATTCCTCCTGACCCGAACCGCGCGCCGTACGACCCACCGCGAGCGGGACCGGGCCTGCTACACTGCGCGCCATTTCGCTCCTCCAGGCCCTTCCCGTGACCAGCACCGCCTTCTCCAGCCTTCCGCTTTCCGCCGCCATGCTCGCCAACCTCGACGCCATCGGCTACGCGGAGATGACGCCGATCCAGGCCAGCAGCCTGCCGGTGATGCTCAAGGGCCAGGACCTGATCGCCCAGGCCAAGACCGGCAGCGGCAAGACCGCCGCCTTCGGCATCGGCCTGCTCGACCCACTCAATCCGCGCTTCTTCGGTTGCCAGGCGCTGGTGTTGTGCCCGACCCGCGAGCTGGCCGACCAAGTGGCCAAGGAAGTCCGCCGCCTGGCCCGCGCCGCCGACAACATCAAGGTGCTGACCCTTTGCGGCGGGGTGCCCTTCGGCCCGCAGATCGGCTCGCTGGAACATGGCGCACACATCATCGTCGGCACCCCGGGCCGCGTGCAGGAACACCTGCGCAAGGGCACCCTGAAACTCGACAGCCTCAATACCCTGGTGCTCGACGAAGCCGACCGCATGCTCGACATGGGCTTCTACGACAGCATCGCCGAGATCATCGGCCAGACCCCGGCCAAGCGGCAGACCCTGCTGTTCTCCGCCACCTACCCGGCCGGCATCGAGCAACTGGCCAAGACCTTCATGCGCAACCCGCAGCAGGTGAAGGTCGAAGCCCTGCACGACGACACCCAGATCGAGCAGCGCTTCTACGAGATCGACCCGCGTCAACGCCTGGAGGCGGTGAGCCGCCTGCTGCTGCACTTCCGCCCGCAATCCTGTGTCGCCTTCTGCCATACCAAGCAACAGTGCCAGGAGCTGGTCGACCACCTGAATGCGCAGAAGATTTCCGCCCAGACCCTGCATGGCGACCTGGAGCAGCGCGACCGCGACCAGGTGCTGGCGATGTTCGCCAACCGCAGCTGCGCGGTGCTGGTGGCCACCGACGTCGCCGCCCGCGGCCTGGACATCGCCGGGCTGGAGGCGGTGATCAACGTCGAACTGTCCCGCGACCCGGAAATCCACGTCCATCGCGTCGGCCGCAGTGGCCGTGCCGGCGAGAAGGGCCTGGCCCTGAGCCTGGTGGCCCCGGCCGAAGCCAGCCGCGCCCAGGCCATCGAAGACCTGCAGAAGGCACCGCTCAACTGGGCCGACCTGGCGACGCTCAAGCCGACCTCCAGCGACCCGCTGCTGCCGCCGATGGCCAGCCTGTGCATCAGCGCCGGGCGTAAGGACAAGCTACGCCCCGGCGACATCCTCGGCGCCCTCACCGGCGAGGCCGGCATTCCCGGCGCCCAGGTCGGCAAGATCACCCTCTTCGACTACCAGGCCTACGTCGCCGTCGAACGCAGCATCGCCAAGCAGGCGCTGAAGCGTCTCAGCGAAGGCAAGATCAAAGGCCGCTCGCTGAAGGTGCGCATTCTCTAGCACCCTTCAGTAGCTCAGCCCTCGGCTGCTGCAGTCGCTGGCATCGAGACGGAACAGCCGACCGCCGCCGTCGAAGAACAGCCAGTCGCTACCGACGACGCGCAGCGACGCGACCTCGCCGGCCGGCCAGTCCAGGGTCGCGCAGAGCTTGCAATCGGTCCGGCGGAACAGCCGCCACTGGGTTCCGTCCTGCTGCGGCAGGCCCAGCACGATCCAACCGTCCACCAGGCGCACGATCAGATCCTCCGCCGGCTCGTCCGGCAGGGGCAGTATGCGGGTCTGATTGTCCACCTGCAGCACCAGCGAGCGTGCCCCCTCGGCTTCGCCACCGCGCAGCATGACGTCCGCCACGCCACCGCTGGGGTCGAGCAGGCTGCACAGGTTGCCGGCGGCCGGCGAAGCGACACTGTGGCGCCGGGCCAGGCGGCGCTCGGGCAAGGTATAGGCCCATAGCTCCAGGCCGCCCAGGCCGTCCGCCAGCAGCCACTGTTCGAAGCGCGCGCTGCGACGGAAGGCCGCCAAGGGGCCGGGCAGGTCGCCGACATGCCAGACCGTGGCGAACTCCCGCTCCACGTCGACCACCCGGATGCGCTGCCCGGCGCCGATGGTCCAGGTGGTGCCGTCGAATTCGTCGGCGAAGAAGTCCATCGCCAGCACGCCCAGGTCGCTGGCCGTGCGGTTAACCAGATCGAGCTTGCTGACGCGCCACAGTTGGTCGCGCCTGGCCAGCGCCAGGGCGACCTGGCGGCTCTGCCCCAGCACCAGGCGATGGCCCGGCACGGCGAAGCGGAACAGCACCCGGCCGTCGCGGTCCAGCACGGTTACGCCGGCCTCGCCCAGTGCCACCAGGGTGCGCCCGTCGTGCAACGGTACCGCGTCGACGATGCCATGGCGGCCGGGCTCGGGCGCCTGGCAACGCAGGGCCGGGCTCACCCCCTCCAACGACACGCAAGGCGGCTGCGGCAGCGACGACGGCGGCAGGTCGGCCTGCAGTAACGCGTCCTGGCTCAGGGCGATCAGCGCCTGCAGGTCTTTCTTGTCCAGGGCGATGCGGCTGTCGGCATGGTCCTCCAACAGCGTGCCGAGGATGGCCCGCGTCAACAGGCCAAGGGCCTTGGCCTGGTCGGCGGAGCGGGCCTTGGTCTGGCCGTGGGTGATCACCAGCGCCTTGGCCATGGCGTGGCGCTCGGCGAACAGCTGCACATCGTCACGCAGGCCGGTCAGCACATCCGCATAGGTGCGCAGGGTATCGGGCAGCAGCATGGCCCGTTTGACCAGAGCGCCGGCGGCCAGGCGCCCGCCTGCCGCTTCGGCGTGCAGCAGCCACTCGCCGGCCCGCTCGCGCTGGGCGGGCAGGCTCCAGATGACCTCCACCGCCTCCAGCCATTCGCCGCGGGTCGCGAGCATCTCCGCCCACTCCAGGCGCAGGCGCTGGGCCACGTCCGGCCAGCGTTGCTGCAGCAGGGGCACGGCACTGGCAAAGGCGTTGTCGCGCCGGGCGACCAGCAACGCGCGCGACCAGTCGCCCGCCAGGCAATGCAGTCGCACGATCGACCCGGCAGGCATGTCCCAGGCCAGCGCCAGATCGGCGGCCTGGGCATAGCGTTGATGCTTTTCGAGGTAGTCGAGCGCTTCCTGGCGCGCATTCAGCAGTTCCGCCAGGACGAACACCGCTTCGTCGATGCGCCCCTCCCGGTCGAGCCGCTCGAAGCTCTGGCGATAGAGCTGGCGCAGGTAGTCGTCGACGTCTTCGGAGAAGGAAATGGCCGCCGCCGGCCCGGTCTGCCGGCTCAAGGAAAGATCCTGGCGCCTGCCCGGCGTGCCGAACGCCTGCCCCAGCGAGTCATCGCCCTTGCCCAGCGGAATGGCGTGACGCAGCGCCTCCTCCAGGTCGCCCTTCTCGAACAGCTCGAACATGCGCCGCATGTAGGCAGCCTGGCGCCGACTCAGCACCCGGCTCAATTGCGACGAAATCGCCAGCGAGGCCAGCCATTTGCGCCAGAATTGCGGCCCCTGGGGCGCACCTTGCCGGCGCGGCGGGATGCTCGGCGGCTCCGGCCTGGCTGGCCGGGTCTGCTTCTGCCCCGCCCCATCGCTACTCCAACCGACCGGTTCGGTGCGCAGCGCCCGGCCCAGGCTGCTCAGCAGAATGCCGACGGTCAAGGCGCCGATGAACCCCAGGGCCAGGGTGGGAATCAGCCAGCCTGACGTGGAGCCGAGGGCCTCGCGGGGCGCGACGGCCTCCGCCGACGGACCGGGAACGCTGCTTGCGGTGAAGTCGAGCAACTGTATCG
Organism: Zestomonas ipomoeae; assembly: GCF_057128665.1. Lineage (NCBI taxonomy): Bacteria > Pseudomonadati > Pseudomonadota > Gammaproteobacteria > Pseudomonadales > Pseudomonadaceae > Zestomonas > Zestomonas ipomoeae. The sequence goes on from NZ_JBSKHQ010000002.1 coordinate 126,106, forward strand.
CCAACCCCACCAGCGCAATAATGGCCAGCCACTTCAGCCAGGGCCGGGCGAACCCCGCAACATCGAATCCAGCTGCGGCCGGCTTGCGCGGCGGCTCGGCGGTCGGCCGGGGGCGCTGCTGCAGGGTACGCAGGAACTCCTCGCGCTGCGGGCTGGGGGGCGGCACGCGGTCGCCGAGAATCTCGCGGAGATCCTTCGGCGGCGGCAGGTACTCGACCGTGGCCGGCTGCAACAGCTCCCGACAATCGTAGGTATCGAGCAGCGTGTAGGGTGCGATATCCAGCCAGGTGGACGGGTCCAACCGATGGGCCTGGCGGATCTCGAGCGCTTCGACCCGACCCGCGCGAACCAGCCAGAGATCGGCCAGCGGCAGTGATCGGGCCTCGTCGTCCTCCAGCAGCGCCGAGCACAGCGTGCGCCCGTGCCGCAGCAGCGGCCAGCCCTCGAGCGTCTCGCAGCACAGTTGCCGGGGCGCCGGGAACACCAGCAGATCGCCCTCGGCGAAGCGATAGGCGCTGGCCCCCGCCTGCCAATGCGCCAGGATCAGGCGCGCCCGCGATGTCGCCGCGAACCAGTCGGCCGGAAACCACAACCCGGACACCTCGCGCCGCCCCGAGAGTACGGGCCGACGCACGTCGGCTGCATAGCGTTCACGCATCGGCGCCTCCTTGTTTCATGCCGTGCTTGCCGTGCAACTGCAGGCACAACCTGCGTTCCCGGGCGGAGTAGACCAGCACCTCGCGGGCCTCGCTGAGCATGGCCACCAGGCCGCTTGCCGCGCACACCGTCACCTTGGCCACGGCAGACGCACAGCTGAACAGCGGCTCGACGCGCTCGCCATTGAACACGCCGAGGGTTTGCCGATTCGCCGACAACACCAGCAAGGCAAACACCGGGCCCTGCACGTCGTGGTTCAACCCGACAGCCTTCCAGCCCGTCGGCAGGCACACCAGGCTAGAGTCCGGCACCTCGCGATTGGCCGCCGATGCGGTGAACAGGCACCACTTCTCCTGCGCCCCCGCTTCGGCAAGCACCGCGCAGGCACCGAACTGGCGCCGCCAGAGACCGCCACCAGCGAACAATACCTTGCCCTGCCCGCCGGCATCCCCCAGGCGGTAGCAGGCGGCCTCCTTCTCGGGGGTGGCGGTGTGCAGATAGAACTGCCCCTGCTCCTCGCGCAGATAGACCATCAGGTCGCCTTCCATCTTGGCCAGCCCCAGCACGCCGCCCGCCAGGACATGGGTCGTGCCGGGCGCCGGTCCGTATGCCGGCGTTCGCAGAGTGCCCACCCAGAAGACCAACTGCCCCGCCGTGTCGAGCGCGTAGAGGCGCTCGGCCTGGCCATTGCGCAGCCAGGCGCTTTGCAGGAAGGCGGCGCGCCCTGGTGGCGCCTTGAACTTCTCCTGCGCGGGCCGCAGCACCGGGCCGAACCCGGTCATCTGCCAGAAGCTCAACTGCGAGCCCTTGCTGAGCACCGCTCCGACATACTTGCCGAGAAAGGTCACCGCCAGCGGGCTGCTGTCCGTGGTCCAGAGATTCTTGCGAATCTCCATGGCCTTTTTCTTCTTCTGCAGCGACGGCAGCTTGACGACCAATACCCCCGCCTCCTCCAGCAGCGGCAGCGCGATATGGCTGCCCGAGCTGGAAATCACCGGCGGCAGTGTCAAGGACACCCGGTCCTCCAGCGTCTGGCTGATTTCCACCGGCACTTCGCTCTGGAACTGCGCGAGCAGCAGGCGCTTGCCATAGGCGTCGGGGGGCAGCGGCAGGCAGGCGCTGCGCCGGCCGGTGGGCAACAGCAGCTCCAGCTCGAGCGATTGGCTGTCCAGACTGCGGCACACCTGCACACCATGGGTGAAGCCCGAGCGCTCCTGAGCCGCGGCAGGCAGGCGCTGGCCGATCAACCAGCATTCGCCGGGCTCGTCCAGCGGCTCCCCGCAATGCTCTTGCCAGGCGAGCCAGCCGGCCTGGGCAACCCGATAGGTGCGCGAGCGCAGCAACAGGCGCAGATCCGCCGCGGTTTCGAAGGTATGCAGCACACCGGGCTCCTGCACGATGCCCCAGCGCAGTTCTCCGCCGCTCTCGCGGGCACGCCGGGCGAGCAGGATCAGCAACGCAAGATGCGCCAGGCGCGGTGCGCCCAACTGGCCGGGGCCGGCATCGAACAGGGCGACGATCAGCCGATTGGCCTGGCTGGCACGGTGGCGCGGCGCCAGGAACAGATGCTCGCCTCCGGCGGCACGGCGCAGGAATTCATCGGGCAGCTCTTCGGCGAGCAGCCATTCGCTGGCCAGCAGGCGCTCGTAGGGCCCGCGTCGTTGCAGGTCGCCCAGGCCATCCTGCTCCGGCTCGCCGCCCTGGCTTGCCCCATTCAGGGGGCCGAGCAGCGGCTGGAGACGGCCCAGGAGATCGGCCACGGCGCTAACCAGTTCGGGAGCGAACCAGGCCAGCCATTCGCGCCAGGGTTGCAGAGAGTCGGGTAATTCCATTGTTGCCCTAGAAAGATGAGGGGCCGCGGCGCGGCCGTATTCGCAACGCTCAGCGCCCGGCCCAGAACGCCTCGACGCGGGCCAGCCACGCGCGGCTGAGCGGCATCTGCCGGTCGAGCGGGATCGCCGCAGCCGGCTGATTCCACAGCAGCATCGGCGTACGGGCGTAACGACCGGCCAGGGTCTTGGCGAGCAGGTCGCCCGGCACGCTCGGCTGCCAGCGGGTCGGCAGCCAGAGCTCCGGGCACTGCTCGCACGGCGCGGCGTACTCGATACCGTCGACCCAGGGCAACGCGGATGAGGGCCCCAGCAGCACCAGCACATCGCGGTTGGCCGTGGCCTGGAGGCCGGCGTATTGATCGCCATCCAGCTGTGCCAGGCGCTGGTGCAGGCGGCGTGCTGCCGCGCTCCAGGCCACGGCGGCTTGGGGCTCCGCATCGCTACGCGCCAGCCATTGCCAGGACAGCGCAGAGGTGGCGGTCATAACGCGGCGGACAGTCGGGCAACCAGGCGCTCACGCAAGGGCGCCAGCGGCTCCGGCAGGCTGTCGGCCGAGAAGTTGGCGTCCAACTCGCGCAACAGGCCCTCGATCTCGGCCGTGCGCACATGCTCGCCGTCCAGACATCCGCGCGCCGCCTCGGCCAGGCGACCGACCCGCGACAGCGGCTGCAAGGTGGCCTCTTCCACGGCACTGAACAGGTTGCTGTTGCTGGACAGCGCAAACAGCTCGCGCAGGATTTCCCGACCGTGCTGCTGCGCTTCCTTGGTAGGCAGCACATACAGCAGCGGCCAGATGTCCGCCTCGCTGGCCTGCAGGCGCCCGCCGAGCAGGGCCGCCGCGGCGATCAGCCGCTGCGACTTGACGATGCGCCGGTCGGACAACTGCACACCGGCCTGGCGCAGCCGGCGGATGGCGTTGGCCAGGGCCGGCCGGGCCAGCTCCAGATCCACATCCGCCATGGCCCTAGCCAGGGTATCCAGATGGCCCAGGCCGACATGCTCGACGATGGCACGCCGCTCCGATTGCCAACCGCCGGCCAGCATGGCTTCCAGTTGATGGTCGGGCACCGAATCGACGAACAGGTGCAGCAGGAAACGGTCGCCGAACGCCGCCAGCGCCTCGTCCTCGGGCAGCCCATTGGCCGCGCCCACGCAGACGCGCAGCGGGCAGTCGATCTGCGTATGGCCGCGCCGGAAGCGACGCTCGTTCAGCACACCTAGCAAGGTATTGAGAATGGCGGTGGAGCCGAGGAAAACCTCGTCGAGAAAGGCGATGTCCGCCTCCGGCAGCATGCCGCTCACATCGGTTTCCACCGTGCCTTCGCGCAGCTTCTTCAGATCGACCGGGCCGAACAGCTCGGACGGCTCGGTGAAGCGCCCGAGCAAGTACTCGAAATAGCGCCCGCCCATGGCCTGGGCGACGCGCCGGACCACCGCGCTCTTGGCGGTACCCGGCGGCCCCACGACCAGCAGATGCTCCTGGGCGACGGCGGCAAGCACAATCAGCTCCGCCAATTGGTCCCTGCCGATGAGGCCGGCGGTGGCGAGGCGAATGCCTTCACGAATGCGAAGCGCGGCGTTCTGTATAGAGGCGATCAAGGTCAGCTCTTCCCTGTGCAAAGCGCGCGATTCTGCCCTAACGCCTGGCGATAGCAAAGGGCCAGGCCTTGCCGCTCGTCCGAGCTGGCCAATCCAAGGTGGGAACTGGCTACGCTGTCAACCAGCCCGCTGCAGGCTGAGGAGGTGGGCCCGCCTACCGGATTTCGCGAGACCGACTGACTTGTAATCAGTAGGTCCATGGAGGAAGCGCCGGATGTGGCGGGGCGGGCTGGCGGTGCAGCGAGTGACGCAGCGAAAGCACCGCCGCTGCTGCACACCCATATTGCCCGAGCCGAACAGACAAAGGCCCGCATCGCCGCGGGCCTTTGTCTTTTATTTCATGGTGCCGGCACCAGGAGTCGAACCTGGGACCTACTGATTACAAGTCAGGTTGGGTCGACGGAACAACGTGGAATCACACATTGCAACGCAAAGAATGGCTGCATGCAGGTTGCTCCCCCTGCAGCTTTCGCGCACCAGTTAGAAACGCATCTTCTGCGCTGTCAATGCTTGATCAAGCGAGCGGTCAGGCCTTTCGTCCCCATCTTGCTGAAGCGATTGACGTTGAAAATCTGCTCGCCAGGCGAGAACCGCAAGGCTATGGCCTGCACTTTCAGCTGCCATAGCCAAGGATCCCGTTCCTGTACGATAGGCTGTAATACTCTCTCCAAGTCTTGGAGCCCTCCCAGCGCACCATCAACATCACCTCTCGAGGTTTGCATCTGCGCGTGGAACTAACCGATATTGAGTAGCAGGCAGTCCGGATTGAGGTTCAAGGCGCGGGCTCGTAGAAGAGCGAAGCGCAGCTGTTAGTTCAATTTTCAGCAAGATTAACAATCTGCTCCCGCATCCCTGGGCCCCGAAAGAGTATCCAGTTTGGGGCAGGCCAGTTCGACGCTATCTCTCCGAGAACGTGTTCGGCCATCGGAGATCCTGCCAGGGTCTGCTCTTGCCCGGCGGATCGGATAGACGACCGCTGAATCGTGTAAGGAAGCCACAATGATTGTTTCCATCTTTGGATCGGGGTACGTCGGCCTCACTCTGGCGGCCTGTCTGGCAGAGGTGGGCCATCAGGTATGCTGCGTCGATATCGATGAGCAGCGTATCGCTCAGCTCGGCAAGGGACGATGCCCCATCCACGAGCCCGGTCTCGAAGGCTTGCTGGCGGCCAATATCGCCACCGGGCGTCTGACATTCACCACCAACCTGGCGCAGGCGGTGGCCTCCGCCGCTTCCCTGTTCATTGCCGTCGGAACCCCGCCTGGCGAGGATGGCCGCGCCGATCTGCGCCATGTGTTCGCGGTCGCCGACGCCATTGCGGAACACGCCTGCGAAGCCAAGGTGGTGATCAACAAGTCGACTTCGCCGGTGGGCACGGTTCAGCTGATCAAGGCTCGCATGCAGCGAACTCTGGAGCAGCGTGGCGTTGGCTTTGCCATGCGGGTTGTGGCCAACCCGGAATTTCTCAGGGAAGGCTCGGCAGTAGCGGACTGCATGCGCCCGGAACGCATCATCATCGGCATCGACGACGATCAGGGAGTCGACCTGTTCCGCGAGCTGTACCAACCCTTCAGTCGCAACCACGAGAAGCTGATCGTCATGGACAGCCGCAGCGCCGAGCTGACCAAGTACGCGGCCAACTGCATGCTGGCCACCCGGATTTCCTTCATCAATGAAATGGCCAACCTGGCCGAGCGCCTGGGGGCCGACATCGAGAGCGTGCGCAAGGGGATCGGTGCCGATTCGCGCATCGGCTACCACTACCTCTACGCGGGCAGTGGCTTCGGCGGCTCCTGCCTGCCCAAGGATCTTCAGGCGCTGCGCCACAGCGCCATGGATGCCGGCTACCGGCCCCAGTTGCTCGAAGCGGTGGAGGCCGTCAACCTGCAGCAGAAGCAGCGGGTGTTCGAACGCATCGTCGAGCACTATGGCGGTGCCCTCGCGGGCAAGACCTTCGCGCTCTGGGGGTTAGCCTTCAAGGCCAATACCGACGACATGCGCGAAGCCTCCAGCCGAACGCTGATGGAGCGACTCTGGGCGGCCGGCGCCAGGGTGCAAGCCTTCGATCCCGAAGCGTGCGACGAGGCCCTGCGCCTCTACGGCGCGCGTGACGATCTACAGCTGATGGGCTCGAAGGAGGCCGCCTTGCAGGGCGCCGACGCGCTGGTGGTGCTGACCGAGTGGCTCAATTTCCGCGTGGTCGAGTTCGATTCGATCCGGGAGTGCCTGGCCGACCGGGTGATCTTCGATGGGCGCAACCTGTTCGATCCCGCCCAGGTGGCCCGTGCAGGACTGACCTATTACTCCATCGGTCGCTGGGTCTCCGGGGCCCCGTCGCCATGAAGTTTTTGCTGACGGGGGCCGCCGGCTTCATCGGCTTCCACACCGCCCTGCGCCTGTGCCAGAGCGGCCACGAGGTGGTCGGCCTGGACAACCTCAACGCCTATTACAGCGTCGAACTCAAGCAGGCCCGCTTGCGCCAACTCGCCGGCCTGCAGGGCTTCAGCTTCGTGCGCGGGGACATTAGTGATCGTGAGTGTCTGGAGGAGCTGTTCGCCAGGCACAGGTTCGCGCGGGTCATCCACCTGGCCGCCCAGGCCGGCGTACGGCATTCGTTGGAAAACCCCCATGCCTATGCGGACGCCAACCTGACCGGCTTCGTCAATGTGCTGGAAGCCTGCCGGAAACATGGGGTTGGGCATCTGGTATATGCCTCCAGCAGCTCGGTCTATGGCATGAATGCCAAGGTGCCGTTCTCCACCGAGGATGCCGCTGACCAGCCGGTCTCGCTGTATGCCGCAACCAAGCGGTCCAACGAATTGATGGCGCACAGCTACTCCCATCTGTATCGCCTGCCGACCACCGGTCTGCGCCTATTCACGGTATACGGCCCCTGGGGGCGGCCGGACATGGCGCCGTTCAAGTTCACCCAGGCGATTCTCGAAGGCCGGCCGATCGAGCTGTACAACACCGGCGACATGTCGCGCGACTTCACCTACATCGACGACATCGTCGAAGGCATCCTGCGCATTCAGGACTGCCCGCCGCCCTATGCCGACGACCACGACGAGGCCCACCGGGCCGCCCCGGCGCGGCTCTACAACCTCGGCCGTGGCGAGCCGGTGCGGTTGCTGGATTTCGTCGCCTGCATCGAGGCCGCCACTGGCGTCCAAGCCATCCGCCAGATGAAGCCCATGCAGCCGGGCGATGTGCCGCACACCTGGGCAGACGTCAGCGCTTTCGCCCGGCGCACCGGATTTGAGCCATGCATTTCGCTGCCGGAAGGGGTGTCCCGCTTCGTCAGCTGGTATCGCGACTTCTATGAGGCCTGAGTGGCGACAGTACGACGATGCAGTATGATCCCCGAGACTGCGGATCTCGGCAGCGCCAGTGCTGACCCGCCTCTGTTGTGGAATCACCTGTGAAAACGATCTGTATCATCCCCGCCCGTGGCGGCTCGAAGGGCCTGCCGCGCAAGAACCTCAAGCTGTTGGCCAGTCGGCCGCTGATCAGTTGGCCGATCAAGGCAGCGCTGGCGTCAAAGGTAATCGATCGGGTGCTGGTCAGCACCGACGATGCCGAGATTGCCGAATGCGCCCGCGCGGCCGGTGCCGAGGTGCCCTTCCTGCGCCCTGCCGAGTTCGCCGAAGACCTGACCACCACCGAGGCGACCCTGCAACAGGCCTTGCTGGCCTACGAGGCGCATGTCGGCGAGAGATTCGATATCTGCGTATTCCTGACCGCCACGGATGTCTTTCGCCAGCCGGCCTGGATCACCCAGGCCGTCGAGGCATTGCTTGAAAACCCGGAGCTGGAAAGCGCCTTCGCCGTGCACCAGACGACCAAGAACTACTGGCACAAGACCGCGACGGGGAGCTGGGCACGCGTCCTGCCCTGGATGCGCGACTACTCGTCGCGACAGGTCAGGGAGAAGACCTATCGGGAAGACACCGGGCTGGCCTGTGCGTCGCGGGCCCGGCTCTGGCGCGAGGGCCGTCGTATCGGCGACCGTGTGCACCTGATCGCCAACGACCTGAGCGAGACGGCCATCGATATTCACAGCGATTTCGATCTATTCCTGGCGGAAAAGGCCATCGAGTACCTTGCCGAGCACCACCCGGAGCGGATCCGGTTGTTCACCGAAGGACAGTCGTGAGCGCCGTGCGCCCCGCCGAGCGGCTGGTGTCCATCATCGTTCGCACCAAGAACGAGGAGCGCTGGATCGGCCTGTGCCTGGACGCCATCGCCAGGCAGACCTACAGCCACTACGAAATCATCCTGGTGGACAACCGCTCCACCGACCATACCGTGGCCAGAGCACGGCCCTACGGGGTGAAGCTGGTCGAGATCGACGAGTTCCTGCCGGGCAAGGCCATCAACGACGGCATCCGGGCCAGCCAGGGCGAGATCATCGCGATCATTTCCGGCCACTGCATTCCGGTGGATGAGCACTGGCTGGCCAACCTGATTGCCCCGCTCGAGGACCCAGCTATCGCCGGGGTCTACGGGCGGCAGGAGCCCTTGTCCTTCACCCCCGACGCCGACAAGCGCGACCTGGCGATCACCTTCGGCCTGGACAGCCGGATACAGGTCAAGGACTCCTTCTTTCACAACGCCAACAGCGCCCTGCGCCGGGAAACCTGGCAACGCTTCCCCTTCGATGAGCAGGTCACCAACATCGAGGATCGCGTGTGGGGCGTCGAGGTGATCCGTGCCGGACTGAAGATCGCCTACGAACCCAGCGCCAGCGTCTATCACTACCACGGCATTCACCAGGATCGAAACGTCTCCCGCGCACAGCAGGTCGTGCGCATCATGGAAGGTCTGCACGGGCCCCACGCACACATCACCAAGCTCGCCGAGGGCGCCATCCGCGTGGCCGCCATCGTGCCGGTCCGCGGCCAGTCGCTGCAGGCCGGCGGGCTCAGCCTGCTGGGCAGCACCATCGATTACCTGAAGGCCTGCAAAACCATCACGGAAGTCGTCGTCTCCACGGACTGCGAGGAGACCGCCGAACTGGCGAGGCGACAGGGTGCCAGCGTGCCGTTCCTGCGCCAGGCGGCGCTGTCGGAGGACTATGTCGACATCCTGCAAGTGCTGACCTACAGCCTGCACGAGATGGAAAAGGCGCTCGGCATCTTCGACCTGATCGTGGTCGTCGAGGAAACCCACCCGTTCCGCGATCCAGGGATGATCGACGAGATGGTCGCGCTGGCGCTGGATGACGGCCTGGATACGGTGCTGGCAGCCAAGCCGGAGAGCCGGCCGTTCTGGCTGGCCGGCGAGCAGGGCGTGCGCCAGGTCAGCAAGCTCGATTTCGCCCCACGGGCGCTGAGCGAGGAGCGCGCCCACCTGGGGCTGCTGGGCCTGGGCTGCGTCGTGCGGCCGGCGCTGCTCCGGCAGGGCGTGCTGTTCGGCGAACGGGTGGGCCTGCACAACGTGCACCACCCGCTGGCCAGCGTCGAGATTCGCACGGCAGAAGACCTGCTGCGCTGCCTGCCGTTGCTGGAACGCGAACGTGCCGAATAGCCCAGCGAAACTGTGCAGGAGACCAGAACCATGAGAGCCGCCTTGTTGGGCTGCGGCCGCGTAGCCGAGCACTACCGCAGGATGTTGCTGGAACTCGATCCGGTCGAGGGACTGGATATCGTTGCCGTATGCGACATCGACCTGGGCAAGGCGACCCGCCTGGCCGAAGCCTTCGGCTGCCCGGCCTTCCAGGAGGCGGCCAGCATGCTGGATGCCAGCGTGATCGATGTGCTGTTCGTGCTGACGCCATCGGGCGATCACTTCGAGCATGCCCGGCTGGCTCTCGACAGAGGCGTGAACGTGGTCTGCGAGAAGCCGGTGACCATGACCCCGGAAGAGGCCGAGGCGTTGGCGGAAATGGCCGCGGCGAAGGGCCTGTTCTGCGCCACGGTGTTCCAGAACCGCTGGAACCCGGCATTGCGCGCGGCCAAGGCGGCAGTCGAGGCCGGGCGCTTGCAGACCCTGGTCACGGCCAATGTGCGCCTGCAATGGTGCCGCCTGCAGGATTATTACGAGGACGGCTGGCATGGCACCTGGGCCATGGATGGCGGGGTGATCAACCAGCAGGCCATCCACCACATCGACGCCCTGCAGTGGCTCTGCGGGCCGGTCGAGGCCCTGTGTGCGACTGCGGCGAATCGCCTGAACCGCCTCGAGGCCGAGGACACCCTGGCGGCGGTGCTGCGCTTCAAGAACGGCGCCCTGGCCACCATCGAGGCCACCACCGCCGCGCGGCCGCGGGACTTCGAGGCCTCGTTGTCGCTGGTCGGCGAGGGCGGCAAGATCCAGTTGGGCGGCATAGCCCTGAACAGGATCGAGCACTGGGAGCTGGTCGAGGCGACGACAGAAGACGCGACCGTCGCAGAACGATATAGCCTTGATGTACCGAACGGTTATGGCCTGAGTCACTCTCTATACCTGCGCGAGCTGGTCGCAAGCTTCGAGAACGGCGTCACCCCGAATGTCACCATCGCCTCGGCCATGGGCACCCTGCGCCTGGTGCATGCCCTGTACGCGAGCGTCGAGTGCGGTGGCTGGGTGCGCATGGATGACCATCCGCGCTCGTCCAGGCTTGGTCGTCGTTAGACTGGATGCCCGGTCGGCGCCGACACGGCGCTCGATGAAGTTTGCTTGAACACTTGGGTGGAGCAGCACAATGCCTATTGAAAACAAGGCCCCCGGCAAGGATGTGTCCGAGCAGGACATGCTCGACAAGTTTCCCCTGGCGGCGAAGCAGAGCCCCGAGCATCGCTCGCGCTTCCAGGTGCAGGGCGTCGAATTCGGTGGCGAGCTGATACCGATCTTCGCCGGGCCGAACATGGTCGAATCCGAAGCCTTGATCGTCGATACGGCCAAGGCGGTCAGGGCCCACGGCGCGCACTTTTTGCGCGGTGGGGCGTTCAAGCCGCTGAGCTTTCCCTACCGTTCGGAGAAGTACACCGAGACCCGCGAGGACGGCCTGGCCTGGCTGAAGATCGCCCGTGGAGAGGCGGGCATCCCGGTCATCACCGAGGTGATGGAGGAGCGCTTCGTCGAGGCGGTCGCCGAGGTGGCCGACATCATCCAGATCGGTGCGCGCAACATGCAGAACTTCCCCTTGCTGACGCGCGTTGCGCGGACCGGCAAGCCGATCATGCTCAAGCGCCACTTCGGCTGCTCGTTGCGCGACTGGCTGGGGGCGGCCGAGTACATCCTGATCGAAGGCAACCCGCGGGTGATCCTCTGCGAGCGCGGGGTCAGCGCCGCCCATACCCACCGCAGCTCGTCGCGCTTCCTGCTCGATCTGCAGGTGGTGCCCGCCGCCCAGGAGGTGACGCACCTGCCGGTGGTGACCGATCCCAGCCATGCCACCTTCTGGCGGCCCTGGGTCAAGCCCATGGCCCTGGCCTCGATCGCCGCGGGCGCCGACGGGGTGATGCTGGAGGTGCACCCCGATCCGGACAACGCCGCGGTGGACCCGCTGCAACCCATCGACTTCGCCGCCTTCGGCACGCTGATGAAGGAAATGGACGCGGTCGCGCACGCCGTGGGGCGGCGGGTGAAATGAGCGAACGAATTCCGTTCATCGACAACGCGTTGGCGCTGCCGGCCGGCGAGTTCGCCGCCATCATCGGCGCACAGCCTTCCCAGGGCGCGCGTTCGCCGCGGCTGTGGAATGCGGTCTACCAGGCCCTGGGCCGCGACTGTCGCATGCTGCCGTTCGATGTCGGCGCCGCGCAGTTGCCCAGCCTGCTGGACTGGCTCAACGAGCAGCCCGGCTTCGTCGGCGGGGCGGTGGCGGTACCGCACAAGCAGGCCGTCGCCCGCTGGCTGGGCGCGCAGCGCCTCGATCCGAGCGCCCTGGGCATCTGGGCGGTGAATGCCTTGTCGCGCGATGCCCGGGGGCAGCTGCACGGCGCCAACACCGATGGCCTGGCGGCTGTGCAGGTGCTGCGGGAAGCCGGTCTGGAGGCGACGGACAGGGTGCTGGTGTTCGGCTTCGGCGGGGCGGCCAGGGCGCTGGTCAATGCGCTGCGCCCCCTGGTGGCGCAGGTGACGGTGGCGAGCCGCGCCTTCGCCAACCCCGAGGCGGCCGAACTGGCTCGCTGGATGGGCGTGGAGCTGATCGCACCGGCGGCTTGTGGCGAAGCGCTGGAGCAGGCCACGGTGCTGGTCAACGGCACCGTGCTCGGCTCGGCGCCGCAGCATGTCGGCGCCAGCCCCTTACCGGAGGATTTCGCCCGGCACGCCCGGCGCCTGAGGCTGGCCTTCGATGTGGTCTATCAACCGGCCGACACGGCCTTTCTCGACAGCATGCCCGCCAGCGTGGTGCGCCGCGGCGGCGGACGAATGAACCTGCTGCAGGCGGTGCGCGGCTTCCAGCTGGCCCATCCGGAGGTCAGCGAAACTGTCATCGACTTGCTTATGAGCGAGGCGGCCCAGGCATGACCGAACGATGCGAACAGCGCCCGACGGAGCAGCCGGATGGCCATGACTGAATCCGCCCAGGACGACTGGGACGAGTACTTCCAGTCGGCAGAACGACTGTTCGGCCAGGGACAGTTCTCTACCCTGTGGTCGACGTTGCAGAGCCTCGGCGAGCGGGACCTCCCCGAAACGCGCCAGCCCCGATATTTCTTCTACATCCTGACCTGCGCGCTGTATGGCATAGGCGATCTGGACAAGGCCAGGACCCTAAATCGCCGCCTCGACTTCCGCTTCCATCCGACGATCCGCTACCGGCTCTGCCTGCGCCTGCGCGACTACGCGACAGCCAGGCGCCTGCGTCGCGCCCATGCCTACAACGAAAACGAACTGGCCGACTTTCGCTACACCCTGGGCCTGCACTGCTTGTCGAAGGGCAAGTACAGGGTCGGCTTCAACTTCTACCAGGAACGCCATCGCGCCATTAATACGCCGAAGAGCCTGATGACGCCGCTGCGCTATCACTACCTGACGGATGACCCGGACGAAGACCCGGATGTGATCGTGCTCGAGCAGGGCATGGGCGAGGTATTGATCAGCCTGCTCCATATCAAGGCATCGAAGCGGCATACCCGGTCCAGGTTCTGCGGCATGCCCAAGTACCGGCGGCTGGTCGCGCGCTATTTTCCTCAGGCCAGCTACCACAGCCGGCTCGACGCGGCGGAGTTCGAGGGCCAGCCGGCGATCCTGGCCGTCGACTTTCTCAAGCGCGCCTGGCTGAACACGCAGTCGCTGTCGCCCCGCGCGGTTTTCGACACCCCGCTGCGCACGCGCCACTCCAGGCCCCTGTTCGGCATTTGCTGGCGCGGCGGCTCGGCGCAGAATCGCCGGGAGGAACGCCATATCCCGCTGCAGTTCTTCGTCGAGCTTCTGCCGAAACAGCACGACTACCTGGTGCTTCAGTACGACCTATCCGACGAGGAGCGGCATTTTCTGCGGGCGCATCCGAACATCCAGGCCCCGTTTCTCGACCTGACCGCCGATGCCTTGGCGACATTCGACCTGGTCCGCGAGCTGGCCGGGGTGATTTCGGTTGCCGGAGCCAACTGGCACCTGGCCGGCGGCGCCAACATTCCCTTGCTGGCGATCATGCACGGCACGCCCCATTGGGTATGGGGTCGGGAGTCGGATGCACGCTCGATCTATCCGAGCGCCACGACCATCGCCAAGGCATCGCTGTCGCATGACCGGGTGCACGCCTGGAGCCAGTCCGCATTGCAGGCATGGCAGTCACGCGCGACTGTGGCCCCCGCTCCCGGCGCCAGGCCAGCCGAGCGCCCCGTCTTCGTCACCGGCTTGCCGGGCATCGGGCTGTCACGGCTGATGCGGCGGCTCGCGGAGCAGGGTCTCTGGGTCGGCTCCGTTCCCCGGCATGACGAGCCCGAGACCCTCGACGCCTGCGACAATCCGCTGGTGCGCAACCGGCTGATCTTCAACATGCTGAACACGCTCGGTGCCAATGAGCAGTGCACGGTCTTCCCCCCGTGCCCCGAGCGCCTGCCTCCCTTCCCGTGGTTACGCTTCCAGATCGAGCGCGCGCTGCGTGAACAGGGCTGGGACGGCGAGACCGCCTGGGGCTTGAAGGACTTCCGGCTGGCGCTGCTCTGGCCGCTGTTCGCCCGCGCCTACCCTGAGGCCACCTGGGTGATCGTCGAGCAGGATATCGAGCAGGTGGTGCAGGAGCTGCTGGCGGCCAAGCGCTTCGCGCGACACTCGACCAGCCCGGAATATTGGCAGATGTACCTGAACGTATTCACCGACCGCATGGCCGCCTTGCGCGACAGCCAGGAGCAGGTGCTCGTCATGGACAGCGAGGCATCGCTCGCGCAGCTTCGCTCCCTGGCCGCAGGGCTGCTAGCGCCGCGGGGCGATGCCTAGTATCTGAAACGTTTCGACGCGAACCCCGGCGAAACGTCAACAGGCTGCTAGTCGTCGCGCTGAGCTGGCGTGGCCCAGGCGGCCAACGCCGTCGCCACCTCCTCGGCCACGCCGGCCCAGTCGCCTGGCGTCCGCTGGCGGATCAGCCTGAGCGTCGGGTACCAGGGGCTGTCGTCACGGCCGGTCATCCAGCGCCAGTCCGGGCGCGTGCTCAGCAGCACCCATCCCGGCCGGCCGACGATGCCGGCCATGTGCACGATTGAGGTACAGGAGGACACCACCAGGTCGCAGCTCTGCAGCACCGCCAGGGTGTCGAGCACGTCGGCGCCCTCGGCTTCGAGGGCGCCACCGACATCGTCGAGCAGTCCTTCCAGTCCGAGTTCGGCGATTTCCCGGCGGCCCGGCCCGAGCTGCAGCGAGACGAAGCGCAGCCCCGCCACCGCCAGCAGCGGCCTGAGTGGCGCCAGTCCGGGCGAGCGCACCGCGTCCGCGGAAAAATCCGGGTTGCCGCGCCAGCACAGTCCCACCACCGGCCGGTCGTCGCCGCCGCGCACCCTGGAGCGCCAGCGGGCCACGCGCTCGGCTTCGACCAGCGTGCCCGGCGTCGGCGGGCACAGGTCCTCGGGCGCCATGACGCCGAGACTCTGCGGCAAGGACATCAGCGGCACCCAGGACTGCGAGCGGGGCAGCGGTCGGTCCCAATCGAACACATCGCCTTCGGGCAGGATGCGGCGCACCACCGAGAGGGTGGCCGGCTTGCCCGCGAAAATCACCCGGCCGCCCGGCTCGCGCGGAATTCGCGGCAGGAAGCGGAGGAATTGCAGGGTGTCGCCCAGCCCCTGTTCGTCGAGCACCAGTAGGGTGCCCTGGGTCACCGGCCGGCCGTCCCAGCGCGGCTTGTCCGGGCCGGGAGTGCGCAGGCCCAGCGCCGCGTGACGGTGTTCGAAATGCGGCCAGGCGTCGCGGTAGCGCCCCATGAGGAGCAGGGACCAGGCCAGGTCCCAGTGCAGCGAGGGGGTGTCCGCAGTTTCCAGCGCGCGGCGGAAGCAGGCCGCGCCCTCCTCGAGCTTGCCCCTCCGCTGCAGGAGGTTGCCCAGGCACTGCAGGGCCTGGGGATGGTCCGGCCGGGCGGCGAGCAGGGTGCGGAAATCGGCTTCGGCCCCGTCGCTATCGCCCAGTTCGCGGCGCACGTGGCCGCGATCCATGCGCGCGCCGACATGGCCGGGCACGCGCTGGAGAATCCCGTCGTAGATGGCCAGCGCCTCGGCATAGCGCCTGCCTCGGTGCAGGCAGAGCCCCCAGGCGTAGTCCTCGCTGAGCGGCGGTGCGGGCACCGGCTGCCCCGCCTCGGCCCGGCGGATCGCCGCCAGCAGGCGGTCGAGCTGCCGGGCCGAGTCCCAGGACTCCATGAAGCGAGCCGCCGCCTTGCCCTTGGCCAGCGCCTCGCCGCGCCGGCTATAGGCGCTTTCCATCGCCGCCAGCAATTCCTCGACCGCGCATTCGCCCCAGCCGGCCTTGCCGGGATCGCCGCTCAGGCAGGCGAGATCGCCCTGCTCCCTGAGCACATAGACATGCTCGCCCAGCAGGTCGAGGTGGCCGGTGTTGGCGGCCAGCACACTGGGCAGGCCGCAGGCCATGGCCTCCATCGCCATTCGCGGCGTGCCGTGCGTCGCGCGCCCCGGAAACACCGCTAGGTCGCATTCGCGCAGGATGCCCGGCATCTGGCCATGGGGCACCCGGCCCAGGTCGATCACCGCCTCCGCTGCAATACCGTTGCGCGCCAGCCAGGGCGCCAGCCGCAGCCTGTCGCCGGCCAGTTCCGGAACGCCGTCGAGATGGGGCGAATCGGCCAGTTCGCCCAGGCTGGTCGGCTCGCCCCAGGAGCAGACGAGCAGCGCCTCCGGGTGCCTCTGATGGAAGATGCTAAAGGCCGCGACAACCAGGTCTGAACCCTTGTGGTAACTCAGCGCGCCCCCGCAGAAGATCGCGAAGCGCTCATGGAACAAGCCACTGCGCGGCGCGGGGTGAAACAGCGCCGGATCGATACCTGGCGGGCACTTGAGCACATTGCCGAGCCCGCGCTCGCGAAGCACCCAGGCATGCCATGACGAGGCGGCCACGATCAGCGGCAGGTCGGCCGCGCGCTGGAGATTTTCCGTGGGAATGTCGCAGTGCCGGAAGAAGGCCAGGCCGATGTCGGGCCGACCCGGCGTCTTCTCCAGGGAGCTGCCGGCGCTCAGCCGGTCGCCCAGGGCATGCAGTACCGGGAAGGGCAATTGTCGCCCCAGGTTGCGCGCGACGCGCGCGCGGTTGTCGTCGTATTCGTCCAGAGCCGCCGCCAGTAGGCGCTGGCGCAGCGGGTCCAGCGCCACGGGGCCGACCACGTCGAGCAGGGTCGGGCGCAAACCCTTGAGGGCGATCTGCAGCGCCAGGTCAAGCGCCTGGACGCCAGCGCCGCCAGGCAGGCCCATAGGCAACGCGATGCCGAGGCGCTTCATGGCCGCCCCGTCGCGTGGCTGGCGGCCGCGGGATCGAGATGACAGCTCATGTCGCACCTTCCGGCGGAGTGGCCGGCGCGGGCATGCCCCCTGGGCGGATCTCCACCAAATCGAATTTCCATAGCCACATCAGCGCCTGAACGCCCAGCGCGTTTGCCAGGCCGGCCTGGGCGAGCAGCGCATCGACGCTGGGCGCCGCGCCCCGGCGCAAGCCTTCGAGCAGCGCCTCGGGTGCTTCGCGGGGAAACGCGTGCGGGGTGAAGCCGAAGTTGGCCATGGCCAGCGCCATCAACGTCGGCAGCCGCGCCGAGGCATCCGGCCTGGCGCTCACCTGCCAGGTGCCGCCAAGGGTTGCACTGGAGAAGTGGGCGAAGCGCCGGAACGGGTCGGCACGCTGTGGCCAGGACCGGGCAGGCTCGTGCGCCGAGCGGCGGCGGATCTCGCCCAAGTGCCCGGCAAGTTCGGCATAGCGATGCAGGATGATCGGCCAGTCGAACTCGGCCGCGGCCCGTGCCCGCCCGGCGGCACCCATTCTCGCGCGCAGCCCCGGATCGCTCGCCAATCGGCGAAACGCCTCGGAAAGCGCCTGTGGCTCCACCACGGTGGCCAGGCTGGCATGGCCGACGTAGCGGTCGTAACTGTCGACGCCCAGGGCATGGCGCAGGGCCAGCTGCTGCCCCGTGCCCGCCGGCGCGATGACGGTGGGCACCCGGAAGCCGTCGAGGCCGTCGCGCACCGTGTCCTTGTAGCCGTTCCAGTCGGACACCACCACCGGCAGGCCGGCGGCCATGGCTTCCACCGGAGTCAGGCCGAAGGTTTCCTGAATGTTGTCGGAAAGCGAAACGAAGATATCCGCGCCTTGCCAGGCCTGCCGGTAACGGGCGGCATCCGCGCCGTCGACCCAGAGAAAGCGCACCCTGGGGGCCAGGGCTTTTTGCGCGGCCTGGTAGGCCTGGCGAATATCGTCGCCGGGAAAGGTGCCGGCTTCGATACACACCAGCGGCAGGTCGCCGGCAAGCTTTTCCAGGGCCTGATAGACCGGCGCCGGATTGGCCTTGGCGTGAAAGGCCAGCCGCCCGGCGAACAGAAAGGCGGTCTCGTCGTGGCGCAGCCCCAGCGCCGTGCGCGCCGCCTCACGCTCCCCCGCCGCGCGGTTGAAGGCCGGGACATCGACACCCAGCGGGATCACCGGCCGCTCGATCTCGACGAAGCGCGTCGCCCCGGTGGTTTCCCGCCAGTAGGCGCGCATTTCGTCATGCAGGCGGCCGACCAGGGTATGCGCGGCCTGCGACGTGCAAATGAGCGCATCCCAGGGCTGGAACGGCGGCAGGACCAGGTCGGCCAGCAGATCCATGACGCCGGCGGAAGCCAGCGTGTGCGTCACCCCCATGAGGCTGAAGGCGTCCGGGCGCACCAGGTTGCGCGCCGCCGCAATGTCCTTGGCCGGCGGTGCGGGGTAATACAAGGTGCCCGTCTCTGCGGCAACCCGCCAGTCGGGCAGCACGCTGTGTTCGATCTGGCCGGCAAAGCCATCGGCACGTAGCTGCATGGCCAGCTTCTCGGCGGCCTTGCGCCGTCCGACCAAGCCGCGCAGGGTGGCATTCGGCCAGGTGCGGGCGATGCCCTTGAGTAGCGCCTTGCCGGCTGCCTGGCGGCCCATGATCTTTTTTTCGGTCGAATAGGCATCGCCGGCGTAGTACAGCGCGAAGGGCGCAGAGGCCGTCATGGGCGACCGTCCGAGAGCAGCGCTGGCTGCGTCAGGAAGTCGACCCAGGCCGGCAGGCAGCGCGTACGCAAGTCGTGGTTGCGCACGACGAACTCCCGTGCCCGCGCCCGCAGTGGCGCCTGGGCCGGCGGATCGGCGAGCGCGGTGGCGACCGTTCGGGCGAGTGCCTCCGTGTCGAAGAAGTCCGTAAGCAACCCGTTTTCGCCGTCGATGATCATCTCCTGTACCGGCGCCGTCGCCGAGGCGACGACCAGGCATCCGCAGGCCATGGCTTCGAGCATGGACCACGACAGCACGAACGGATAGGTCAGGTAGACATGCGCGGCGGAGACCTGCAGCACCTTGAGGTAGTCGTCGTAAGGCAGCTTGCCGAGGAAGTGGATGCGCGACCAATCGACCCGCTCGTCGATTTCCGCGCTGTAACGCTGCCGGTAGCTTTGCCCGGCAGGCAGGTGCCGACCGTAGCTGACCTCGTCGCCGCCGACGATGAGAACCCGTGCCGCCGGGCGCAGTGCCTGCAACGTCGGCAGGGCGCGCATGAAGCTGTGAAAGCCCCGGTAGGGTTCGAGATTGCGGGCGACGAAGGTGACGATTTCCTCGCCCGCGCGGAACACCTGCCCGCCGATCTCCAGCACCGCCTGCGCATCCGGGCGGACCTGGGTGGTATCGATGCCTTCGTGCAGGACGGCGATCCTGGGCTGGTACTCGAGCGGGTAACGCGAGCGCTGCCAATGCGTCGGCGAAATGCCGGCGTCGCACTGGGTCAGACCGAGCAACTGGGTGCTGTTGCGGATATGCACCCCGGCCCGTCCGTCGGCCGTGGCCGGAAATTCCGGGTCGAAATCGAAGTCGCCGCCTTGCGAACGGAAGAAATACTCGCAGTAGTGAATATGCCGTGCGTCGGGAAACAGTTCGCGCAGGAAGAGGGCCTCGCCCCAGCCCGGATGCACAACGACCACATCGGGAACAAACCCGCTCGCCTTCAGTTGTGCGGCGGCACGAAACAGCATCTGCCCACGCCGCACCTGGCCCTCGACATCCCGCAGGTAGGGATGGGTCTGGGCGCTGCCGCCCTTGGGCGAGGGATAGGCCACGACCGTCAGTCGCGCATGCATGCGCCCCGGCCTGACGGTGCGCGCATCGCCGATACCGACGACTTCGTGCCGCGGATCCTCGGCCAGGGCCCGCGCAACGTGACGGAACTGGCCGGGAAAATTCTGGTGAATGAAGAGAAAACGCATGCCGATGCCTTATCTGGCGTTCCATATCCGGCGGCAAGCAAGCCTTGCCGCACGTCCCAGCCTGAATGGGGCGTTTGGCAATCGACCTCTGCCCCTACCGGTGAAAAAACACAATCTGGTGACTGCGGACGTGTCCTGATCCAGCACACGAACTACCCTGTCAATGCCGATCAAATCTGAATGTGAATTAGCTCAATATATTTTGCTATAAAAAAATAGTGATGCCATGCTCGACCAGACTTGGAGTTCGAGCCAACACGCTTTCGAAGCTGCGATTCGCCTCAACGAGCCACAGCCTGTTCCAGCAGGGAGGATCACCCCGTCATGTTGTTTCGACTCCGCCGCAAGGCCCCTATCGTCGCCCTCGCCGCCGTCGCCCTCACTGGTTGCGCCGTCAAACCGCAGCCGCTGCAGACCGAGGAACTGCGCGCCATCGCCCGCGCCGATTGGCAGAAGGCACATGCCGAAGTGCCTCCGCTCAGCACCCCGCTGAGCCTGTCCGAAGCCATTGCCAGGGCGCTGAAATTCAATTTGGAACACCGTGCCCACCAGCTCGAACAGGCCCATGCGGCCGGTGTCCTCGAAGCCAGCCGCTTCGACATGCTGCCCGAACTGGTGGCGGGCGCCGGTTACTACACCCGTGACGAGGACCTGGTGCGCGACTCCATCGATGCCGATACCCGCGCCCCCAACCTGGCCAACTCCATCAGCTCGGAAAAGAACCATACCGTTGCCGATCTCGGTCTGACCTGGAGCCTGCTCGACTTCGGCGCCAGCTATTACACCGCCCAGCAGAATGCCGACCGCCTGCTGATCGCCAGCGAGCGGCGGCGCCGTTCGATGCACAACCTCATCCAGAACGTGCGCGCGGCTTACTGGCGCGCAGCCAGTGCCCAGAAACTGGAAGCCGCCGTGCGGGAAAACATGGCCGTCGCCGAGTCGGCGCTGGTCGATGCCCGCAAGATCACTGATGAGCGCATCAAGGCGCCGAGCGAAATGCTGCGCTACCGGCGCGCCCTGATCGAGAACCTGCGCACCCTGGAAGCGGTGCAGCAGGAGCTGGGACTGGCACGGGTCGAACTCGCCGCACTCATTAACCTGCCGCCGGGCACTCGCTTCCAGTTGGCTGAGCCCGCCGCCGACGAACTCGCGCCACAACCGCTCGCCCTCGACGTGGAGGCGATGGAAGAGATCGCCATCACCCACAACGCAGACCTGCGCGAAAGCGCCTACAACGTCCGCATCGCCGCCGCCGACACCCGCAAGGAGCTGCTCCAGCTGTTCCCCGGCATTTCCTTCAACTACAGCCTGAAGCATGACGACGATCGCTT
Source organism: Zestomonas ipomoeae (assembly GCF_057128665.1). Taxonomy (NCBI): domain Bacteria; kingdom Pseudomonadati; phylum Pseudomonadota; class Gammaproteobacteria; order Pseudomonadales; family Pseudomonadaceae; genus Zestomonas; species Zestomonas ipomoeae. Next base: position 147,361 of record NZ_JBSKHQ010000002.1, read on the forward strand.
CCTGGTGAACAACACCTGGAACGAAGCGGCCTTGCGCGTCAACTTCAACCTGTTCAACCTGCTTTCCGCCCCGGCCCGTCTCGATGCCGCGCATAGCAACGAACGAGTCTATGAAGCGCAGCGCATGGCGCTGCAGATGGTCGTCGTCGCCCAGGTTCATCTTTCTGCCCAGCAATACGAGAACGCGCTGCACCAGTATCAGCGCAGCGAGGAACTCGCCAGCGTCGACCAGGACTTGTTCGAGCTTTCCCGCCGCGCCGCCGAGGCCGAGAAGGAAGGCCAGCTGAGCCGCGTTGCCGCCGGTACGACGGCGCTGCTGTCCGATCTGCGGCGCTACCAGGCGCTCGCCGCGGTCCATGCCGCCGCCAGCCGCATCCAGGCCACGTTGGGGCTGGAGCCGGCGATTGCCAGCGTCGACGACATGTCGCTCCCCGATTTGTCCAGGGCGATCGACGATGCGCTGCGCACCTGGCAGAAAGCTCCTGCAGCCAGCGCGACGGAGAGTGCCCTGGAGGCGGAGCAAACCCCGTCCCCGTTGCCGGAGAATGCCGCGATGGAGCAGGCCGAGGCGGTGCCGCAGGCGCCCCTGCAGTTGGCGGTCAATCCGTAGTAATGAATTCGGCCAGTCAGGTATTCATGCCCTCACGTAGTCACCAGGCAAGGCGGTTCGCCGCCGCGCCCCTGTTCGCGCTCCTGGCCCTCGGCTTCGCCGCGCAGGCCGCCCCGCCGTCACCGGCGGGGACGGCCACGGCGTCGTCGGCCCCCGCGCTGGACAAGTTCGATATCCGCGCCCAGCTCTCGCCGCTGCGCTATACGACGCTGGCCGCAGAACTGGGCGCCAAGATCAACCGCATTACCGTCAAGGAAGGCGAACGCTTCAAGGCCGGGCAACTGTTGGTCAGCCTCGACTGCGTCATCCAGGCGGCCCAGCGCGACCGGGCGAAAGCCACCCTCGCCGCTGCCGAACGTGCCTACGCCGCCAACGCCAGGCTCAACACGCTGAACGCCATCGGCAAGGTCGAGCTGGATACGTCCATCGCCGAACGCGACAAGGCCCGTGCCGATGTCGCGCTCATCCAGGCGACGCTCTCGAAGTGCAACATCCACGCGCCGTTTTCCGGGCGGGTGGCCGAGCAGAAGGTGCGTGCCGAACAGTATGTCGAGCCGGGTACGGCCCTGCTGGACATCCTCGACGACTCAGCGCTGGAACTCGACTTCATCGTGCCCTCGCGCTGGCTCAGCTGGTTGAAGCCTGATCACGAGTTCCGGGTTTTCATCGACGAAACCCAGAAGAGCTATCCGGCGCGTATCCAGCGCCTGGGCGCGCGGGTCGATCCGATCAGCCAGTCGGTCAAGGCCAGCGCGGTGATCGATGGTAGCTTCAACGAACTCATTGCCGGGATGAGCGGAAGGATCGAACTGGCGCCGCCGGAACTTCCCGAGTAGCGAGAGGGCCACCAGTCCGGCGATTCACTAAATTCGTTGCCGGGCGGTTGATCGGCCGCCAGGGGCCGTTCGGAAGGAATCCGACGAGCAAGGACCCGCCTGGTTTCGTGGCGGCTACATTGGTAAGGGCGGCGCCGGGAGCGCTGCGGCAATTTCGGCCTCTGCGACAGGCCTGGAGGCTTTTCCGCATTTCGCTGCGTGAATGCTTCTACTGACTGAAACCATTGAGTTGTTGAGCCCGGCAGGCATGTCGCGGGTGAAGGGAGTAAGAACCATGAACCGTCTCTACCGCACCGTCTGGAGCAAGATCTCCAACACCTTCGTTGCCGTCGCCAGGACCGACACGCCCGCGGCCAAGCCTGCCGCTGCGATGTACGTCGACACGCAGCGCGGGCTGGTGCGCAGCATGCCAGGCCTCATGCGACTCGAACCACGGCTGGTGTTCGATGGCGCGGCGGTGGAGACTTTCGCCAGCGCGGCCATGGTCGGCGACACCTCCGGCGTGACCGCCGACAGCGACATCGCCCTCCCCCTCGGTGGCGCATCCTTGAATGAAGGCGCCGTTACCCAGGCGCAACTGGACAGCCTTGTCGATGTGAACCGCGACGGTCTGTTGCAACTGGTCGACGCCGAGGGCGAGGCCAGCGAAGTGATGATCATCGACAGCCGGTTGCCGGGGCTGGCCGATCTTCTCGGCGATGTTCGTGCCGGCGTCGATGTCTGGCTGCTCGACGCCGGGTCCAGCTCTATCGATCAGATCAGCTCCATCCTTGCCCGCTACCAGAACCTCGACGCCCTGCATCTCGTTTCCCATGGCGGCGCGGGCGAGGTTTATCTGGGCGCGGAAACCCTCTCCACCGCCACCCTAGCCGGCCAGGCGGATACCCTGGCGGCCTGGGGCGGAGCGCTGAGCGCCACCGGCGACATCCTGCTCTATGGCTGCGACATCGCCGCGGGCGACGCCGGCATGGATTTCCTGAGCCGCTTTGCCGCCGCCACGGGAGCCGATGTGGCGGCTTCGGACGACGCCACCGGCTCGAGCGTGCTGGGTGGAGACTGGGAACTGGAGGCAAGCCAGGGGGCGGTGGAATCGACGGCAGCCGTGGCACCGCGATTCGCGGCCTATGACCGGTTGCTCGGCGTCATCACGGGAACGAACGGTAACGACACCCTCACCGGCACGATCGGCGACGACACTATCTACGGCCTGGGAGGCAACGACACGATCTCGGCCCTCGACGGGGCGGACATCGTCTATGGCGACGATGGCAACGACACGGTCTACGGCGGGGGCGACAACGACACACTGTATGGCGGCGCCGGCAACGACTTTCTCTATGGCCAGACCGGTGACGACTATCTCTACGGGGAAGACGGCAACGACGGCCTGAGCGGCGGCGATGGCAACGATACGATTTATGGCGGGGCCGGCAACGACACCCTGATGGGCTCGACTGGCGATGACTTTCTCTACGGTGGGGATGGCAACGACTGGCTGTGGGGGCAACAGGGCAATGACCTCCTCTGGGGCGATGACGGCAACGACACCCTGAGCGGGGATGCCGGCAACGACACGCTATACGGGGGAGCGGGGGACGACACCCTCTCCGGGGGTAGCGATGCCGACTTCCTCTATGGGGGCGATGGCAACGATGTCCTCAGCGGCATGCAGGGAGTAGATGTCCTATTCGGTGGTGCGGGAGACGACACCTTTGCCGGGTCGGCCAGTCATCTCGATGGTGACACCATCGGCGACCTCGCTGTCGGCGATGTCATCCGCCTCAACAGCATCACCGGCCTGACCACCGCCAATGTGCGGTTCAACGGCTCGGGCATCCTCGAGATCGATACCAACGGCACGGACTTTTCGACGGTGGAAGTGACCCTGGCGCTGGGCAATGCCGCCGGCAACACCTTGCAGGTGGATACCGTCAGCGACTTTGGCGGTTCCACGCTGATCACCTTCAAACTCGCCAGCGTGCCGTCACCCGAGCCCACACCGACACCAACGCCAACGCCACCTCCAGTGAAGGAGCTCATCCCGCCCCCAACCTGGCCGAGCGAAACGACCAATGCCAATACCCTGATCGAGCCCCTGGTGATCGAGCCCGCTACCGCGCCCCTTGGCCTGGGTGCGACCGCATCCTTCAGTACGCCGGAAAACCTCGGTCTCGGCGGCCAGACCGTCGGCGGCATCACCAATGGCTCGCCGCTTGCGGCGATGCTGGGGACGGCCGGGTCGAACTGGACAGGAGGCAGCTCGCTCTACGATTTGAACGCATTGCCACCGATGAACAGCTTTGGCGGTCCCGACGGCTTCGGCGACGACCTTGAGGAAAGGCTGGGCGGTGATCTTGCCGGCGATCTGGGCGACGTGTTCGGCGGGCCCGGTGCGCAGACCGACGCCGGAGGCGGCGATCAGCCGAGCGCCGCACCGGGCGACCAGCCCGACAGCGAGGAAGGCGAGACTCCAGAGAACAATGCTTCGTCGGCGCAGGAGCGGCAATCCGGCGATAACGCCGGGCTGGATATCGACGCGAGTGCCGCCCTGCTCGCCGGTTCGCTGCGCGAGTCGACGGTGCCGGGGGAAAGGCCGACGGGCAAGCCGGCACTCAGCGAACAGTTACGGCAGAACGGCATCGCCGGACGGCAGGCCGAGCGTGAAGCGTTGCTCGCGCATGCCCGCGCCGCTGCCGCGGCGAAAGCGCCGAATAGCTGATACGTGGCCTGTCCGGAAAAGCTCGACGCCCCACGGCTTGCAAAAAATGCCCCGCGCGTGCTGCTGGCCTGGGAGCTGGGCGAAGGCCTCGGGCATGCGGCCCGGTTGCTGCTCATTGCCGAGCGCCTGCGGGCCGCGGGCTGGTCGCCGGTGGTAGCGGCGCGCAATCCAGCCGCCCTGGCCGAACGCTATGCGGCGGCGAACATCCCGCTGATCGCCGCGCCGCCGCATCGCAGCTGTTTTACCGGGCCGGGGCGGTTCCGCGCCGCGACCTTCGCCGACATCATGGGCGTCTGCGGCTTTGCCGACCCGGCACAGTTGGCGGCCATGGTAGCCGCATGGGACGAACTGCTGCTGCAAGCCGCGCCCGATCTCGTCATCGCCGATTACTCGCCACTCCTGTCGCTAGCCGCCTTCGGCCGACTACCGCTGATCGCGGTCGGCGACGGCTTCGTGAACCCACCCGGCCTGCCTGACGGCCAGTTCCCGCCGCTTGGCGACCAGATGCCGCCGATCTGGCCTTCGGCTGCCCTGCTCGACGCCGCGCGGAGCGTCCAGGCGGCGCGTGGCTTGCCACAGCCGGAGAGCTTGCCGCAGATCATCGCTGGAGCGGGACAGGTGGTGTCAGTGCCGCGCGAACTCGACATCTATGCCGCAACCCGGCCGTCTCCGGCCGCCGGCCCCTGGCAGGTGCCATCGTCGCCGCTGCCGCCGCCGGCTCGACCCCATGTCTTTTCCTACCTGCGGCTCAAGCACCCCTTGGCAGGCAAGCTGCTCAAGGTCCTCGTCGAGCAGCGCATACCGGGCGAGTGCTATCTGCACGACGCCACAGCCGACACGGTGGCGACGCTGGAGCACGCCGGGATTCGCGTACACAGCCAGCCGCCACCGCTGCGTGAGGCTCTCGGCCGCGCCTCCCTGCTGATCCACCATGGCGGCATCGGCTCGATCGAAGAGTCAGCCATGGCCGGCCGGCCCCAACTGCTGCTGCCACGCCAGTTGGAGCAGACACTGAATGTCCGGCGGGCGATCGCCAGCCTTCCGGGAACGGTCGCCGTGCCGCCCGCCATGGGCATCGAGCGCCTCGCTCGGAAGCTGCCGTCCCTGGTGCGCGATACGCAGTTGCAGGAAGCGGCGCAAACCACCGCGTTGCGCCTGACGTCGCGGACGGACACCGCCTGGAATGCGCTCATGCGCTTATTTGAACGGTCATTGGGTTTCCAGCTACCCTCAGGATGAAGCCACGCCGCGCCGGCTGGCGCGGCCCAACGCACACGACCCGCCGCAGGCAACGCCTGATTTTCGCCATTCGGCCGAGTTCACTACGAGACGCCTTTGTCCCTGCCATTACATCCCGAACACACTGGAGAAACCGCCGCCCTGCTGCATCTGCTGCAGCTCGGGCGGCGGGCGCGTGCCGCGGCGTCCGCCGCCGAACTGGGCTTCATTGCCGTCAATGAAACCAGGGCCTTGCTGCCATACCGGCAAGCGGCGCTGTGGCTCGCCGAGGGCGGGGTCGCAACGCTTTCCGGCGTCACCGCAGTGGAAGCCAACACGCCCTATGTGCAATGGCTGGAACGCATCGCTCGGCACTTGCGCGACAGGAGCCCCACCCTGCCGCAAACCCTGACCGCCGCCGCCCTAGCCGACGACGACGCGGCGCAATGGACCGAATGGTGGCCGGCACACGGCTTGTGGCTGCCGCTGCCCGCGTCCGCTGGAGGTGCCTCGCCCGGTGCCTGGCTGCTGGCCCGCGACACGCCATGGAGCGAAAGCGAGGTGGTTCTGCTCAGCGAATGGTGCGCGCTCTGGACCCAGTCCTGGCAACTCCGACAGCCTGCGGAACGGCGCCACCCGCTCTCCACCATGCGCGAAACCTGGCGCGCCTTGTGGCCGACGCGTGCCGGCCTGCGTGCCCTGTTCCGCCCGAGCGCCTGGGGCAACCTGATGCGTGCCTTCTGGCGACACCCCGCGCGGCGCTGGGGGCTGGTCTTCGTCCTCGCGCTGTTCATCCCGGTCCGCTTGACCGTGCTGGCGCCCGCCGAGCTGGTGCCGGCGCACCCGGCGGTGATCCGCGCGCCGCTCGACGGTATCGTCGACCGGGTGCTGGTGCAGCCCAACCAGACGGTCAGCACCGGCACGCCATTGTTCGAGTTCGATCGGATCACCCTGCAAAGCCGCCTGCTGGTCGCCGAGCAGGCACTCGCCACCGCCGAGGCCGAGTATCGTCAGTTCGCCCAGCAGGCGGTCTTCGACGGCAAAAGCAAGGCACAGATTGCGACCCTGCAGGGGCACATCGAAGAGCGTCGCGCGGAAGTGGCGCTCATCCGCGACCTCAACGCACGCGCGGCGGTGACCGCGCCGCAGGATGGCGTGGTGCTGTTCGACGACCCCAGCGAATGGGGTGGCCGCCCAGTCAGTACCGGCGAACGGGTCATGGTGGTCGCGGCGCCGGGCGATGTCGAAGTCGAGGCCTGGCTGTCGCCGGGCGACCTCATCGACTTTCCGGATGCGGCGGAGCTCACCCTGTACCTCAACGCCCGGCCCTTTTCCCCGGTCGACGCCCGCGTCCGCCGCATCGCCCATGAGGCGCAGCTTCGCCCGGAAGGCGACTACGCCTACCGCCTGCGAGCAGAGCTGGTACCGGGCACGACGGCGCCACGGGTTGGCCTCAAGGGCTCGGCGCGTATCGTCGGCGAGCGCGTACCCTTGGTCTATTGGGTGCTGCGCAAGCCGATCGCGGCGCTGCGCGCGTTCGTCGGCTATTGATGAGCGTGAGCATGGCGATGCGGGGCGCGCGTGGCGGAAAACCGGGCGCCACTCTGCCGCCGCTGCGCGAGGAGCTCACGTTGCATGCCAGCGCGCCGGCAGCCGACGGTTCGCCCGCCTGGGTGCTGCAGGACCCGGTGCGCAATCTCTTCTTCCGCATCGACTGGCTGTCGTTCGAGATTCTCGCGCGCTGGCAGGCCGGAACGCCACGGCGCATTCTCGACGCCCTGGCGCGGGAAACGACGCTGCAGGCCAATGAGGGCGATGTGCGCCAGGTGCTCGACTTCCTCCGCGCCAATGAGCTGCTTACCCTCACCGACGCCCAGGGCAGCGCCTGGCTGCTCGAAAAGAAGGCGCGGCTCGAACAGCGCTGGTGGCAGGCGCTGATCCACAACTACCTGTTCTTTCGCCTCCCGCTGTTCTTTCCGGATCGCTGGCTGGCCCGCGCCCTGCCCTGGGTCGAGCCCTTTTTCGGGCGCGGCTTCTTCCTGCTCACCGCGCTGGCGCTGCTCACCGGGATGATCGCCGTGATCCGCCAGTGGGAGCCCTTCGTCGCCACCCTGGTCGATACCTTTTCCTGGCGGGGGCTGGCGAACTACGCGCTGACCCTGGCCGTGGTGAAGTTTCTCCACGAACTCGGCCACGCCTTTACAGCGAAGCGCTACGGTTGCCGAGTGCCGACCATGGGGGTGGCCTTCCTGGTGCTGTTTCCCATGGCTTATACCGATGTCAATGAAACCTGGAAGCTTCCCAATCACCGGCAGCGCCTGCTGGTAGGCAGCGCCGGCATCATCACCGAGCTGATCGTCGCCGCCTGGGCAACGCTGGCCTGGGCGTTGCTCCCGGAGGGCGCGCTGCGCAGCGCCGCGTTCCTGCTGGCCACCACCACCTGGATTAGCACCGTGGCGATCAATCTTTCGCCCTTCATGCGCTTCGACGGCTACTTCATCCTCATGGACTGGCTGCAAATGCCCAACCTGCACCCGCGGGCCTTCGCCCTGGCGCGCTGGCACCTGCGCGAGAGCCTGTTCGGCGCCGGCGAGCCGCCGCCTGAACACCTGTCACCAGGGCGCCACCGCGGGCTGATCCTCTTCGCCTATCTGGTATGGACCTACCGTCTCATCGTCTTTCTCGGCATTGCGCTGCTCGTCTATCACATGTTCGCCAAGGTGCTGGGCATCGTGCTCTTCGCGGTGGAAATCTTCTGGTTTCTCCTTCGACCGGTATTGCGCGAGCTGGGCGACTGGCGGCGCCGCTGGCCTGCACTGCGCCAAGGGCAGCGCTGGCGGCGCTCATGCTGGTTGCTAGCTGGCCTGGTGCTGCTCGGCATCGTTCCCTGGCGCGTTCAGGTCGACGGAGTGGCGATGCTGCGCCCGGCACAGACCTTCCCGCTGGTGACCCCGGTGGCCGCACGGGTGGTCGAGCTGCCCGTGGCGGCGGGTGACGCAGTCGAAGCGGGCGCACCGCTCATGGTTCTGGAGTCGCCGGAGCTCGCCAGCCGACAAGCGGCGACGGCCGCACGCGTGCAGGCGCTCGGCTGGCAAGTGGCGGGCGCCGGTTTCGATGCCGAGTGGCGCAATCGACAGCTCGTACTGCAACAGGAACTGGCCGTGGCGAAGGCTCAGCGCGAAGGCCTGACCCATGAGCAGGCACGCCTGGCGCCGCTGGCGCCCTTCGCCGGCCGCCTGCTCGACCTGCCGCCTGACCTCGCTCCAGGCCAATGGGTAGCAGCGAATCAGCGACTCGGCGTGTTGGTCGACCCGACCGCCTGGTGGGTCGAGACCTACCTCTCCGAACGAGAGATCGAACGCATCGCGGTGGGTGCAGGCGGACGCTTCTTCCCGGAAACAGCCGGCAAGCCCGTGCGTGCCCTGCACGTACTACGCATCGACCGCGATGCCACGCGCATCCTGCCCGAGCCGATGCTGGCCGCTCCGCACGGCGGCGAGATCCTCAGCCGCGAACGCAGCGGCCAGCTGTTTCCGGACCGCGCCCTCTACCGCGTCACCCTCGCCGTTGCTGACGGAACCGGCCTGGCCCATGCCGAACGCGGCCACGTCGTCATCAACGCGGCACCGCGGACCCTCTTCGCCGAATTCCTGGAAAACGCCGCCGGCGTGCTGATTCGGGAGAGTGGGTTTTGAAGGTCAGCGATTCGGTTCGAAAAGACTGAATCGGCCGCAAGGGCCGCCCAGAAAACACAAAGCCCGCACGAGGCGGGCTTTGTTTGGGCTTCACGACACCGCGTGAAACCCCTTTATGGTGCCGGCACCAGGAGTCGAACCCGGGACCTACTGATTACAAGTCAGTTGCTCTACCAGCTGAGCTATACCGGCCGAAGGGCCGCCATTATAGCGATTCGGTGTGACGAGTAAAGCTGTTCGCCATAGCAAAACTGGAGGCCAGCTATCAGCAGCCAAGTGCTTATGCACAATTGATCAGTAACCGGGAGCGAGCAGGCCGCGCTTTGTGAGAGAAATCTCGGATGTCAACAAGCTGCTGTTTTTATTGATATTTTTCTTTAGATCAAAAAAACGCCAGCCGCTGAAGACACTGTAGTGTCGCGGGTTTTGGGTAGTTGCCCAGAATTCATCAACAAAGTTATCCACAAGTTTGGTGGATAACCTTTTCTGCCAGCAGCAGCACATTTCGCGGCGTCAGCTGGCTGGCGCAGAACGTGCCCAGGCGGACTCGGTAGCCTTGCTCTTCCAGGTACAACGCGCGGTCGAGCAGTAGCCAGACTTCGAGGGGGCGACGGAACAGCCCGCGGACCAGCTCGAGGTTGCGCACTTCGGCCAGGCGACACCAACCGGCCGCTTCCAGCGCAACCCAATCTTCGCCGTCAGGCCGGGGCAGGCCCTTGAGTTCGGCCAAGTCGCGGCAGTAGCTGGCGAAATCCTTATGCAACCAGGCGCTGGGCAGCGACGGGGTCGGCAGATACTCGTTGCAGTCGCGCAGTCGGCGTTGCAGCAGATCGAAAGCCAGGCGCCAGGCCATCGACTGGTCGCGCTGGCGGCGTACGCGTGCACCGGCGGTGACGGTTTCGCTCTGCGGCAGGCCGAGCTCTTCTCGCGACAGGTGCAGTGTCGATGCCCGGGCCGCGAACGACAGGGGTTGGTAGTCGGCAGCCGCGATGCGGTTGTAGCAGCAAGGCGCCACGGCGAGCCGGGTGCAGCCGGCCGCACTGGCCAGTTGCAGCAGGCGCACGTGCAGATCGCCGCAGGCATGCAGGGCCACCGGGGCGTGTTGCTCGCACAGTTGGGTAGCAGTCTGCTCATCCAGCACATCCTGAGCCCTGTGCTCGACATCCAGCCCCGCGCGCGCACTCAACCGGCTACCGGCTTCGACCAGCTCGGCATCCCGTTCCAGGCAGACGGAGCCGGCGCCGGTCTGGGCCAGCAGGCGGCCGAGGTGCCCCTTGCCGGCGCACCAGTCGATCCAGCGCTCGGGCGGTCGAGCGAAACGCAGGCTGCCGGCAAAGGCCAGGAGCTGCTGCCACTTGCGACCCGGCACGTCCACGCTGAGGTGGGCCGGCGGGTGCGGCATCGGGGCCTGTGGCAATGCATCGAGGTGAGCCAGGACGGTGGACTGGGCGGCCAGGTCGTTGAACGGCCAGGGGGCGTCGATTCGCTGGGGCTGGTGATGACTAGCCTCGGCCTCGGCCAGGGTGCGCTGACGCAACCAGCGGGCCAGCTCCGGGTATTGGCTTTCCCAGGGCAGCTGTCGCAGAGTGAAGGGTTTCGGTCGCCAGAGTCCCTGGTGCTCAAGCAGGAAGGCATCCAGCGCGCGGAAGCGGTCGAGCAGCGCCGAAGCGCTGGCAGAGGGAAAATGGGGCATGACAGCAGGCACTGGCGAGGAAGAGCGGGATTATATCGCCGCCCCGCCCCGCCGCGGCCCACTAGCCATCACCTGGCGTGCCGTGATCAGCGCCCCTGCAGTGCGTCGACCCGCAGCCAACGCTCGAGCAGCTTGAAGCCGCGCACCAGGATGTAGGCGATCAACAGGTAGATCACCCCGGCAGCGAAGAAGATCTCCACCGGCAGGTAGGTCCGCGCGATGATTGTCCGCGCCATGCCGGTCAGCTCCAGCAGGGTGATGGTACTGGCCAGCGCGCTGGCCTTGAGCATCAGGATCACCTCGTTGCTGTAGGCCGGCAGGCCGATGCGCGCGGCCCGTGGCAGGACGATGTAGAACAACGTCTGCACGCGGGACATGCCCAGTGCACGGGCCGCTTCCACCTCGCCAGTCGGCACCGCCTGGATGGCGCCGCGCAGGATCTCGGCGATATACGCGGCGGTGTGCATGGTCATGGTCACTACCGCGCAGACGAATGGATCTCGCAACCCCTCTATACGGAACCTGAAGTCCCAGCGCCAATCGCTAAGCTCCGCCACATGACCGAACAAGCCGGAAAACCAACTTCCGAAGTCGAGCGTGAATTTGATCAGGGTGCCGGTCCACAAAGCACTATTGCGGATCGCATCGAACTGGGCCAGCCCATAGTAGAGCAGGAACAGCTGCACCAGCAGCGGCGTACCGCGAAAGAAGAAGATGTAGCCGTATGGCAGGGCGCGCACGTACCAGTGCCGGGAGGCCCGCGCGATACCCATCGGCAGCGCCAGAATCAGCCCGGCGACCACCGCGATGGCGACCAGCTCCAAGGTCAGCGCGGCGCCTTCCAGCAAGCGCGGCAGCCACTTGATGATGACGTCCCAATTCATGCCGCACTCCTGCTGAAGCCACGGCCGGCGCGCTTCTCTAGCCAATACATGCCGATCATCGCGAGCACGGTCAGGCTCAGGTAGATCAACGCCGCGACCATGTAGAAAGTGAACGCCTGCTTGCTTGCGGTAACGGCGATCTGCGAGCGGCGCATGATCTCTTCAAGCCCGATCACCGAGACCAACGCAGTATCCTTCATCAGGATCATGAACAGGTTGCCCAAGCCCGGCAGGGCGATGCGCCACATCTGCGGCAAGATGATGCGCCAGAAGATGCGCGGCTTGGATAATCCCAAAGCCTGTCCGGCCTCGCGATGCCCCTTCGGGATCGCCAGGATGGCACCGCGGAACACCTCGGTGGCATAGGCGCCGAAGCACAGCCCCAGGGCGATGGTGCCGGCAGCGAAGGCGCTCAGTGCCAGGCCCGGCTCGCCGATCAGATCGCCGATGGCGCTCATCAGGTTCACCGTGCCGAAATAGATCAGCAGCACCCAGAGCAGCTCGGGCACGCCACGCACGATGGTCGAATAGGTGCCGCCGAGCCAACGCAGTGGCTTGTACGGCGAGGTCTTGCCCAGTGCCCCCAGCAAACCGAGCACCAGGCCGACCAGCAGCGCCGAAAGCGCCAATTTGATGGTCATCAGGGTGCCGGCGGCCAGGGCCGGGCCGAATCCGTGGAGATCGAAAATCATCGGAGGCTACTACTAGAAGGACCGCCGCCGCTGGTGGGCAGCGGCGGTCGGGCGGGTCAGTAGATGCTGAACGGGAAGTACTTGTCGTTGATCTTCTTGTAGGTCCCGTCTTCGACGATCTCTTTCAGCGCGGTGTTCAGCTTCTCGCGCAGCGGATCGCCCTTGCGCACGGCAATGCCGATCTTGTCGTTCTCGAACACCGGGTCGCCCTTGAAGGCGAAGTCCTTGCCGGCATCGCTCTTCAGCCATTCCCAGTTGACGAATTTGTCGCCCAGCACACCATCGAGGCGACCGGAAGCCAGGTCGAGGTAGGCGTTCTCCTGGGTGTCATAGAGCTTGATGTCGACCACGCCATCCAGGTTGTCTTCCAGCCAGGTGCCGGCGATGGTGGCGCGCTGGGCACCGATCACCTTGCCCTCCAGGCTTTCCTTGTCGGTCTTGAAATCAGCCGACTTGGGCGCGATGAATTGCAGCTTGTTGGTGTAGTAGGGCTCGGTGAAGTCCACCGCCTGCTTGCGCTCGTCGGTAATGGACATGGAGGCGACGAGGAAGTCGAACTTCTTGGCGTTCAGTGCCGGGATGATGCCGTCCCAGTCAGAGGTGACCACTTCGCATTCGGCTTCCATCTTGGCGCAGAGGGCCTGGGCGATCTCGACGTCGAAACCGACGGCCTGGCCGCTGGCGTCGATCAGGTTGAAGGGAGGATACGCGCCCTCGGTGCCGATCTTCAGCTTGTCGGCGGCAACGGCGCTGGTGCCGAAAGCCAGGGTAGCGGCCGCAGCCAGCAGGATCTTCTTATAGTTCTGCATGCGATGTTGCTCCGTTAGTGATTGCTGGACATGAATTGTTTACAGCGCGCCGAGCCAGGATTATCGAACACCTGCTCCGGCGTACCCTGCTCCTCCACCAGCCCCTGGTGCAGGAAGACCACCTCGCTGGACACCTGCCGGGCGAAGTTCATCTCGTGGGTCACCAGCAGCATGGTGCGCCCCTCTTCGGCGAGCGCGCGGATCACGTTAAGCACTTCTTGTACCATTTCCGGGTCGAGCGCCGAAGTCGGTTCGTCGAACAGGATCACTTTCGGCTGCATCGCCAGGGTACGGGCAATGGCCGCGCGTTGCTGCTGGCCGCCGGAAAGCTGGGCGGGATAGACATGCCGCTTGTCGGCGATACCGACCTTGGCCAGCAGCGCCTCGGCCACCTCGGTGGCTTCGGCCTTGCTCTGGCCGAGCACCCGCCGCGGCGCCTCGATAATGTTGTCGAGCACGCTCATGTGTGGCCACAGGTTGAAATTCTGGAAGACGAAGCCGATCTCGCTGCGCATGCGGTTGATCTGCTTGCTGTCCGCGGCGACCAGATCGCCGCCCTTGCTGGGCTTCAGCTTGAGCTCCTCGCCGGCGACGATGATCTGCCCCTGGTGTGGGTTTTCCAGCAGGTTGATGCAGCGCAGAAAGGTGGACTTGCCGGAACCGGAAGAGCCGAGGATGGAGATGACATCGCCGTCGCGAGCGGTCAGGGAGATGCCCTTGAGCACCTCGAGGTCGCCGTAGCGTTTGTGCAGGTCGCGGATTTCCAGCGCTGGCGGGGCCTCGGTCATGAGATTTCCTCTTCTTATACTGATGCGCCCGGGCCTGCCAGGCGAGGCGCCAACCTAGCATAGCGTTTCGCTGGGAGCCAAGCATGATGCCCAGAGGATGACGCTTTGTCGGACTGGCTTGTCGCATCCTCGTTGCTTGGCGCCCGAGAGCGGGCGATGCGCGACCATCCGGTCATGCGCGCCGCCCCCTGGCCAGCCGGCTTAGCCCCAGACCGTCACCCAGGGCGGGACGCGGGCTTCCTGCTCAGCGTCGCTGACTGCCAGCAGGAGGCGACGACCACCAGAGTCTGAGACAGCAACAGCAACGGCGTCGCGGACGTCAACGAGCATGCCGCGGCATCTTCGACAAGAACCGCGACAAGACCTGGGAGACGACACATACAAGGCATTTCAGGATGATGCCGGCGACCCGGGCTGGCTCAACGCCTGAGGCGGCAACCTGAACCGCGGCGTCTGACCGCAGGGCGCCGAGCCGGAAGTCGCTCGCCCCCAGCCTCCCGGGCGAACGAATTGCTCGCATCGCAGGAAAACCACACCCCGACAAGCAAAAAGGCCCACCCTTTCGGGTGAGCCTTTTCGTTCGGTATTCATGGTGCCAGGGACGGAATCGAACCGCCGACACTGGCTGAAGAATTGTAAACCCGCAGCAAATACAGCCCTCGGGGGCGTGCAAGGTGAGGAGTGTACTCGTTGTGTGTACTCGACTCCAGCCATGCAGGTATGGTCGTCCAGCATGTTTCTACAGAAAATATCCGAGCCCATTCATGTAAGTAGGTGATTGCTCAGTTCCCCCCGTACCCTGGGGGTACTATCTGTTTTTCACGCAGACGCAGAGGTGGATCCATGAGGGTCGAGGGATTGTTGAAGCAGTGCAAGATCGGGATGAAGGCGTTACACAACATGATTGGTGCAGCTAATGGTTTCCACCTCTTGCTGGAGCATCACGAAAATCCTGTTGCAATAGTCCCGGCGTCGATATTCCACTGGGCAGTCATCCGCTACTCGAAGCCGTTTCTCAATCACAACATTGATGGGGTGTCTGTTCGCTATAAGGAGAATCGAGTTACCCGAGCAGAGGGCTTTGACCTGGCAATCCATCGGCACCTGTTAGTCATAAGGAACACCCTGATTGCCCATGATGACCTTGACGCAATTCCTCCTCGCCTACTAATGCAGGGGGTGGAGGTCAATGGCAGTTTCATGCCGGTAAGCGTGCGAATGTCGAATAAGTCAATTTCACGGCCGAGTGACAAGGAAGCAGTCGAGGCATTTAAGGCGCATGCTTCTGCTGCTGTGCAGGCAATCTATGGGCACCTGAAAGCCGACATAGGTGAATTGAAGAGTGCTGTAGCGGAAGATCCTGGGGCGTTCTTTGAGGGGTGTAAGTACCAGGGCAAGGCAGCTTTGCCCCCCGAAGGAGGGGTGGTGAGCCTAGACGACCACAACGCATGGTTGAACATGGACACTCCCGACTTCTCCTCAATCCACAATGGGTTCATTTACGAAACATCCGGCTTCGAGGAGCTATTTGAGTACGCTGCGCAGCAGGTTGATAACTAGCCATCGTTGGTACAGGTCCTGGCTCACTAAGTACACCTTATGAGCCAGGCTAGGCGGCCTCACGGGGGCACGGAAGAATGAGGTCTTCAGGGTGGCTCAAATGTGTTGCTTTTCATTGAGCCATTCGGTAGGTTGTGAGCCTACTTTATGAGCCATCTTGAGCGCGACACCATGACCGCCATCCTCGCCTATACCCGAGTCAGTAGCGACGGCCAGTCAGTCGAGGCCCAGCGCCATGCCATCGGCCAGCGCCACAACGTCAGCGAAGATGGATGGTTCACCGACGAAGCCACCAGCGGCACCACCAAGGCCCTGGAGCGCGAGGGTTTCAAGGCGCTGTTCACCTTTGCCAGGAAGGGCGACACCGTCATCGTCGCGGCCATCGACCGCCTGGGCCGGAACACCATCGACGTCCTGGAGACAGTCGAGGCGCTGGCGAAGAAGGGAGTCACCGTCGTGTCCCTGCGTGAGGGGTTTGACCTATCCACGCCCACCGGCAAGCTCATGCTCACCCTCCTGGCGGGCGTCGCCGAGCTGGAGCGGGAGAACATCAAGGCCAGGCAGATGGCCGGCATTGAGAAGGCCAGGCAGGACGGTCGCAAGCTAGGCAAGCCCAAGCAGCACGACGACGCAGCAATCGCCGCCTGGCGGAAGGAGTACGGCGCCAGCATCCAGGACACCGCCGACCACTGGAAGGTATCCACAGCCACCGTGAAGCGGGCCTGCAAGGCGCACCCGGTCGAGGTGTAAGCGCCCCTCCAAGCGTCTCCTTGGGCTATTTGGGCCCCCCATAGGACAAACCGACGAGCCTGGCACTTCTTTGCCAGGGAAAATTGCGGCCACCCCTAGGCGAAGACGACGCAACCTGCTCCAGCGGGGTGCGCCTCAAGCCCGACTCAATCCATCCAGCGACGACCACGACACCCTGCCCGGAGCCCTCCAGGCGGGGCGCTGGCGTTCGCTCTATCACCAAGGACTTCGATCCAATGAACACCACCACCAAGCTGGTGCGGTTGAACCTGCACCTGCGCCCTGACCACATCGACCGCCTGACCACCCTGGCCTGCGCCTTGGGCAAGAAGAAGTGCCGCGACACACGCCTGGCTGAAGCCATGGAGCTGGCCCTTACAGCGGGCTTTTCCTGGGAGGATGACGACCTCCTGGACTTGGCTCGTAGCGACCGGGAGGAGCCGCGCTGGCTCGCCCTGGGCCCTATCGTTCGGACGCGGTGAGGTAGCTATGACGGGACGACTTCAATCTATTCCCCTGGACTCAATCCAGACCGACCCGCAGTTGCAGAACCGCAATGTCGGTATGCAGAAGTACAAGGAGCACAGCGACGCCAAGCGCTACAAGGACCACGTCAATCAGCTCCGGCGCAGCATCAAGGCCGACGGCCAGCAAGTCCCCCTGCAGGTCGTGGCGGCTGAGGAAGGCGGTGTCTACGAGCTTGCTCCAGGGGCCGACAGGCCGCACCACGTCCCCGCCCGTTTCTGGCTGGTGGACGGACACCACCGCCTGGAAGCGCTGGGGAAGGCGGGAGTAGCGGAGGCGTTGGTCGAAGTCCTGCCTGGGCTCGGCTTCGCGGATGCTCTCGATGCCTCCCGGCTGGCCAACCAGCAGATCGTCCAGGCTCTATCACCACTGGAGCGAGTCGAGAACGCCTGGTGCGCCTTCAACCAGGAGCGCGACACCTACCGCAAGATGCCGGTCAAGGAAGCTTCCGTCCTGCTGGGCGTCTCCGAGAACTCCATCAAGCGCTTCCGCGACGCAGTCCGCCAGGAGGGCATCAACGCCGGCAAGATCGACCGTGACGCGCCAAGGGACAAGGCGGAGCAGCAACTCCAGGCCTACTGGCAGCGGAAGACGACATGGCGACGCCTTTCCATCATCTCCTGGAGGATGTTCCAGAAGCAGCGCCAGGACGGCGGGAAACGAACCAGCCCGGCAGCCCTGAAGCATGCCGTCAAAATGGCCGTCATACAGGCGTTGTTCGGTGAGGATGGGCGATACGACCCCAAGGTCATAGTCACGGCCCTGGAGGAGCTTGGGCGTGAAGCAGGGCGCCCGGACGGAGCTGCGTATCTGGAGGCGAAGTACAAGCCGAAGGTTCATCAACCAGTGACGACGGACGACGATGAAGCCGTGGGCGGCGACGTTGACCACAGCCAGTTGGGCGTGGAGGTTGCCCGCATGCACGCGGAAGGCACCTCCAGGGCGCCTGGCGACTTCTAACGGGAGCCCCACATGAGGGGCCCTCAGAGCCCTCGAATGGCTGCAGGCCCCGTCGTTCCTGGAGCTGCCCCTTCAAACCTATCACGCGCCCAAGGGGGGCTGATGGACGTTCGCGTGTCCGTCCCCCTGGGGCTTTCAGGTGGGCAGCAGTCCGGCCATGCGGGCGATGCTTGGGAGCCGCTTTAGCTGTTCGGCCTGCACGGAAAGTAGCTGACGGTCGCCATACTTACGGCTAACCCGTCCGTCGTCGTGCCCCGTGATGGCGTCGTGAATCTCCTCGGGGACGCCCGCTTCTCTACACATGGTCTTGAAGGAGTGGCGGAAGCCGCGCGAGGGGGCCACCGGCGTGTGCAGGCCAGCGACTTTCTTCAGGTAGTCCGACCAGCGCTTCCCGAAGTTGTGGCCGAACCAGCCTCCGGGGTTGGCCGTGAGGCCTGGAAACAACGGACCTTTCACAGGGAGTGAACGGACGTAATCCAGGAGACCCAGCTCTATCATGTCCGGATGGAGCGCCACGACGCGGTGACTGCCAAGGGTCTTGACCGTGCGGTCTAAGTCCTCGCCATCATCATCCGGTGTAGCCAGCAGGCTCAAATGCCATACGCCCTCGACGCTTTCGCGAACCTCGCCTACCTGAAGCTGTGCGATTTCTTCCCGACGTGCCCCTGTGTAGCAGAGTAGGAGGGGTATCCAGAACCATGCGTCCCCGAAGGCTGCGCGGGGGGAGCGCCAGCCGCTGGTGTAGATCGGGCTGGAGAATATCTGGATCAGCTCCCCCTGTTCGTAATGTAGGCGTTTCGACCTATGCCCGGCTTTGTTCGCCGATTTGGCCAATTGCTTGGTGATGCCGCTGGCGGTAACGGGGTTCTCGGTCATCAGCTCCATCCGGGCGGCATAGGAAAGGACGGAAGACAGGTGCATCAGCCGATTCTTCACCCTGGCTGTGCTGAGCCGTGGAAGGTCATCGGCATCGGCCTTGGCGATCTGTTCCTTGGCGGTGAGTGACCGTATCCCGGCTCCCTTGCTGGGCATCCGGCGGAGCTGGCTTTGGAACTCCTGGATCGTGACACGCCGGATGCTTGTTACAGGGAGGTCGCCCTGCAGTTCGATAAAACGCTGGATGGTGGGCCCGTACTCCGAGATACGCTTCAGTACATCGCGTCCTTCACCGTCTGCATCGCGTGTCCATTTGCACCAATCGGCGAATACCTTGGAAAGTAGGTTTTCCGGGGCTGGGCGGCGTGCTAGATCGACGCTAAGCGGTGCCTCCTTGGGGAGGTGCAGGTCTGTGGCGTGGTCGTCGCAGAAGCGCTTGTAGGCGATACCTGACAGCTCCTGCATCCGTGCCACGAATGCGACGAGGAGGTGGCGGTAGAAGTCGCTGTCCTCCTGAGGGGGCAAAAGACCGCTGCGGCTTAGTTCGTCATGGATGTGAGGGGTCACGTTTGCAGTCCATGCCCGCCCGGCGTCATCCGACGCAATCAAGTCCCTGGCTGCGCCGTCACCATAGAGGTAGCCGAGGGTCGTTGGGCCGTCGCCAATATCAACCAGCCAACGGGCGAAGTCGCCGGACTGATCCATTTCCTCCAGCTCGCGCTTCGCCCAGCGGGCGGCAAGTTGAACAGCGTCGCGGGCTGTGGGCTGATAGGTGCCGCTGGACTGAAGGCGAGCGAGGTCGAACAGCTCCTGCGACTTCACCCACTCGGCGGCGAAGCGGACTTTGGCGTCCTGGGGGCAGGTCGTCTCTAGGCTACGTTTGTAGAACTCGCCGAAGTGGGGTAGGTGGGGCTTCGCATCCTTTGGGACGCGGCGGCGAATGTAGTAAATGCCGCTTCTTGGGTCTTTCCAGGGTTGGGCCATAAACGCCATCGTGTACCCGCCGTGTGTACTCAAGTGGGGCGGGCTACAGCTCCTCCAGAAAGACAAAACCCCTGAAACCTTGAGGAATCAGGGGCTTACGTGTCTTGGTGCCCAGGGACGGAATCGAACCGCCGACACGGGGATTTTCAATCCCCTGCTCTACCGACTGAGCTACCTGGGCAACGGGGCGCCATTAAACGGATTTGGCTTGGCAGTGTCAAGCCGGGCGAAGAAATTTTTTAGCAATGACGGGCGTTTACGCGTCTCGCCTCATTCGCTCGGGGGTACGTAGCCTTCCGCCTGGGCGTATTCCTCGCCGGAAAGGAACTTGTCCATCTCCTGCTGGAGGAACTTGCGGTCCTCGGCGTTCATCATGTTCAAGCGGCGCTCGTTGATCAGCATGGTCTGGTGCTTCTGCCACTCGTCCCAGGCCTTCTTCGAGACGTTGTTGTAGATGTCCTCGCCCTTGGCGCCGGGATACGGCGGACGGTCGAGGGCGGGCAGGTCTTCTTTGTATTTGCGGCAATGCACGGTGCGGGTCATGGCAGTTCTCCTGCATTCAATTCATCGGCCGCGCGCTTGAGCAATTTCTTCACCGGGGCAGCGAGCCCCAGGCGCGGCGGGGTGGCGAGGTTATACCAGAGCCAGTCGGCATCGGCCACGACGGGCGCGGCGCTGTCGACGCGGATCAGCCAGGGTTCGATGGCCAGTTGGAAATGGCTGAAGGTGTGGGTCAGCCCAGGCAGCACGCGGCGCTCGCCCAGGTTCAGCGCATGCCGGCTGGCCAGCGGATCGAGGGCATCCAGGTCGTCCAGCTCCGGCAGGCTCCAGAGGCCACCCCAGAGACCGGTCGATGGTCGCCGGTAAAGCAGGATAGCGCCGTCGCGGCTGGCCAGGATCGGCATCAGGGTGCGTTTCTGCGGCAGCTCCTTGCGTGGCCTGGACTGCGGGTAGCGGCTCTGCAGGCCCAATAGCTGGGCTCGACAGCCGCTCTGCAATGGGCACAACAGGCAACTGGGCTTGCTGCGGGTACAGAGGGTGGCGCCGAGGTCCATCATTGCCTGGGTGTAATGGTTGACGCGCTGCTGCGGGGTGAAGCGCTCGGCGGCCTCCCATAATTGCCGCGCCACCTTGGGTTCGCCGGGGTAGCCCTCGGCGGCCAGGTAGCGGGCCAGCACGCGCTTGACGTTGCCGTCGAGGATCGGCGCGCGCAGCCCCATGGACAGGCTGGCAATGGCGCCGGCTGTGGAGCGGCCAATGCCGGGCAGCTCGGCCAGCCGCTCGGCATCGCGAGGAAAGTCGCCGCCATGTTCGGCGACGACGATCTTCGCAGTCTTGTGCAGGTTGCGGGCGCGGCTGTAGTAGCCGAGCCCGGTCCAGAGATGCAGCACCTCGTCCTCGCTGGCCGCGGCCAGGGCCTGCACCGTCGGCAACGCCGCCATGAAGCGCTCGAAATAGTCGAGCACGGTGGCGACCTGGGTCTGCTGCAGCATGATTTCCGAAACCCATACACGGTACGGATTGATCGCCTGCTGCCAGGGCAGGTCCTTGCGGCCGTGGCGGTCGTACCAGTCGAGGACCGCCGTGCCGAACTGCTCGGGAGTCATCGGTTGAACAGCCCCTTCAGCGCGTCTTTGAGCTCCGGGCTGACCTTGTCGCCGAGCTTCTCCTCCAGTTTCTCGCTGAGCTTTTCACCCGCCAGGCGCGCGGCGACCTTGCCCATGCGCTCCTTGTCCAGACGACAGGCCTTGGCGCCCAGTTCCAGCGGCCCGCGGCAGCGCAGCGGCCATTCGATGCCGACATAGCGCTCGTTGACCTCGCAGGCGGGGTCGGGCATGTCGCGCTGGTCTCCTTCGATGAGGATGCCGACGCGATAGTCCATGCCCAGCACGCGCAGGTCGACGTCGCCGTCGCCCTTGACCAGCAGGCCGGGGACGCGGGCACGCAGGTCCGGGTTGTTGGCCACGCCATTGCGTAGGATCAGCGTGCCCTTGAGTTCCTGAAACGGTGTGTCGCTGCCGCGCGGCTCGCTGCCGAGGTTCTTGCGATTGAGGGTGGCTATGGCCTGGCAGAGCTGCTGTTCGAGGTTGGCATCGACCAGCACACCGTCGTTGAGCACGAAGCTGGCGTTGCCGTTGAGGCCGTCGATCCAGGCCTTCTGGCTGTTGCCGCTGGTCGACAGCTCGGCGGTGAAGTCGAGCAGGCCCTTGAGCGGGGGCTGCTCGCCCTGGGCCTGGAGGAATTTATCCACCGGCAGGCGGCTGACCCGCTTCTGCACGCTGAGCAGCGGCACCGCCGGGCGTACGTCGAGGCGGCCGCTGGCTTCGATGCGCCCACCGTAGAGTTCGCCACGCACGTCCTGCACGGTGAGCACGCCGTTCTTGCCCTTCGCCTTCAGGCTGGCGTTGGCCAGCGGCAGCTTGTCGACGGTGAGCTGGCCGATGCTGAGGACGGCGTCCAGGTCGAGCTTGCGCAGTTGGTCGACCGGCAGCATGGGTGCTTCGCTCCAGGCCTGCTGGGTCGGTGCGCTGGGCAGCTCGGTGGAGCCACTGGCACCGGCATTGGCCACCGCCTCGCGCACCTCGCTGCGGCGAGCGGCGCTGGCGCCTTCGGCCTGCTTGCTCGGCGGCGCCAGGTAGCGATCGAGGTCCAGGCGGTCACCCTTGAGCTGCACGCGCAGGGCGCTGCTGGCGAAGTCGGCGATGGCGACGCTGCCGGTGAAGGTGCTGTCGTCCAGCTTCAGGGTCAGTTCGTCCAGGCCGAGGCTCTTGTCGGAGCCGGTCAGACGCCCGGCCAACTCGACCTTGCCCAGGGCATCCGGGGCGGCCATCGGCGGCAGCTCCTGGCCGAGTCCGGCGAGAAACTCGCGCAGATCGAGCTGGGCAATCGAGATACCGCCGCCCAGTTTCGGCGCCTTGTCCAGGTCGCGGACCTTGATGTCGCCAATGGCGCGCAGCTGGTTGGCGGACAGCTTGAGGCTGTTCCACTCGGCCACCTGGGCCACCAGGTCGGCCAGCAGCTGGCCCTGGGCGGCGAAGGTCAGGGTCTTGCCCTGCAACGGCTCGCCGGACGCCTCGCCCGACAGCTTGGCATCCTCCAGTTGATAGCGCTTGAGCGCCAGGTCGAAACGCAGGCGCCCTTCCAACTCGGTACGGGCCCGCAGCAGCGGCCGATTGGTGCCGAAGAAGGCACTGAGCTTGAGCGGGATGCTGGCGCCCTCGCGGATCGCCCCGGTGCTCAGCTGGATGCTCTCGGCAGTGAACTGCTGGCCGCTTTTGGCATCGTGGTATTCGATGCGGGCGTTGTTCACCGCCAGGCTGTCGATGTCCAGCTTCAGCGGCCGGCCGGTGCGCTGCGTCGGCGTCGCTGGCTGGCCGGCAGCCGGCCCGGCGGGAGCGGTCGAGTGCGCGTCGGCGGCCACCGGCGTGTCCGGTCGGCCCACGCCCTCCCAGTTGCCGCGGCCCTTGGCGTCGCGGCTGAGCATCAGGTTGAGGCCTTCGACGCGGATATCGCTCATCTGCACTTCCTTGCGCAGCAGCGGCATCACCCGCACCGACAGCCCCAGCATGCGCAGGTCGGCGAACGGGTTGTCCGGCGTGGCGACGCTGGCCAGGGTGGCGTCGTGCAGTTCCAGGCCGAGCCAGGGAAACAGGCTCCAGCCGATGTCGCCGTTCAGGCTCAACTCCAGGTTGGCCTTGTCGCGGGCGAGCTGGCGGATCTCGTCCTTGTAGTCGTTGGGGTCGAACAGGTGAGTCAGAGCGAAGCCCAGGGCTACGATGATCAGCAACAGTCCGAGGAGCAGGAGACCCAGGAGTTTGCCGAGCGCTTTCATGGACGAGTCCTTGTGCTAGTAAGTGGTGCGGATAAAGGCGACGAGTATAACGCCCGCTTGGCGGGAGATTGGCAAACCGGTGCCCGTCAGAGCGCCTGCGCCACGCGCTCGGCGATGGCCAGGCTGGCCGTCAGGCCCGGCGACTCGATGCCGAACAGGTTGACCAATCCCGGCAGGCCGTGGATGGCTGCGGTTTGGATGAGGAAGTCGGCGGCCGGTTCCCCGGCGCCGGCCAGCTTCGGGCGTATGCCGCTGTAGCCGGGGACCAGGCGACTCGGGTCGAGGGCGGGAAAGTAGCGGGCGATGGCGGTGGCGAACGAGACGCGCAGACTCTCGTCGACGCGGTAGTCGAGCGCGCTCACATAGTTCACATCGGGCCCGAAGCGCAGTTGCCCGCCCAGGTCCAGGGTGGCGTGGATACCCAGGCCGGCGGTATTGGCTTCCGGCATCGGATAGATCAGGTGGCTGAAGGGGGAACGGCCGGCATAGCCGAAATAGCGCCCCTGGCACAGGTGCAAGGGCGGAACGTGCCGTGGCGCCAGCCCCTCGGTGCACAGCGCCAGTTGCCGGGCGAACAGCCCGCCGGCATTTACCAGGCGCTCGGCCCGCAGTTGGAAAGGCTCGCCACTGCTGGTGCCCTGTACCACCCAGCCGCCGCCATTGCGCAGCAGGCGCTCGACGCGGGTATCCAGCACCAACTGCGCGCCGCCCCGCTCGGCCGCCGCCAGCAGCGATTGAAGGTAGGCGTGGCTGTCGAGAATGCCGGTGCTCGGCGACAACAGCCCCGCCACGCCGCGCACCGCCGGCTCCAATGCGTGTAGCCGGTGCCGGTCAAGCGCCTGCAGGTCATGCACGCCGCTGGCCGTCGCATTGGCTGCCAGGGCCTCCAGTTTGCCGCGCTCGCCCTCCGTCACCGCCACCAGGACCTTGCCGAGGCGACGATGGCCGACGCCATGGCGGGCGCACCAGGCGTAGAGCCGCGCGCGCCCCTCCAGGCACAGTTCAGCCTTCAGCGAACCGGGCGGATAGTAGAGGCCGGCGTGGATCACCTCGGAGTTGCGGCTGGACGTGTGGCTGCCGATCTGCCGCTCGGCCTCTACGACCAGCAGGCTGCGCCGGCCATCGGCGAGGCGCGCGGCGCAGGCCAGGCCGAGGGCCCCGGCGCCGATGATCAGGGTATCGATGCAATCCATGGGGAGCGAAACGGCGGCTGTTGGAGGCGGCGAGCATAGCAAACGCCCGACGAGCTGCCGTTTTTTAGGGCCTGCCAACTTGCGTACGGCAGCCCCTGCCGACAAGCTATGCGCCTGCCGCTCGCGACGAGCCATTCGAAGGAACACATCCATGCGCATTCTGGTGACCGGCGGGGCCGGTTTTATTGGCTCCGCGCTGATCCGCCACCTGCTGCGAGACACCGAGCACGAGGTGCTCAATCTGGACAAGCTGACCTATGCCGGCAACCTGGAATCCCTGGCCGACGTCGCGGCCAGCCCGCGCTATCGCTTCGTGCAGGCGGACATCGCCGACCAGCCGAAGGTGGCCGAGGCGCTGGCCAGCTTCCAGCCTGATGCGGTGATGCACCTGGCCGCCGAATCCCATGTCGACCGCTCCATCGATGGCCCGGCCGCCTTCATCCAGACCAACATCGTCGGCACCTACGCCTTGCTTGAGGCCGTGCGCGCCTACTGGCTGGGGCTGGTGGGCGCCCGCCAGCAGGCGTTCCGCTTCCACCACATTTCCACCGACGAGGTCTACGGCGACCTGCACGGGGTCGACGACCTGTTCACCGAGACCACGCCCTACGCGCCCAGCTCGCCCTATTCGGCCAGCAAGGCGGCGTCCGACCACTTGGTACGCGCCTGGCAGCGCACCTACGGGCTACCGACCCTGGTCAGCAACTGCTCGAACAACTACGGGCCCTACCATTTTCCCGAGAAGCTGATTCCGCTGATGATCCTCAACGCCCTGGCGGGCAAGCCGCTGCCGGTCTACGGCGATGGCCAGCAGGTGCGCGACTGGCTGTTCGTCGAGGACCATGCTCGCGCGCTGCTCAAGGTGGTGAGCCAGGGCCAGGTCGGCGAGACCTACAACATCGGCGGGCACAACGAACAGAAGAATATCGAGGTGGTGCGCGCCATCTGTTCCCTGCTGGAAGAACTGGCACCGAACAAGCCGGCCGGCGTGGCCCGCTACGAAGACCTGATCAGCTTCGTGAAGGATCGCCCCGGCCATGACGTTCGCTACGCCATCGACGCCAGCAAGATCGAACGCGAACTGGGCTGGGTGCCGCGGGAAACCTTCGACACCGGCCTGCGCAAGACCGTGCAGTGGTATCTCGACAACCGCGACTGGTGCCGCCACGTGCAGGATGGCAGCTATCAAGGGCAACGCCTCGGAGTGAATGCATGAAAGGGATAATCCTCGCCGGCGGTTCCGGCACCCGGCTGCACCCCATCACCCTGGGAACCTCCAAGCAGCTGCTGCCGATCTACGACAAGCCGATGATCTACTACCCGCTGTCGGTACTGATGCTCGCCGGCATTCGCGACATCCTGGTCATCTCCACGCCCTACGACCTGCCCCATTTCGAGAAGATGCTCGGCGACGGCAGCCAGTTCGGCGTGCGCTTCAGCTATGCCGAGCAGCCGTCGCCGGATGGCCTGGCCCAGGCGTTCCTGATCGGCGAGCAGTTCATCGGCGACGACCCGGTGTGCCTGATCCTCGGCGACAACATCTTCCACGGCCAGCACTTCACCGAGAAGCTGCTGCGCGCCGCCAGCCAGCCCCAGGGCGCCACGGTGTTCGGCTACTGGGTGAAGGACCCGGAGCGCTTCGGCGTGGTGGAGTTCGACAGCGACGGCCGGGCCATCTCCATCGAGGAGAAGCCCCAACAGCCGAAATCCAGCTTCGCGGTGACCGGCCTGTACTTCTACGACAACGACGTGGTCGAGATCGCCAAGGCAGTCAAGCCCTCGGCCCGTGGCGAGCTGGAGATCACCGACGTCAACAACGCCTACCTGGCGCGTGGCGACCTGCGCGTCGAGCGTTTCGGCCGCGGCTTCGCCTGGCTCGACACCGGCACCCACGACAGCCTGCTGGAAGCCTCGCAGTACGTGCAGACCATCGAGCATCGCCAGGGCCTGAAGGTCGCCTGCCTGGAGGAAATTGCCTTCCAGCAGGGCTGGATCGATCGCGAGCAACTGCTCAGCCAGGCCAAGGCGTTCGGCAAGACCGGCTATGGCCAGTACCTGTTCCAGCTGGCGGGGGAAACCGCATGAAAGCAATCGCCACCGCACTGCCCGAGGTGCTGATCCTCGAACCCAGAGTGTTCGGCGACGAGCGCGGCTTCTTCTTCGAGAGCTTCAATGCCCGCGCCTTCGCCGAAGCCACCGGCGTGCAGCGCCAGTTCGTCCAGGACAACCATTCGCGCTCCCAGCGCGGCGTGCTGCGCGGCCTGCATTACCAGGTGCAACAGGCCCAGGGCAAGCTGGTGCGGGTCACTGCCGGCGAGGTGTTCGACGTGGCGGTGGACGTGCGCCGTAGCTCGCCCACCTTCGGTCGCTGGGTCGGTGTGCACCTTTCCGCGGAAAACAAACGGCAACTGTGGGTGCCGGAAGGCTTTGCCCACGGCTTCCTGGTGCTCAGCGAATCCGCCGAGTTCCTCTACAAGACCACCGACTACTACGCCCCCGAGCACGAGCGCTGCATTCGCTGGGACGACCCGACACTGGCCATCGACTGGCCCCTGGCCGGCGCACCGCTGCTGTCGGCCAAGGACCAGGGCGGCCTGGCCCTGAACGACGCCGAGCTGTTCCCATGAGGATTCTCGTCACCGGCCGTCACGGCCAGGTCGCCCGCGAGCTGCAACTGAGCCTGGCCGGACTCGGCGAAGTGATTGCCCTTGGCCGCGCCGAGCTGGACCTGGGCGACAGCGGCCAGATCCGCCGCCAGGTGCGCGAACGGCGCCCGGACCTGATCGTCAATGCCGCCGCCCATACTGCGGTGGACCAGGCCGAGAGCGAGCCGGAGGCCGCCTTCGCGCTTAACGCCACGGCCCCCGGCGTGCTGGCGGAAGAAGCCGCCGGCCTCGGCGTGCCGCTGATCCACTACTCCACCGACTACGTGTTCGACGGCAGCAAGGCCGGCGCCTATGTCGAGAGCGATACACCGCACCCGCTGGGCGTCTACGGCCAGAGCAAGCGGGAGGGCGAACGGGCGATCCAGGCGGTCGGCGGCGCCCACCTGATCCTGCGCACCAGCTGGGTCTACTCGCTGCACGGGCGCAACTTCCTGCTGACCATGCAGAAGCTGCTGCAGGAGCGCGAGGAACTGCGCGTGGTCGCCGATCAGATCGGTGCGCCGACCTGGGCCGGTAGCATCGCTACTGCCACCGCCGAGTTGGTGCGTCGCTGGCGCGATGGCCAGGCGGGCCCCTGGGGCCTCTACCACCTGACGGCGCAGGGCGAGACGTCCTGGTTCGGCTTCGCCGAAGCCATCGCCGAACAGTTGCGAGCAGACGGCCGGCGCTGCGCCCGGCTGCTGCCGATCCCCACCAGCGATTACCCGACCCCGGCGCGTCGCCCGCTCAACTCGCGGCTGGACGGCTCGCACCTGCGGGATCACTGGTCCGTGCAGCTGCCGGAGTGGCGCGAGGCCCTGCGGCAATGCCTGGGCAGCCCGCGCTGAAGCCGCGCTAGGCGCGGAAGCGCTGCACCTGCTGCTGCAGGCTGGCGGCCAGTTGCGCCAGGTCGCGACTGGCCAGCGAGCTTTGCTCGGCGCCGTTGACCACCCCGTGAATGCTCTCGTTGAGCCCGCTGATGTTCTGGCTGATCTCGCTGGCCACCGCCGTCTGCTCTTCGGTGGCGGTGGAAATCTGCACGTTGCCGTCGGCGATGCCCTGAACGGCATTGGCGATCAGCTCCAGTACCTCCCCCGACTGCCGCGCATGGGTCACGCTGGTCTGCGCCTGATCGCGTGACTGCTGCATCGCGCTGACCGCCTGTCGCGCGCCGCCTTGCAGCGCATCGATCATGCCGCGGATCGACTCGGTGGCCTGCTGGGTATTGCTCGCCAGGCTGCGCACCTCGTCGGCCACCACGGCGAAGCCGCGCCCGGCCTCGCCGGCCCGCGCCGCTTCGATGGCGGCATTGAGCGCCAGCAGGTTGGTCTGCTCGGCGATGCTCTGGATCACCGTCAGCACCTTGCCGATCTCGTCGCTCTGGTTGTGCAGGCGGTCGATCACCTCGGCACCGAGGCGTATCGAGTCGGACAACTGCTCGATCGAATGCATGTTGGCCTGAACCAGGTTGCTGCCCTGGTGCGCGTCCCGGGTCGCAGCCTCGGCAGCCTGGGAGGTGTGCTGCGCCGAGCGCGCCACCTCCATGACCGCCACGCTCATCTGGTGCACGGCGGTGGCGACCATCTCGGTCTGCTGTCCCTGGGATGCCGCCGCCGCGCTGACCTGGGTGCTGATCGCGCTCATCTCTTCGGAGGAGGCGGCGAGCTGCGTGGTGGCGTCGCGGAAATGCCGGATCAGCCCCTGCAGATGCTCGAGCATGCCGTTGAACGCCCGGGCGGTGCTGGCCAGCTCGTCGCGCCCGCCGGCCGGCGCGCGCAACGTGAGATCGGAAGAACGCTGCACCTCGCCGATCACCGAAGCCAACCCGCGCAACGGACGAATGATCGACAGCCCGATCACTACCGCCGCACCCAGCACCAGGATCAGGGCCAAAGCGCCGGCAACGATGAAGCCATTGCGGATATCCTGGTATTGCTCCTTGGCCTGCTCGCTGAGCCTCACGCCCTCGTCCAGTTGCAGCTTGATCAAGCCCTCCAACTCGCCACTCAGCGGGTCGATGGCGCCATACAGGCGTTCGTTGAAGGGCTTGGGCTCTTCTGCGCGCAGGCTGCCATTGTCGACGCCGCCGAGCAGGTCATCGGTCAGCCGGTCGGCCTTGGCGAACAACGCCTTGGCCCGTTCCACTCGCCGGGCCTCCTCGTCGGTCAGCTTGGTCGAGCTGTAGGCACGCCACTGCTCCTCGATGCGTTGGCGAGCATCGTGAATGCCTTCGCGAAAGGTCCTTTCGTCGAACACGCCAGCGCGGTACTTGTGCGAGGCGTCGACGATGCTCACCGCGTAGGCATCGGAAATCACCTTGAGCTGGCTGATCGGCTGCATGCGGTCGGTGAACAGCTCTTCGAACTTCCGGTTGAGCTGGCTGGCGTTCGACAGGGCCAGCGCAATCACCACCAGCAGGACCGCCAAGGGGATAAGGGCCAGTGCGAACAGGCGCGCACGAACCGTCAGTTGAGCTAGCATCTGCAACCCTCCACAGGCTTGTTATTGCGCTTGCCTCTCCCTGTGTCGGCGCAAGACTGTCAGCAGGCATTCGCCCGTGCGCTGCCTGGCTAGGGTGCAGTATGGCCTAGTAATTGCTCTTTGCCCGGCGATGCCACCAACGAGACCGCCCCATCCATGCCCGACCACCGGCCCGCCCCCAAACGTCCCCGCTGGCGCAGCCTGGCGCTGCTGGCCCTGCTGCTGGTGCCGCTGCTGGTGCCGCTGCAGCGGCTCGCCGAGCGCTACTACAGCAGCGAACTGGCGCAACAGAATCGCCAGACCCTCGACCTCTACGTGGCCAACCTGCGCGGCACGCTGAAGCGCTACGAGGTGCTGCCGCAGATCCTTGGCGACCTGCCGGCGCTGCGCGAGGCGCTGGCCACGCCTGACCGGCGCGCCGCCCTGGACAGCGCCAACCGCCTGCTCAAGCGCGTGCGCGAGCAGACCGGCGCCGACGTGATCTACCTGATGGCCGACGACGGCAAGACCCTGGCGGCCTCCAACTGGGACCTCGACGACAGCTTCGTCGGCCGCAACTTCGCCTTTCGCCCCTATTTCCGCGAAGCCATCGGCGGCGGCCAGGGACGCTTCTTCGGCCTCGGCACCACCTCCGGCAAGCGCGGCTACTACTTCGCCGCGCCGGTGCGCGAAGGCAGCCAGGTGCTCGGCGTGCTGGTGGTCAAGGTTGACCTGGACTACACCGAGACGCTCTGGGGCAACACCCCGGAGCAACTGCTGGTGACCGATCACCACGGCGTGGTGATCCTCACCTCGCGGCCGCAATGGCGCTTTCGCGCGACCCGCCCGCTGACCGCCGCCGAACGTGCGGAAATCGCTGCCAACCAACCCTACCCGACCCTCGAACCGCAGGGCCTGCAGCTGGACGAGCCGGCCTGGCTGGTGCAGCAGCAGGCGCTCGACGAAATCGGCTGGACGGTGAGCATCTTCGCCCCCACCGCGCTGATCGAGCGCCAGGTGCGCACCGCAGTGGCCATCGGCAGCGCCGCGTTGCTGGTGCTGCTGTTGCTGCTCGGCCTGCTGATGCAGCGCCGCCGCCACTACCTGGAACGCATCGCCCTCGACGCCAGCGCCCGGCGCCAGCTGGAAACCCGCGTGCTGGAACGCACCCGCGACCTGGAAGAGCTGAACAGCCGGCTCAAGCGCGAGGTGCTGGAGCGCGAGCAGGCCCAGCAGGAGCTGGTGCGCGCCCAGGACGAACTGGTCCAGGCCAGCAAGCTGTCGGCCTTGGGCACCATGAGCGCGAGCATCAGCCATGAACTCAACCAGCCGCTTGGCGCAATCCGCAGCTATGCCGAAAACGCCGGCGTGCTGCTCGACCACGGCCGCCTCGACGACGCCCGCGGCAATCTCAAGCTGATCGGCGAACTCACCGCGCGCATGGCCTCGATCATTGCCCACCTGCGCGCCTTCGCCCGCCGCGATCGTCATGCGCCGGAGAGCGTCGCCCTGCAACCGGCGCTGGACGACGCGCTGGCGCTGCTGGCCAAGCGCCGGCGGGCCCTGGATGTGGAACTGATTCGCGACCTGCCGGACGCCACCCTGTGGGTGCAGGCCGGCGAAACCCGGCTGCGCCAGGTGCTCGGCAACCTGCTGGCCAATGCCCTCGACGCACTGGCCGAGAAGGCGCCGCCCCGGCGCCTGTGGCTGAGCATCGAGCCCGGCGCGCCGGACTGGGTCGAACTGCACCTGCGCGACAACGGGCCGGGATTCAGCGCCGATGCCCTGGCCCGCGCACGCGAACCGTTCTTCACCACCAAGACCAGCGCCCAGGGCCTGGGCCTGGGCCTGGCGATTTGCGATACCCTGATGCGCGCCCTCGACGGCGAGCTGCTGCTGGCCAACCATGCCGAAGGCGGCGCCCTGATCACCCTGCGCCTGCGCACCGCCGCGTCCGGCGTCAATCTCCAACCTCCCGAGGATGCCTGCCCATGAGCGACTTCGACAGCCGCACCCAGGTCCTGCTGATCGACGACGATGCGCACCTGCGCCAGGCCCTGAGCCAGACCCTCGACCTGGCCGGCCTCAAGGTCGCCAGCCTGGGCGATGCCCAGGGCATCGCCGCGCGCGTGCCGCGCGACTGGGCCGGGGTGGTGATCAGCGACATCCGCATGCCGGGGGTCGACGGCCTGCAGTTGCTGGCCCAGTTGCACGAACGGGACCCGCAACTACCGGTGCTGCTGATCACCGGCCACGGCGACGTGCCGCTGGCGGTGCAGGCGATGCGTGCCGGGGCCTACGACTTCCTGGAAAAGCCCTTCGCCAGCGAGGACCTGCTGGACAGCGTGCATCGCGCCCTGGAGCTGCGGCGCCTGGTGCTGGACAACCGCAGCCTGCGCCTGGCCCTGGCCGATCGCCGCGAGCTGTCCTCGCGCCTGGTCGGCCAGTCGGCAGCGATGCAGCGCTTGCGCGAGCAGATCGGCGCGCTGGCGGCGACCAACGCCGACGTGCTGATCCTGGGCGAAACCGGGGCCGGCAAGGAGGTGGTGGCGCGCGCCCTGCACGAGCTGTCGGCGCGCCGCGACGGCCCCTTCGTCGCCATCAACGCCGGCGCCCTGGCCGAGTCGGTGGTGGAAAGCGAGCTGTTCGGCCACGAGCCCGGGGCCTTCACCGGCGCGCAGAAGCGCCGCATCGGCAAGTTCGAATTCGCCAACGGCGGCACCCTGTTCCTCGACGAGATCGAGAGCATGAGCCTGGAGGTGCAGGTCAAGCTGCTACGCCTGCTACAGGAGCGGGTGGTCGAACGCCTCGGCGGCAACCAGCTGATCCCGCTGGATATCCGCATCGTCGCCGCGACCAAGGAAGACCTGCGCCAGGCCGCCGACCAGAACCGCTTTCGCGCCGACCTCTACTACCGGCTCAACGTCGCGCCGCTGCGCATCCCGCCGCTGCGCGAGCGCGGCGAAGACATCCTGCTGCTGTTCCAGCACTTCGCTGCGGCGGCCAGTGATCGCCACGGCCTGCCGCCCCGGGAGCTGCAGGCCGGCCAGCGCGCGCTGCTGCTGACCCACCCCTGGCCGGGCAACGTGCGCGAGCTGCAGAACGCCGCCGAGCGCTTCGCCCTCGGCCTGGAGCTGGGCCTGGAACAGACCGCCAGCGACCTCGCGCCGCGCCTGGCCGAAGCCGGCGGCAGCCTCGGCGAACAGGTGGAAGCCTTCGAACGGGCGCTGATCGCCGCCGAGCTGAGCCGCCCCCACGGCTCCCTGCGCAGCCTCGCCGAGGCTCTGGGCATTCCGCGCAAGACCCTGCACGACAAACTGCGCAAGCACGGATTGAGCTTCGCTGGCGGAACCTCGCCAGAAGATTTCGATTGAGCTGGCGGATTTCCGCCAACTCCCTCACAAATGCGCCTCTCCCCGCCCCGCACAACCGCAGCGCAAGCCCGCGCCTGAGCGCTTCCCAGCGCCCGAGCCAGGTGCTGGCACGGCGGTTGCTCTCTCGCTTGCAGCGTGCCGACGAACGCAAGCCCAGGTGCCGTCCTGCCCGACAGCCCGGCGCCCGCCGCTGGGTCGCCTAGACTTGCCGTTGCTCCGCCCGCCAACACTCACTGTTGCGAACTCCAAGAACAAGAGGAAAGCCGCATGTTCAAGCACACCGCCAAGGCCCTCGCCTGCGCACTGTCCCTCGCCGTCGCCGGGCTGGCCCAGGCCGCCGAGCCGATTGTGATCAAGTTCTCCCACGTGGTCGCCGACAGCACCCCGAAAGGCCAGGGCGCGCTGATGTTCAAGAAGCTCGCCGAAGAGCGCCTGCCCGGCAAGGTGAAGGTCGAGGTCTACCCGAACTCCTCGCTGTTCGGCGACGGCAAGGAAATGGAAGCCCTGCTGCTCGGCGATGTGCAACTGATCGCGCCGTCCCTGGCCAAGTTCGAGCACTACACCAAGAAGCTGCAGATTTTCGACCTGCCGTTCCTGTTCAACGACATCCAGGCGGTCGACCGCTTCCAGAACAGCCCTGAAGGCCAGGCGCTGCTCAAGTCAATGGAAGACAAGAACATCACCGGCCTCGGCTACTGGCACAACGGCATGAAGCAGCTGTCGGCCAACAAGCCGCTGCGCGAGCCGAAGGATGCCCGCGGCCTGAAGTTCCGCGTGCAGGCTTCCCGCGTGCTGGAAGAGCAGTTCAAGGCGGTGCGCGCCAACCCGCGCAAGATGAGCTTCGCCGAGGTCTACCAGGGCCTGCAGACCGGCGTGGTCAACGGCGCCGAGAACCCCTGGTCGAACATCTACTCGCAGAAGTTCTTCGAGGTGCAGAAGTACATCACCGAGTCCAACCACGGCGTGCTCGACTACATGCTGATCACCAATACCAAGTTCTGGGAAGGCCTGCCGGCTGACGTGCGCAGCGAGCTGGAGAAGATCGTTGCCGAGGTGACCACCGAAGTGAACAAGCAGGCCGAAGCCCTCAACCAGGGCGACAAGCAGCGCATCGCCGAGTCCGGCAAGAGCGAAATCCTGCAGCTCACCGCCGAGCAGCGCAACGCCTGGCGCGACGCGATGAAGCCGGTGTGGAAGGAATTCGAAGGCGAGATCGGTGCCGACCTGATCAAGGCCGCCGAGGCCGCCAACCAGTAAGGCGGATGCCATCGCACGGCAACGGGCGGCGTGCAGCGCCGTTGCCGGTCGCTTGCGCGGGGTGTGCCGTTCGGCACGCCCTCTCCCGCTTCCGTCACTGGAGATGTAACCAATGAATGCCTTGCAGCGCGTCTGGGCGCATTTCGAGGAGGTGGCCATCAGCTTCCTGCTCGCGACCATGACCCTCGTGACCTTTACCTACGTAGTGCTGAACAACCTCTACTCGGTGTTCTACTACTTCGCCGATCTGGGCTTCGCCGAGGACTTCTTCCTCCGCATCGGTGATGTCGTCATCGGCTGGGCCCAGGCCATGACCTGGAGCAGCGCGCTGACCAAGGCGCTGTTCGGCTGGCTGATCTTCCTCGGCATCGGCTATGGCGTGCGCACTGCCGGGCACATCGGCGTGGACGTGCTGGTCAAGCTGGCACCGCGCGCGCTGCAACGCTGGCTCGGCCTGCTCGCCTGCCTGTGCTGCCTGGGCTACGCGGGGCTGATGAGCGTCGCCAGTTTCGACTGGGTACGCACCCTGCTCGACGCCGGCATCGGCGCCGAGGACCTTGACAAATTCGGCATCCAGCAGGGGCACATCGCCCTGGTGGTGCCCGTTGGCTTCCTCCTGGTGTTCCTGCGCTTCCTGGAAATCTTCATTCGCATCCTGCGCGACCAACAGACCGGCCTGGGCCTGGCCGACGAGGCCGCCGAGGTGATGAAGCTGACCGAGCACGAGGAGCACAAGCCGTGACCATCCTGTTTCTGTTCTTCCTGTTGTTCCTGCTGATGTTCATCGGCGTGCCGGTGGCCATTTCCCTCGGCCTGTCCGGCGCCATGACCATCCTGTTCTTCAGCCCGGACTCGGTGCGCTCGCTGGCGATCAAGCTGTTCGAGACCTCCGAGCACTACACCCTGCTGGCGATTCCGTTCTTCCTGCTGGCCGGTGCGTTCATGACCACCGGCGGCGTGGCGCGCCGGCTGATCGACTTCGCCAATGCCTGCGTCGGCCACATCCGTGGCGGCCTGGCGATCGGCGCGGTGATGGCCTGCATGCTGTTCGCTGCGCTGTCCGGCTCCAGCCCGGCGACCGTCGCGGCGGTCGGCTCCATCGCCATCGCCGGCATGGTGCGCTCCGGCTATCCGCAGGCGTTCGGCGCCGGCATCGTCTGCAACGCCGGCACCCTGGGCATCCTGATTCCGCCGTCGATCGTCATGGTGGTGTATGCCGCCGCCACCGAAACCTCGGTGGGCAAGCTGTTCATGGCCGGCGTGGTGCCGGGCCTGTTGCTCGGCCTGCTGCTGATGGTGGCGATCTACGTGGTGGCGCGGAAGAAGAACCTGCCAGCCATGCCGCGCGCCACCCTGCGCGAATGGCTGAGCAGCGGGCGCAAGGCGCTGTGGGGCCTGCTGCTGATGGTGATCATCCTCGGCGGCATCTACTCCGGCATGTTCACCCCCACCGAAGCGGCTGCGGTATCGGCGGTCTACGCGGCCTGCATCGCGCTGTTCGTCTACAAGGACATGACGGTCCGCGAGAGCCACAAGGTGCTACTGGAAGCCGGCAAGCTGACCATCATGCTGATGTTCATCATCGCCAACGCCATGCTCTTCGCCCATGTGCTGACCACCGAGCAGATTCCGCAGACCATCGCCGCCTGGGTCACCGGGCTCGGCCTGTCGCCGTGGATGTTCCTGCTGATCGTCAACATCGTGCTGCTGATCGCCGGCAACTTCATGGAGCCCTCGGCGATCATCCTGATCCTCGCGCCGATCCTGTTCCCCATCGCCATGGAGCTGGGCATCGACCCCATCCACCTGGGCGTGATCATGGTGGTGAACATGGAAATCGGCCTGATCACCCCGCCGGTGGGCCTCAACCTGTTCGTCACCTCGGCGGTCACCGGCATGCCGCTGAGCGCCACCATCCGCGCGGCGCTGCCGTGGCTGATGATCCTGCTCGGCTTCCTGATGGTGGTCACCTACGTACCGGCGGTGTCCATGGCCCTGCC
Source organism: Zestomonas ipomoeae (assembly GCF_057128665.1). Taxonomy (NCBI): domain Bacteria; kingdom Pseudomonadati; phylum Pseudomonadota; class Gammaproteobacteria; order Pseudomonadales; family Pseudomonadaceae; genus Zestomonas; species Zestomonas ipomoeae. The sequence goes on from NZ_JBSKHQ010000002.1 coordinate 183,721, forward strand.
GAACTGGCTGGGCATGTAACCCGCCGCAAGCATTCTCCATGCGTCATCTTTGCCCGGCCCTCGCGCCGGGCTTTTTTTGCCCTGCGTTTCGCAGCGCCGTAGGCGTTCAATCCCCAGGGCGCTGCACCGTCAAGTCACCCAGGTGATTCAACTGGGTCGTTCCGCCGACCTGGGAGTAGGAGAACACGGGGAAAGTCCGCCCTTCGAACTCCGGCCCGGCTTTGTTGATCATCGCCTGCATGCGGGGCTGGGCATCCACCCAGTTTTGAGGATTGCCCATGCCTGGGGTCGGATGGAACAGCAAGGCGGCAATGCCCGCCGGCTCGATGCCGACCGTCTGCACTTCATTGTTCTCCAGCGGCGTATCCGGATTGCTGGCCTGATTGCCTTTCAATGTCGTCAATAGCCCATCCAGCTCCCGGTTGGCATCGCCGGGATGCTTCGCCCGCATATCCGCGGTAATGGTGCCGGAGGACGCATCCTTTTCATGGATACCCACGACGTGGGCGCCGACCTTTTCCGGCATTGCCAGCACGGCCATGAAACGGCCGAATGCGCCCACGCTATCGCCCATCTTGTAATAGTTCGGTGTCAGGTCCTTCTGCACCAGGCTCCACTTGCGCAGCCCGCCGTGCCCTCCCTCGGCGTGTATCTGGCGGGCGTCGTCGAGGGACACGCCGCAGTTGGCCAGCTCCTTGTGTGCATGCTTCTCCTGCACCGTTCGAAGCAACAAGCCACCTTGGTTGAAAGCGGCCTGCACATCCGCGGCACTGCTGTTGTCCGCTGCACGCGAGACGGCGGCGGTGGCGGCCGTTGCCGACGCGGCAGAAGTGGCGTGAGTAGAGGTGGCGGCGATGGGTGAGCCCGGCATGGGGTGTCTCCTTGATGAATTTGCCCCTGAGTGGCCGCACTCCGCCGAAGGGTTCCCTGCCCGGTGGCCGATCGCCTCGGCTTGACCTGGATCAGTCCGGCCCTGCGCCGGACGTGGATCAATAGTCACTCGTTCAGATACCGAGCACACATCATGACCTCCTCGCAAAACCGATTGCACCTCGCTCCGCTGGTCGCGCTGGTCGTGGGCTCGATGATCGGCGGCGGCATCTTCTCGCTTCCGCAGAACATGGCGGCCAGCGCCAGTGCCGGGGCGATCCTTCTCGGCTGGGCGATCACTGCCATCGGCATGCTGACCCTGGCCTTCGTGTTCCAGAGCCTGGCCAATCGCAAGCCCGAACTGGACGCCGGGGTCTACGCCTACGCCAAGGCCGGGTTCGGCGACTACATGGGCTTTTCCTCGGCCTGGGGCTACTGGATCAGCGCCTGGATCGGCAACGTCAGCTACTTCGTGCTGCTGTTCAGCACCCTCGGCTACTTCTTCCCGATGTTCGGCGAGGGCAACACCTTGCCGGCCATCGTCGGTGCCTCGCTGCTGCTGTGGGGCGTGCATTTCCTGGTGCTGCGCGGCATTCGCGAGGCGGCATTCATCAACCAGCTGACCACCGTAGCGAAGGTGGTGCCACTGCTGGTCTTCATTGCCCTCTGTGCGGTGGCCTTCGAACTCGACGTGTTCACCGCCGATTTCTGGGGCGCCGGCAATGCGGAGCTGGGCAGCGTGATGGATCAGGTGCGCGGCATGATGCTGGTGACCGTCTGGGTGTTCATCGGCATCGAAGGCGCCAGCATCTACTCGGCTCGCGCCGAGCGCCGAAGCGATGTGGGCAAGGCGACCCTGCTCGGGTTTCTTGGCGTGCTGCTGTTGCTGGTGATGGTCAATGTGTTGTCGATGGGCATCATGAGCCAGGCGCAGTTGGCCGGCTTGCAGAACCCTTCGATGGCCGGCGTGCTGGAGCACGTGGTCGGGCCCTGGGGCGCCGTGCTGATCAGCATCGGCCTGGTGGTGTCGCTGTGCGGGGCGCTGCTGGCCTGGACGCTGCTCTGCGCCGAGATTCTCCACGCCGCCGCCCGCGACGACAGCATGCCGCGCTTCCTCAAGCAGGAGAACGCCAGGCATGTGCCGGCCAACGCCTTGTGGCTCTCCAACGGGCTGATCCAGCTGTTCCTGGTCATCACCCTGTTCAACCAGGCCACCTACCTCAAGCTGCTCTACCTGGCCACCTCGATGATCCTGTTGCCGTACTTCTGGTCCGCTGCCTACGCCGTGCTGCTGGCGCTGCGCGGGGAAACCTACGAGGGCGAGCCCGGACAACGCAACAAGGACCTGCTGGTCGGCCTGGTGGCGCTGCTCTATGCCGTCTGGCTGGTCTATGCCGGCGGGCTTCAGTACGTATTGCTGTCGGCGCTGCTCTACGCACCGGGCGCACTGTTCTTCGCCAAGGCCAAGCGCGAGCAGGGCCAGCCGGTCTTTACCCCGGTGGAAAAGCTCATCCTCGTCGCCGTGCTGGCCGGTGCGGCCGTCGCCGCCTACGGCCTCTATGCCGGCTTCCTCAGCCTCTAGCCCCAGGAGAGACCCATGACCACCCTGCCCCTCGGCGTACATTCGGAAGTCGGCAAGCTACGCCAGGTACTGGTCTGCTCGCCGGGCCTGGCGCACCTGCGGCTGACGCCGGCGAATTGCGACGAGTTGCTGTTCGACGATGTGCTCTGGGTCAGCCAGGCCAAGCGCGATCACTTTGACTTCGTCAGCAAGATGCGCGAACACGGCGTCGACGTGCTGGAAATGCACAACCTGCTCAGCGAGACCGTGCAGCAACCCGGCGCGCTGGACTGGCTACTGGAACGCAAGATCAGCGTCGACCAAGTGGGTGTCGGCCTGGTGGACGACCTGCGCGGCTGGCTGCGCACGCTGGAACCGCGTCCGCTGGCCGAATACCTGATCGGCGGCGTGGCGGTGGCCGATCTGCTCAAGCACCTGGGCCGCAGCCAGCGCCTGGACATGCTCGGCGACTACCTCGGCCCAGCCGGTTTCATCGTGCCGCCGCTGCCCAATACGCTGTTCACCCGCGACACCAGCTGCTGGATTCACGGTGGCGTCAGCCTCAACCCGATGCACTGGCCGGCGCGCCAACAGGAGACCCTGCTCACCGCCGCCCTCTATCGCTTCCACCCGCGCTTCGCCAATGCCGAATTCGACATCTGGTACGGCGACCCGGACCAGCAACAGGGCGCCGCCAGCCTGGAAGGCGGTGACGTGATGCCCCTGGACAACGGCCTGGTGCTGATCGGCATGGGCGAGCGCAGTACTCGCCAGGCCATCGGCCAGCTCGCCCAGCGCCTGTTCGCCAAGGGCGCGGCCGAGCGCATCATCGTCGCCGCGCTGCCGCGCTCCCGCGCGGCCATGCACCTGGACACGGTTTTCAGCTTCTGCGACCGCGACCTGGTGACCATTTACCCGGAAGTCGTGCGGCAGATCCAGGCCTTCAGCCTGCGTCCCGACCCCGCCCAGCCCGGCGGGCTGGACATCCGCCGCGAGCAGCAGCCGTTCCTCGAGGTGGTGGCCGAAGCCCTCGGGCTGAAGGCCCTGCGCGCGGTGGCCACCGGCGGCGACAGCTTCGAGGCCGAGCGCGAGCAATGGGACGACGGCAACAACGTGTTCGCCCTGGAGCCCGGCGTGGTCATCGGCTACGACCGCAACACCTACACCAACACCCAACTGCGCAAGGCCGGGGTGGAGGTCATCACCATCGATGCCAGCGAACTGGGTCGTGGCCGCGGCGGTGGCCACTGCATGACCTGCCCGCTGGTGCGCGACCCCGTCTGACCGCTCCATGGAGAGGAACCCGAGATGCCCCTGAACCTGCACAACCGCCATCTGCTCAGCCTGCTGCACCACAGCCCGCGCGAGCTGGAATACCTGCTCGACCTGGCCCGCGACCTCAAGCGTGCCCGCTACAGCGGCACCGAACGCCAGCACCTGCTGGGCAAGCAGATCGCGCTGATCTTCGAGAAAAGCTCGACCCGCACCCGCTGCTCCTTCGAGGTCGCCGCCCACCAGCAGGGCGCCCAGGTCACCTACATCGACCCGGCCTCCTCCCAGCTCGGCCACAAGGAAAGCCTGAAGGACACCGCGCGGGTGCTCGGCCGGCTGTACGACGCCATCGAATACCGCGGCTTCGGCCAAACGGCGGTGGAGGAGCTGGCCAGGTACGCCGGGGTGCCGGTGTTCAACGGCCTGACCGACGAATACCACCCGACGCAGATGCTCGCCGACGTGCTGACCATGCGCGAACACAGCGACAAGCCACTGCACCAGATCAGCTACGCCTACCTCGGCGACGCGCGCAACAACATGGGCAATTCGCTGCTGCTGGTCGGCGCCAAGCTGGGCATGGACGTACGCATCGGCGCGCCCAGGGCGCTCTGGCCGCACGCGGAGCTGGTCGAGCAATGCCAGGCCTTCGCCGCTGCCAGCGGGGCGCGCCTGACCTTGACCGAAGACCCGCTGGAGGCGGTGCGCGGCGTGGACTTCATTCACACCGACGTCTGGGTGTCGATGGGCGAGCCGCCGGAAGCCTGGGCCGAGCGCATTCGCCTGCTGCTGCCGTACCAGGTCAACGCCGCCTTGATGGCCGCCAGCGGCAACCCGCGAACCCGCTTCATGCATTGCCTGCCCTCGCTGCACAACAGCGAGTCGCACCTCGGCCAGCACATTGCCGAGCAATACCCCGACCTGGCCGGTGGCGTCGAGGTCACCGAGGAGGTGTTCGAATCGCCCGCCTCCATCGTCTTCGACCAGGCGGAGAACCGCATGCACACCATCAAGGCGGTGCTGGTCTCAACCCTGGGAGACATCTGACATGCGCATCGTCGTCGCCCTGGGCGGCAATGCGCTGTTGCGGCGCGGCGAACCGATGAGCGCCGAGAACCAGCGCGACAACGTGCGCACCGCCTGTCGCCAGCTGGCGCGCATCGCCCCCGGCAACGAGCTGGTGATCGCCCATGGCAATGGCCCGCAGGTCGGTCTGCTGGCCCTGCAAAGCGCGGCCTACGGCGGCGTCGAGCCCTATCCGCTGGATGTGCTCGGCGCACAGACCGAGGGCATGATCGGCTACCTGATCGAACAGGAACTGGGCAACCTGCTACCGCCCGAGGTGCCCTTCGCCACCCTGCTCACTCAGGTCGAGGTGGACCCGGCGGACCCCGCCTTCGACCACCCGAGCAAACCCATCGGCCCGCTCTACGCCCGCGAAGAGGCCGAGCGCCTGGCCGCCGCCAAGGGCTGGCGCATCGCCGCCGACGGTGACGGCTTTCGCCGCGTGGTGGCCAGCCCGCGACCCAGGCGCATCTTCGAGATCCGCCCGGTGCAGTGGCTGCTGGAGCGCGGCACGGTGGTAATCTGCGCGGGCGGCGGCGGCATTCCCACGGCCTATCGCGACGAGCGGCTGACGGGGGTGGAAGCGGTGATCGACAAGGACCTCTGCGCGGCCCTGCTGGCCGAGCAGTTGCAGGCCGACCTGCTGCTGATCGCCACCGACGTCGATGCCGTCTACCTCGACTGGGCCACGCCCCGGCAGCGGGCGATCTCACATGCCCACCCCGATGCCTTGCAGGCGCTGGAGTTCCCTGCCGGGTCGATGGGACCGAAGGTCCGGGCCGTCGTCGACTTCGCCCGCCACACCGGCAAACGGGCCGTCATCGGCACCCTTGGCGACATCGCCGCCATGCTCGACGGTCGAGCCGGCACCCAGGTGAGCGACGCGACGCCCGGCCTGGCCTACCGCTGAAAACCACACCGCCGAGGCGTGTCATGCAGGTTGCCGACAGGCATGGCACGAATCGCGACCCATGGGGTCCGCGCGTCCGAACCTTTTCTCCACGGCATGTCATATGCATGCGGTAAACCACGGGCCTGACAGGAAGTAACAGGCCGTGCCGTCTCGACCGAAGGCGTGACTCAACAGTCACCGGTCTCGTCAGCATAGGCATCCCACCCCTCCGGGGGTTCTTGTGCTGGCGCAGCGCGTGTCGATTGCTTGAGCCGAATTCACACCACCGGCCACTCACTAGCCGCCGCGTTTTTCATTCCGGCCCCGTGAAGAAATTTAAGGAGCTTTGAGTTATGTCTCGCTTACCCGTCATCGTTGGTTTTGGTGGTTATAACTCAGCAGGACGCAGTTCGTTTCACCACGGTTTTCGCCGCACCGTCATCGAATCCCTCGATCCGCAGACCCGCCAGGAAACCCTGGCCGGTCTAGCAGTGATGATGAAGCTGGTCCAGGTGGTCGACGGCCAGTACCGCGACGACGACGGCAAGACCCTGACCCCGGCGGACATCGAGAGCCGCCTTGGCCAGCAGATCCTCGACGCCACCCTGATCCGCCGCATCGAAAAACGCTACCTCGACGTCGACGCCTCCCACTGGCAGAAGAACATGACCGTCGGCGGCGGCCCGATCAGCTTCACCACCCAACGCAAGCAGTTGCCCGAGCCGGTGCCGGCGAGCTGGACTGTGGAAGAACTGGAGGGCGGCGAGGTGCGCGTCACCCTGCACGAAGGCTGCGACTTCAAGGTGGACAGCTACCGCTCGCTGCCGGTCAAGTCCGCCGGCCAGCTGCCCACCGGCTTCGAGCCGGGCGAGCTGTACAACTCCCACTTCCACCCCCGCGGCCTGCAGATGAGCATCGTCGGCGTCACCGACGCGGTGCGCTCGATGGGTATCGAATGGCAGGACGTGCTGAAGAAAGTCGCGCCGGACGAAATCGCGGTGTTCGCCGGCAGCATCATGAGCCAGCTCGACGAGAACGGCTTCGGCGGCATGATGCAGTCGCGCCTGAAGGGCGGCCGGGTCACCGCCAAGCAGTTGCCGCTGGGCCTCAACACCATGCCGGCGGATTTCATCAACGCCTATGTGCTCGGCAGCGTCGGTACCACCGGCAGTGTCGGCGGCGCCTGCGCCACCTTCCTCTACAACCTGCAGAAGGGCGTCGACTGTATTGCCAACGGCCGCGCACGGGTGGCGGTGGTCGGCAACAGCGAAGCGCCGATCACCCTCGAATGCATCGACGGCTACGGCGCCATGGGCGCGCTGGCCACCGAAGACGGCCTGCGCCAGGTGGAGGGCCGCGAAGAGGTGGACTTCCGCCGCGCCAGCCGGCCGTTCGGCGCCAACTGCGGCTTCACCCTCGCCGAGTCGAGCCAGTTCGTGGTGCTGATGGACGACGCCCTCGCCCTGGAACTGGGCGCCGACATCCACGGCGCGGTGCCGGACGTGTTCATCAACGCCGATGGCTTCAAGAAATCGATCTCCGCCCCCGGCCCCGGCAACTATCTGACCTTCGCCAAGGCGGTGGCCAGCGCCGCGCAGCTGGTCGGCCTGGAGGGCGTGCGCAAGCGCAGCTTCATCCACGCCCACGGCTCCAGCACCCCGGCCAACCGGGTCACCGAATCGCAACTGCTGGACCGCGTCGCCGCCGCCTTCGGCATCGACAACTGGCCGGTGACCGCGGTCAAGGCCTTCGTCGGCCACTCCCTGGCGCCGGCCAGCGGCGACCAGATGATCTCCGCCCTGGGCTCGTTCAAGTACGGCATCGTTCCCGGCGTGAAGACCATCGACAAGGTCGCCGACGATGTGCACCAGCAGTACATCCGCATCGTCACCCAGGACCTGAACCTGGGGCAAAACGCCCTGGACCTGTGCTTCCTCAACTCCAAGGGCTTCGGCGGCAACAACGCCAGCGCCTACGTGCTGGCGCCCCACGTGGTCGAGCGCATGCTGCGCAAGCGCTATGGCGAGGCCGCCTTCACGGCCTACTGTCAGCGCCGCGAGCAGACCCGCGACGCAGCCCTGCAATACGAGCAGCGCGCGCTCAAGGGCCAGTTCGACATCATCTACAACTTCGGCAAGGACCTGATCGACGACCAGGCCATCGCCATCGATACCCAGCACATCGACGTACCGGGCTTCCCGCAGCCGGTGACCTTCCACAAGGACGAGCGCTTCAAGGACATGCTGGACTGAAGCGCGAGGCACGGTAGGGTGGATGACGCTTTCTCATCCACCGTCTCGGCACCCTGGTGGATTGATAAAGCGTGATCCACCCCACGCAAGCGCCGGCTGGTAGGGCGGGGTGCAACCCGCCATGGAAATCGAGCGCTAATCCAGTGCCCGTGCCAGCTGCACCAGTTCGATGCGCCACTCGGCGGTCGCCGGCAGGGCGATGAACGATGGATTCAGGTAAGACTCGCGCGCCGCATAGGTCAGCGGCGCGCCGCGCAGGTCGAGCACCGCGCCGCCGGCGCCTTCCACCACGCCCTGGGCCGCGGCGGTATCCCACTGCGACGTCGGCGCCAGGCGCGGATAGCAATCGGCATGGCCCTCGGCAAGCAGGCAGAACTTCAGCGAACTGCCGACGCTGGCCAGCTCCAGGTCACCGAAACGCTCACGCAGGCCCTCCAGCAGGCGCTCCTGGGCCGGGCTGGAATGGCGCCGGCTGGCCACCAGGGTGAAGGCCTCGTCCGGCACCAGGCGCACGGCGATGGCCTGCGGCTGGCCGCCCGGCTCGACGCGCCAGGCGCCCAGCCCCTCGCCACCGTAGTAGCAACGTCCGTTGGCGGGAATGCCGACCACGCCGAACACCACCCGGCCCTGCTCGATCAGCGCCACGTTGACGGTGAACTCCTCCGAGCCGGCGATGAATTCCTTGGTGCCATCCAGCGGATCGACCAGCCACCAGCGACTCCAACCGGCGCGCTCGGCCAGCGGGATTTCGCAGTCCTCCTCGGACAGCACCGGAATCTCCGGCGCCAGCGCCTGCAGGCCTGCCACCAGAATGTCGTGGGCAGCGAGGTCGGCGGCGGTCACCGGCGAGGCATCGGCCTTGTCGTTGACCGTCACCCCGACACGCCAGTGCTGCAGGGTCGCCGCGCCGGCACGGCGCACCAGGTCGATCACCGTCGGCAGATAGGCGTTCACAGGCTCAGCTCCCCACGCTGGATCAACAGGTCGCGTGCCAGGTAAAGCGCGGCCAGGGCGCGGCCTTCGCTGAACTGGGCATGCTCGATCAGGCTGGAGATCTCCCGCAGGTTGACCTTGTCCACCCGCAGCGGCTCCGGCTCGTCGCCCGGCAGGCTTTCCGGGTACAGGTCGCGGGCCAGTACCACCTGGATTTTCTGGCTCATGTAGCCGGGCGATAGCGACAGCTCGGTCAATCGCTCCAGCCGCCGGGCGCCGAAGCCGGCTTCTTCCTTCAGCTCGCGATTGGCGGCGGCGAGCACGTCCTCGCCCGGCTCGATCAGCCCCTTGGGCAGGGACAGCTGGTAGTCGTCGGTGCCGGCGCAATACTCCTCCACCAGCAGCACGTGCTCGGCATCGGCCAGCGCCACGATCATCACCGCGCCGTAGCCGGTGCCCTTGCCCACCAGTCGCTCGTAGGTGCGCTCGACGCCATTGGCGAAGCGCAACTGCAGCTCCTCGACACGAAACAGGCGGCTGCTGGCGACGATCTCGCGGGCGAGCACGGTGGGTTTCTGGCGCATGGGCACACTCCTGGGGCACGGCTGGCGGGTTATCATACCCCGGCTTCGCCGATTGTCCGCGCCGGGGATTGCACACAGGCGACGCCATGCGTGCCTGGTGCGACGTCCCTCCCATTTACGCAGGAGATCCACCGTCCCGCCATGCCGCCGTTGCCCTGGAACACCATCGATACCGTCCTGCTGGACATGGACGGCACCCTGCTCGACCTGCACTTCGACAACCACTTCTGGCTCGAACACCTGCCGCAGCGCTATGCCGAGCACCACGGCATCAGCCGGGCGATGGCCGACATGGAGTTGCTGCCGCTGTTCGAGGCCCATGCCGGCAAGCTGACCTGGTATTGCCTGGATTTCTGGAGCGCCGAGCTGAAGCTGTCGATCACCGACCTCAAGCGCGAGGTGGCGCACCTGATCGCCCTGCGCCCGGATGCCGACCTTTTCCTCGCGGCCCTGCGCCAGGCCGGCAAGCAGGTGGCGATGATCACCAACGCCCACCGCGGCTCGCTGTCGCTGAAACTGGAAAGGGTTGAACTGGAGCCCTACTTCGACCGTCTGATCAGCTCACACGATTACGGCTTCCCGAAGGAAGACCAGCAGTTCTGGTTCGCCTTGCAGCAGGACCTGGCCTTCGACCCGGCGCGCAGCCTGTTCATCGACGACAGCCTGCCGATCCTGCGCAGTGCCCGCCGTTTCGGTGTCGCCCACCTGTTGGCGGTGGCGGAACCCGACAGCCGGAAAGGCCGAAAGGACACCGAGGAGTTTTCTGCCGTGACGGATTACCGCACACTGGCCGCCCAATTGCATTCCGGCAGCTGATCCCTCCGGATACCGACGAAAGACAACGGCACGCGGCCGTATAAACGCATATCAGGGAAGGGCTATGACCACAGATAGGTCCGCAACTCGGCCACGCGAAGATGGTGAAATGAGCGCGCGAATTCGCGCGCTGGATTGGACGCACAGCAACCTCGGGCCGTTGCCGCGCTGGCCGCGCGCGCTGCGCCACGCACTCGACGAGATGCTGCGCTCGTCTCGGGCGATGCAGCTGTGCTGGGGCGACGAACCGCCACTGCTGTGCAACGACGCCTATGCCGAACTGATCGGTGGCGTGCGCCCGCTACTGCTCGGTGCACCGGCACGGCGCAGCTGGCCGGATGCCTGGCCCTCGCTGGCCTCGATCTACGCCGGGGTCTGCCACGGCCAGGAGCGCCACCTGTACAACCAGCCGCTACGTCTGCGCCGCCGCGGCGCGGCTGAAAACGCCTGGTTCACGATCCACTGCACCCCGCTGACCGGCGACCATGGCGAGATCGCCGGCATGCTGGTCACCCTCGAAGAATCCACCGCCGCGGTGGAAAGCGCCGCCGAGTCGTGCAGCGAGCCCGCTCCGCCGCTACGCAGCCACGCCGCGCGGCGCCTGAGCGAGGAGCGCCTGCAACTGGCCCTGGAAGCCACCGAGCTGGTGGGCATCTGGGACTGGGACCTGGTGGAAGACCGCATCATCGCCGACGAACGCTTCGCCAGCCTCTACGGCGTGGACCCCGAGCGTGCGGCCGAAGGCGCCAGCCTCGCCGAGCTGCTGGTCAACCTGCACCCCTCCGACCGCCAGCGCGTCGAGCAGAGCATTCGCCAGTGCATCGACCAGCGCACCACCTTCGCCGAGGAATACCGCATCCTGCAGAGCGACGGCAGCTTGCGCTGGGTGTTCGCCCGGGGCCGCTGCCACTACGACGAGCAGGGCCGTCCGGTGCGCTTTCCGGGCTCGGCCATCGATATCAGCCAGCAGAAACGCACCGAAGATGCACTGCGCGAGAGCGAGGAACTGCATCGCGCCGCCATCGAGCTGTCGCCCGGCCTGCATTGGACCGCCGACGACAAGGGCCGCCTGACCAACCTGCCGGAGCGCTGGCTGTCGCTCGCCGGCCTGAGCCAGGAACAGGCGCTCGGCCAGGGCTGGCTGGACTGGGCCCACGAAGACGACCGTGGCCTGCTGCTCAGCGCCTGGCGCGACTCCATCTCCAGTGGCAAGCCGTTCGATGTCGAATGCCGCCTGCGCGTGGCCGATGGCCACCACCACTGGATGCGCCTGCGCGCCCTGCCACTGCACGACGGCGCCGGCCGGGTGATCCGCTGGCACGGCATGACCGAAGACATCCACGACCGCCGCGTGGCCGAACAGGCCCAGCGCGAACTCAACGAGACCCTGGAAAGCCGCGTGCAGGAACGCACCCGCGCCCTGGCCGAAGTCTACGAGCGCCTGCTCAGCGAGATGGCCAAGCGCGAGCAGGCCCAGGGCGCGCTGCGCCAGGCGCAGAAGATGGAAGCGGTGGGCCAGCTCACCGGCGGCATCGCCCACGACTTCAACAACATGCTCACCAGCATCATCGGCGGGCTGGACCTGATCCAGCGCTACATCGAGGCCGGGCGCGCCAAGGAAACCCGCCGCTTCATCGACGCCGCGCTGACCTCGGCCAACCGCGCCGCGGCACTGACCCACCGGCTGCTGGCGTTCTCCCGCCTGCAACCGCTCAAGCCCAAGCGCGTCGAGGTGAACCATCTGATTTCCTCGATGGAAGACCTGCTCAAGCGCACCCTCGGCGAGCAGATCCGCATCGAGGCGGCGCTGGCCGCCGACCTGTGGCCGGTGCACAGCGACGAGAACCAGCTGGAAAGCGCCCTGCTCAACCTGGTGATCAACGCCCGCGACGCCATGCCCTCCGGCGGCACCCTGCGCATCGAGACCGCCAACGTGCACCTCGGCGAGAACGCCATCGAGGGGGAACTGCCGGCCGGCGACTACGTGGCCCTCAGCGTCAGCGACACCGGTATCGGCATGAACGAGGAAGTGCTCGCCCGCGCCTTCGAGCCATTCTTCACCACCAAGCCCATCGGCCAGGGCACCGGTCTCGGCCTGTCGATGATCTATGGCTTCGCCAAGCAGTCCGGCGGCCACATCCAGCTCAGCAGCGAGCCCAAGCACGGCAGCACGGCGCGGCTCTACCTGCCGCGGCACAGCGAGCAGGTGCCGGCCCCCCACGTGTTGGCCGGGGTCGGCCCGGCGATGCAGGCGCATGCCGGGGAAACCGTGCTGCTGGTGGAAGACGAACCGGGCGTGCGCATGCTGGTCTACGACCTGCTCGACGAACTGGGCTACGCGGTGCTGGAAGCCGCCGATGGCGAACAGGCGATTCCGTTCCTCGAGTCCGGCTGGCGCATCGACCTGCTGATCACCGATATCGGCCTGCCCGGCATCAACGGCCGCCAGCTCGCCGACCTGGCCCGCCGCCACCGGCGCGATCTCAAGGTGCTCCTGATCAGCGGCTACGCCGAGCAGGCCGCCGCGCGCAGCGACTTCCTCGAAGACGGCATGGAGCTGCTGAGCAAGCCGTTCACCATCGACGCACTGGCCGCGCGCATCCGCGGCATGATCGGCGAGCCCAGCGAGAAGGACGAGCCCGACGCCAGCCCCTGACGCCCCCATGGCTGGCCAAGCGGCGCGCGATGGGGGATGCTGCCGCATCGACACGGGGTGCGGTCATGGACATCAAACAGCTCAGGTTTCTCGTCGCGCTCGACGAAACCCGCCACTTCGGCCAGGCCGCCGCGCGCTGCCATGTGACCCAGCCGACGCTGTCGATGCGCCTGCGCAACCTGGAGGACGAGCTGGGCCTGGAACTGGTGCGGCGCGGCCAGCGTTTCGAGGGCTTCAGCGAGCCAGGCGAGCGTGTGCTGGCCTGGGCTCGCACGGTGCTGGCGGCCTACGACGGCCTGCATGCCGAGGCCGCCGCCTGCCGCGGACAACTGGTCGGCACCTTGCGCCTGGGGGTGGTGCCGCTGTCCAGCTTCGATCCGCTGCCGCTGCTGCAGCGCCTGCATGCCCAGCACCCGCAATTGCGCTTCCAGATGAGTGCGCTGAGTTCGGAGCAGATCCTCGAACAACTGGCGAGCAACCGCCTGGATCTTGGCGTGTCCTTTCTCGACCGCCTGGATGGCGAGCATTTCGACTCGCTGCCGCTGGTGGAAACCCGCATGGGCCTGCTCTACGACCAGCGCCACTTCCGCTTCGAAGAGGCCTCGTTGAGCTGGGAGGCGCTGGCCGAGCTGCCGCTTGGCCTACTCTCCAGCGGCATGCATTTTCGCCAATCGATCGACCATGGCTTTCGCTCGCGCGGCCTCAGACCCACCCCGCTGCTGGAAACCGATGCCGTGCATCAACTGCTGCAGGCCGTGCACGGCGGCCTGTGCTGCGCCATCATGCCGCTTTCCGGCGGGCTGGACGGGCTTACCGAACATCTGCGCCTGCAACCCATCGAGAATGCCCACACCCTGGCGCCGCTCGGCCTGATCATGCGCCGTCATGCGCCGCGCTCGCCGCTGGCCGAGGCCTGCTTCGCCCAGATGGGCGAACTGGCAGACCGGCACGGCTGAGCCGGGCGGGCCAGCGCCGGGGCTGGTCATTCGCGCCTGCCGAAGCCCTTCATCACCTCGGCCATGTCGCCGTACTCGTCCTCCGGTATCTGCCGGATCACCTCCAGCGCCTCCTGGTCCGCATGGTTCTGCTGAGCGTGCCGCTGCAGGTCTTGCTTGATCGCCGGGAAATCGATGCCTTCGAGGTACTGCGCTGCGTTCGCTGGGGACTTGCCACCAAGACCACGGGGCATGTCAAACCTCCGGTTGGATGCCATGGATTGCCTATGCGGAGCATCTGGGCCGGGCGAGGACGTTCGAGCGCAGCGGAGGGCGCCGGCCCGGCCTGGACGGCACGGGCCGACGAGGGGCGTCGGCAAGCGCCCCGGGGACATCGACAACGGGTTATTCCGCCTCGCCGATCGGTTCGTCGGCGGTACCGAAGAACGCCCGCCCGGCGGCGAAGTAGATGTTCAGCGGTTTCTCGTTGCGCAGCACGTCGAGAAAGCTCGGCAACATCGTCGAGGGCAGGTGCATGCGAATGATACCGCCCTCCACATAGTCATCCTCGAAGAACTGCCCCGGATCGTTGAAACGAACCCACGCCACCACGGCGCCGTTGTTGCCGCGCAACTGGATCTGCGCACGATTGGTCTGGTAACCGGAGGGACTGCCATACATCAGCAGGCTGTATTGCTCGACTGCGGCCATGTTCAAACTCCTTTTTCCGAACGGTTAATGTCACTCCTCACATGCCGGCCTTTCACTTCACTGGCCTAAAGAACCCTAGCAGCCGAATACCGGCGGGTTAGATGCATTGCGCATAGCTCATAACCCAGCTTAGGGATCGCCCGGGCGATACTGATCGAGCACATCTATCAAGGCATCGGCAGCAGCGATTAGACGCTCGCGCCCGATCGGCCTAGGCTGGCCCAATTCCCCTTCGCCGGGTCCGTCGCCATGACTTCGCCGCGCCGCCGCCACGTCCCGCTCGCCAGCCTCGCCCAGCCGTCGCCGGCCAGTCGCGGCTATCGCTTTCGCAGCCTGGAGCGCGATACCGCCGCGCCGGTCGAGCTGGCCGAGGAATGCGCCCTGGCCATCGCCTACAACGGCATCAGCCAGGCGGTCATGTTGGTTTCCCCCGCCGACCTGGAAGACTTCGTCGTTGGCTTCAGCCTGGGCAACGGCATCGTCGAGTCCATCGACGAAATCTATGACCTTGCCATCAACGGCACCGGCGCCGCCCGCCAGGCCCAGCTACGAATCGCCGGCCGCGCCTTCTGGAACCTCAAGCGCCAGCGCCGCAGCCAGGCCGGCAGCAGCGGCTGCGGGCTATGCGGTGTGGAGGCCCTTGACCAGGCCCTGCCGCAACTGCCACGGCTGCCCGCCAGCGCACTGCCGCCGGCGGCCTGGCTGACCGATCTGCGCCAGCGCCTGCGCGCCTTCCAGCCCCTCGGCCAGCATTGCGGCGCGGTACATGCCGCGCTGTTCATGGACGCCCAGGGCGAGCTACGCCTGGGCCGCGAAGACATCGGCCGGCACAACGCGCTGGACAAGCTGATCGGCGCCCTCGCCCGGCAACGCCTGGACACCGCCGGCGGCCTGGCCATCGTCACCAGCCGCTGCAGCCTCGAGCTGATCCACAAGGTGCTGCGCGCCGGCATCCACACCCTGGTCAGCCTGTCGGCGCCCACCGGCCTCGCCGTGCAGTGGGCGCAGCGCCACAACCTCAACCTGATCCACCTGCCCCACCACAGCGCGCCACGGGTCTACAGCCCAGCGCCCGAGGCCTGAGATGAGCACACCCGCCCGCTACAAACCCTACAACGGCCCGGCCGGCGGCTGGGGCGCCCTGCGCAGCGTGACCCGCCACTGGCTGGGCAGCGACAACGCGCTGAAGAACATTCGCACCCTGCTCAAGACCAACCAGCATGGCGGCTTCGACTGCCCCGGCTGCGCCTGGGGCGAATCGCCGGACAGCCAGATGGTCAGGTTCTGCGAGAACGGCGCCAAGGCGGTGAACTGGGAAGCCACCAAGCGCGGCATCGGTGCCGAGTTCTTTGCCCGCCACAGCGTCGCCCAGCTGCGTGCGCAGAGCGACTACTGGCTCGAATACCAGGGCCGGCTGACCGAGCCGCTGCGCTACGACGCCGCCAGCGACCGCTACCTGCCAATCAGCTGGGACGCCGCCTTCGCCCTGATCGCCGACCACCTGCGTGCGCTGGAAAGCCCCGACCAGGCCGAGTTCTACACCTCCGGCCGGGCCAGCAACGAGGCCGCATATCTCTACCAGTTGTTCGTGCGCGCCTATGGCACCAACAACTTCCCGGACTGCTCGAACATGTGCCATGAGGCCAGCGGCGTAGCCCTCGGCCAGAGCATCGGGGTCGGCAAGGGCACCGTGACCTTTGCCGACTTCGAGCACGCCGACGCCATCTTCGTGCTCGGCCAGAACCCCGGCACCAACCATCCGCGCATGCTCGAACCGCTGCGCGAGGCGGTGCGGCGCGGCGCCCAGGTGGTCTGTGTCAATCCGCTGAAGGAGCGCGGCCTGGAGCGTTTCCAGCATCCGCAACATGCACTGGAGATGCTCAGCAACGGCTCCGAGCCGACCAACACCGCCTACTTTCGTCCGCACCTCGGCGGCGACATGGCGCTGCTGCGCGGCATGGCCAAGTTCCTGCTGCACTGGGAGCGGCAAGCACCAGGCAGCGTGTTCGACCAGGCGTTCATCGCCGCGCACACCGACGGTCTGGAGGCGTACCTCGCCGCCGTCGATGCCACGCCCTGGGCGCAGATCGAGCAGCAATCGGGCCTGGCGCGCGGCGAGATCGAACAGGCGGCACGCCTCTACGCCAACGCCGGGCGGGTGATCATGTGCTGGGCCATGGGCATCACCCAGCATCGCCATTCGGTGGCGACCATCCAGGAGATCGCCAACCTCATGCTGCTGCGCGGCAACCTCGGCAAGCCGGGCGCTGGCCTGTGCCCGGTGCGCGGCCACAGCAACGTGCAGGGCGACCGCACCATGGGCATCAACGAACGGCCGCCGAAAGCGCTGCTGGATGCCCTGGAGCAACACTTCGGCTTTCCGGTACCGCGGCACAACGGACACAACACGGTCGAGGCGATCAACGCCATGCTGGAAGGCCGGGTCAAGGTCTTCATCGGCCTCGGCGGCAACTTCGCCCAGGCCACCCCGGACAGCCCGCGCACCCACCAGGCCCTGCAGAGCTGCGCGCTGACCGTGCAGATCAGCACCAAGCTCAATCGCAGCCACCTGACCCACGGCCGCGACGCGCTGATCCTGCCGTGCCTTGGCCGCACCGACATCGACCGCCAGGCCGGCGGCCCGCAGGCGGTGACGGTTGAGGACTCGTTCAGCATGGTGCATGCCTCCCACGGCCAGCTCGAACCGCTGTCCGCGCAGATGCGCTCGGAGCCTGCCATCGTCGCCGGCATGGCCAAGGCGGTACTGGGTAACCGGCCGGTGGACTGGGACGCGCTGATCGCCGACTACGGCCGCATCCGCGAATTGATTGCCGCGACCATTCCCGGCTTCGCCGATTTCAATGCCAGGCTGCGCCAGCCCGGCGGCTTCTACCTGGGCAACAGCGCCGCGCGGCTGGAGTGGAAGACCGCCGCCGGCCGCGCTGGCTTCCGCGCCAACCCGCTGCCGGCCGACCTGCTGCCGGAAACCGTGCGCAACCGGGCCGGCCATCCCGACCTGATCCTGCAGACCCTGCGTTCCCACGACCAGTACAACACCACGCTGTACGGCCTGGACGACCGCTACCGGGGCGTGAAGGGCATGCGCGAGGTGGTCTTCGCCAACGAGGCGGACATCCGCCGCCTGGGCTTCGAACCCGGCCAGAAGGTGGACTTGGTGTCCCTGTGGAGCGACGACATCGAGCGGCGGGTACATGGCTTCACCCTGCTCGCCTACGACATTCCCGCCGGCCAGGCCGCCGCCTACTACCCGGAAACCAACCCACTGGTGCCGCTGGACAGCTACGGCATCGGCAGCCATACGCCGACCTCGAAGTTCATCGCCATTCGCCTGGAGCCGACGCGGGAAAACGCCCGTATTGCGTAAACCGATCCGCGCGGGCCGGCGATTCATTCGCCAGCGTGGTCTCCGGAGAGAGAAGAGCCCTCCTCCCTGCACGCCAAGGCCCGCGCGAGTTCCCTAGGCAGAACAAATATCTACCAAATGTGAGGCACTTCCCACGGCGCGCAGGCACCCGCTTGTGCAACTTTTGGCGCAACCCCAGCATTGCCGCGTCATTCCCAGCGAGGCGTTTTTCCATGAAGTATTCGTCGATGCTCCTGATATCCCTGAGCCTGGTCAGCAGCGCCGCGCTGGCCGGCGGCACCACCGAGGCCGCGGTGGGTGGGGCTCTGGGCGGCGTGTTGGGTTCCGTGGTGGGCGAGAAGGTTGGCGGCAGCACCGGCGCGACCATTGGCGCCGGCGTGGGCGGTGCGGCGGGCAGTGCGGTTGGCGCGGACAAGCGCAGCCGGACCCAGGCCGCCATCGGTGGCGGTCTCGGCGCCGCCGGCGGCCAGGTGATCGGCGAGAAGGTCGGCGGCCAGAATGGCGGCCTGATCGGCGCGGCGGCGGGCGGTGCGGCCGGCGGCGCGCTCGGCAACGCCTACGGCGGCGGCGACGATAACCGCCGCGACGGTTATCGCCAGGACCGACGCCCCAACGGCCATGGCCACAACAAGAACAAGTGGCATCAGCACCACAAGCATCATTGATTCGCCGAAGCCCGCCCCGTGCGGGCTTTGTTTTACCTGTACGCACCTCCCTGGGGGATTTCCGCCCGGAATTTGCAACAGACCCGACGGACACTGTCTAAACGCCAGGCAGCCAGAGGGGATTCCATGCCGACCAGCAGGCTCACCATCCACGGAATCGAGCTGAACGTTTCCATCCGCGGGCAGGGCTCGCCGTTGCTGTTGCTGAACGGGCTGGGCGGGCTGATCCGCTCCTTCGATCCGCTGCGCGACGCGTTACCCGACTACCAGACCATTGCCTTCGACGTGCCCGGCGTGGGCAAGTCCCACGTGCCGAGTTGGCCGATGCGCCTGCCGCGGCATGCGGACCTCATCGCCGGGCTGCTGGAGCACCTGGGATTGGAGCAGGTGGATGTCTTCGGCGTGAGCTGGGGCGGTGCGCTGGCCCAGGAATTCGCCCTGCGCCACCCCAAGAGGGTGCACCGGTTGATTCTCGCCGCGACCTCCGCCGGCCCGGCGGTGTTCATGAAGCCGGCCGACGTGCTGGCGTTCTTCAGCAAGGACAAGGGCGCCAAGCGCCGCAGGCTCGGCATCGCCCGGCAGGACGAAGCCGCGCGCAATTCGGTGCAGGCGCTGCTGCGCTACGGCGTGGCCAACGGCATGCTCAGCGTCAACCCGCGGGCCTACTACCATCAGATCGCCGCGCTCGCCGGTTGGACCAGCCTGCTGCGATTGTTCCGCCTGCGCCAGCGCACGTTGATCCTCGCCGGCGACCGCGACCCGCTGGTGCGCCTGTACAACGCGCATATCCTGCGCGGTGCCATCCGCCGCGCGGAGCTGCGCATCCTGCAGGGCGAGGGGCATTTCTTCGTGGTCACCAGCGCAGACGACACCGCCGAGGCGATACGCGAGTTCCTGCAGCGCGCCGACGGCCACGCCCCCCCCTTGCTCAACGGCCACGAGGCAACGCGCCCGCCGCAGGACGAGCGTTGATGCCAACGACGGCGGACTTGCCGGGCGGCGCGCTGTCCGCTAGCTTTTCGCCGCCCCTCCGCCAGGACCCGACCATGAAACGCTGCTGCGCCGCCCTGCTCCTGCTCTGCACCCTGGCCGTCCAGGCGAACAGCCCGGCGCTGGACCGGCTCGTCGCTCTCTGCACCCAGCGCCTGTTGCTGGCCGACCAGGTGGCCGCGAGCAAGGCGCAATCCGGCAAGGCGGTGGAGGACGTGGCGCGGGAAGCCGAGCAACTGGACCTGCTCGCCCGCAACGCCAGGGACTACCGGCTCGACCCGACCGAGGTCACGGCCTTCTTCCGCTGGCAGATGGAGGCCAACAAACTGGTCCAGTACCAGCTCCTGGCCGGGCCGACGACCGGCCGCGACGACCCGCCGATGGCACTCAACGAGATCCGCATCCGCCTCAACGCGCTCAACCACGAGCTGCTGCAAACCCTGGAGCCAGCCCTGGCCGAACTGCGGGAAGGCGATTGCGCCAGGCGCCTGCAGGCGGCCATCGACACCCGGGCCGAGCAGGCGCACCTCGACGCCCTGCATAGAACGGCACTGGTCCGTGCCCTCGGCGATACCTGCCGCGGGCTCTGAGGCTCAGCCCACCAGCAGAGCTGCCAGCGCCTCGCGCAAGGGCGGCGGTATCGCCACCGGGCGGTTGCTCCGGCGGTCGACAAACACGTGCACGAAACGCCCGGCGGCGCAGGCCTGCTGCTCGTCCGCCTTGAACACCGCCAGCTCGTACTGCACCGAACTCTTGCCCAGCTTGCCGACCCGCAGGCCGACCTCGATGCACTCGGGGAAGGCGATGGAGGCGAAGTAATCGCAGGCCGAGCTGACCACGAAGCCGACCACCTCGCCGTCATGGATATCCAGCCCGCCGCGCTCGATCAGGTAGGTGTTCACCGCCGTGTCGAAGAAGCCGTAGTAGGTGACGTTATTGACGTGGCCATAGAGGTCGTTGTCGTGCCAGCGCGTGGTGATCGGCTGGAAGTGGCGGTAGTCGCCGCGCAGGTGTTGCGGTTGACTCATCGAGGGGTTCCTTGAAGGCAAGCCAGAGGCACCGGGATTATGCAGGGAGATGCTCGCAAGACGCGCAAAACGGGAGCAGACATCGGCCCCCGCGAACGAGCGACCGGGCACGCGAACATGTAGGGGCGAATTTATTCGCCTGGTGGCCCGTTAGGCGAATGAATTCGCCCCTACAGGACGTCACCGTCAGTACGCCGCCTGGTAGATCGCCAGGGCATCGGCTTCGCTCACCTCGCGCGGGTTATTCACCAGCAGGCGCTGCTGCAGCATGGCATCGGCGGCCAGGCGCGGCAGCATCGCCTCCGGCACGCCGGCATCGCGCAGGCGGCTGGGCAGGCCGTGGCGGTCGTTAAGCGTGGCCAGTTCGGTGATGAACTGCTCGGTCAGGCTCGCCGCATTGCCCGGCACCAGTTCGCGGCCGAGCAGCAGCGGTGCCAGTTCGGCATATAGATGGGTTGCCCGCGGCGCGTTGAAACGCAGCACATGGGGCAGCACCAGGGCATTCGACAGGCCATGGGGGATATGGAAGTGCCCGCCCAATGGATAAGCCAGCGCATGCACCGCCGCCACCGGCGCGTTGGCGAATGCCTGGCCGGCCAGGCAGGCGCCGAGCAGCATGGCCTGGCGCGCCGTGCGGTTGTCGCCATGGTGCACCGCCTGGTCGATATTGCTCGCCAGCAGGCGCAGCGCTTCGCGGGCCAGCAGGTCGGACAGCGGGTTTTTCTTCAGCGCGCTGGTATAGGCTTCGATGGCATGCACCATGGCGTCGATGCCGGTGGCGGCGGTCACCGCCGGCGGCAGGCCGAGGGTGAGGTCGGCATCCAGCAGCGCCAGGTCCGGCAGCAGCAGCGGCGAGACCACGCCCATCTTGGTGGTCTCGCCGGTGGTGACGATGGAGATTGGCGTCACCTCCGAGCCGGTACCGGCGGTAGTCGGCACCTGGATCAGCGGCAGGCGCTGGCCTTTGGCGTTGCCGACGCCGTAGATTTCCTTCAACGCCTGGGTGGACTGCGGATGGGCGAGCAGGGCCACCAGCTTGGCCACGTCCATCGAACTGCCGCCGCCGAAGCCGACGATCAACCCGGCCTGTTGCGCCCGGGCCTGCTCGATGGCCGCCAGCACCACCGCTTCCGGCGGGTCGGCGACGACCTGGTCGAATACCGCCACCGCCAGCCCGGCGTCGGCAAAGCCGGGCAGCACCTCGTCGAGCAGGCCGAAACGGGTGATGCCGGGGTCGGTGACGATCAGCACCGACAGCGCCCCGCGCTCGCGGCACAGGCTGCCAAGGCGTCGGGCGGCACCGGTCTCGCAGATGATCTGCGCGGTGGTGGCGAAACTGAACGGATGCATGGTGCCTCCTGGATGCGGTGCAGCCAGAGAGCGAATGGCTATCGCTCTCGTTGTTAATGCGGATCGGCCTCGGGCCGGTTCTGCGCTCCCCTGGTTGGCCCGGTCACACACTGAACGCTTCTTCCTCCATCGCCATCAGGCACTGCGCGCCGCCTTCGATGGCTTCGCGGTGCGCGCTGGCGCGGGGCAATACCCGGCGCAGGTAGAACTCGGCGCTCTGCAGCTTGGCCTGGTAGAACGCCGCCTCATCGCTGCCTTGCTCCAGCGCATCCTGCGCCTTCGAGGCCGCCTGAAGCCAGAGACCGGCCAACAGCACATAGCCCGAGTAATGCAGGAAGTCCACCGAGCAGGCGCCGATTTCCTGGGGGTCGCGCTGGCTGGCGGCGAGCACCAGGGCGCCCAGCTCGCGCCATTCGCCGAGGCGCGCCTGCACCTTCAGCGCCAGTTCGCGCAGCGACGGGCGGGCCATGGCCGCCTCGCACTGCGCAGCGAATTCCGCCTGCAACGCGGCCAGCTCGGCACCGCCGTCGCCCAGCAACTTGCGGCGGACCAAATCGAGTGCTTGGATGCCGTTGGCGCCCTCGTACAGCTGGGTGATGCGGCTGTCGCGCATCAGCTGCTCCATGCCCCACTCGCGGATGTAGCCGTGCCCGCCGTATACCTGCACGCCGAGGCTGGCGCACTCCAGCCCGCGGTCGGTACAGAACGCCTTGATGATCGGGATCAGCAACGCAGCGCGCTTGCCAGCCGCCTGGCGCGCCGCCGCGTCCGGATGGCCGTGCTCCAGGTCGAGTTGCCGGGCGATATAGCCGGCGAGCATGCGGCTGCCTTCCACCAGGGTCTTCTGGATCAGCAGCATGCGCCGCACGTCCGGATGCACGATGATCGGGTCGGCCGGTTGCTGCGGCGCCGCCGGGCCGCTCAAGGCGCGGGATTGCAGGCGCTCGCGGGCGTAGCGCAGGGCGCCCTGGAAGGCCGCCTCGCCAATGCCGATGCCCTGCAGGCCGACCTGGAAGCGCGCGTCGTTCATCATGGTGAACATGCAGGCCAGTCCCTGGTTGGCCTCGCCCACCAGCCAGCCACGGGCGCCGTCGAAGTTCATCACGCAGGTGGCGGCGCCCTTGATGCCCATCTTGTGCTCGATCGCCCCGCAGGACAGCGCATTGCGCTCGCCCGGCGCGCCCTGGGTATCCAGCAGGAACTTCGGCACCAGGAACAGCGATATGCCCTTCACCCCCGGCGGCGCGTCGGGCAGGCGGGCCAGCACCAGGTGCAGGATGTTCTCGGTCAGGTCCTGCTCGCCGCCGCTGATGAAGATCTTGCTGCCGCTGACCCGGTAGCTGCCGTCCGCCTGGGGTTCGGCGCGGGCGCGCAGCAACGCCAGGTCGGTACCGGCCTGGGGCTCGGTGAGGCACATGGTGCCGCTCCACTCGCCGCTGACCAGCTTGGCCAGGTAGTCGCGCTTGAGCGCCTCGCTGCCATGGCTGTACAGCGCCAGCACCGCACTCTCGGTAAGTCCCGAATAGATGCGAAAGGACAGGTTCGCCGCCATCAGCATTTCGTGAAAGGCCCAGCCGACCAGTTGCGGGAAACCCTGGCCGCCGTATTCGGTAGGGCCGGTCATGCCGCCCCAGCCGTTCGCCACGTACTGCCGATAAGCCTCGCGAAAGCCCGTTGGCGTGCTCACCCGGCCATCCTCCAGGCGGCAGCCTTCTTCGTCGCCGATGCGATTGAGCGGGGCGATTTCGTTGGCGGTGAAGCTGGCGGCCTGCTCCAGCACACCGTCGATCAGCTCGCGGTCCAGGCCGTTGTCCAGCAGCGCGCAATGGCCAGTGACATCGAACAGTTCGTGCAGCACGAAGCGCATGTCGCGCAGGGGGGCTCGATAGCTCATCAGCGGCTCTCCCGTACGTCGGCCAGGTGCATGCCGGAAAACGCCAATTGCTCGATCAGTGCCGCCGGTCGCCAGTGCTCGCCGAAGCGCGCCTGCAAATCCAGCAACCGCCCGTGGATCGACGAAAGCCCCTCGGCATCCGCCCAGGCCATAGGCCCGCGCTTGTCCGCCGGGAAGCCATAGCCGTTGAGGTACACCAGATCGATGTCATGGCTGTTGGCAGCGATGCCTTCTTGGAGGGTCTTCGCCCCCTCGTTCACCAGCGCCAGCAGGCCGCGCTCGAGGATTTCCTCGGTGCCGATCTCGCGGCGGCGGAAGCCGAGCCGTTCGCTCTCGCGCAGCACCAGCGCATCCACTTCCGGATCATGTTCGGCCTGGCGACTGCCTTCGGCATAGCGGTAGTAGCCCTTCTGTGCCTTCTGCCCGAAGCGGCCCAGTTCGCAGAGCCGGTTATCCACCTGCACCTCGGGCGCGTCCTCCCCCTGGCCGGCCAGCTCGCGGGCGCGCCATTCGAGGTCGATGCCCACCACGTCGTACATGCGGAACGGCCCCATGGCGAAGCCGAAGCCCTGTAGCGCGGCATCCACCTGCTGCGGGTAGGCGCCCTCCAGCAGCAGCCTGCGGGCCTCGCGTACATAGGTGTGCAACATGCGATTGCCGATGAAGCCGTGGCAGTTGCCGGCCACCACCGCCACCTTGCCCATGCGCCGGCCCAGCTCCAGCGCACTGTCCAGTACCCTCTGGGAGGTCTTGGCGCCGCGCACGACTTCCAGCAGCTTCATGATGTGCGCCGGGCTGAAGAAGTGCAGGCCCAGCACCTGCTCCGGCCGCCCGGTGACGGCGGCGATGGCGTCGATGTCCAGCGCCGAGGTGTTGCTGGCGAGGATCGCCGCCGGCTTCACGCTGGCATCCAGCTGGCGAAAGATGTCCTGCTTCAGCGCCAGGTTCTCGTACACCGCCTCGATCACCAGGTCGACGTCCGCCAGCGCCGGGTAGTCCGCCACCGCCTCGATACCCCCATAGCGGGCATCCGCCTGTTCCTGGCTGATGCGGCCCTGGCGCACGCCGTGGGCGTAGGTGGCGGCGACGGCGCTCAGTGCCTGGTCGAGCACTTGCGAGTCGGTGTCCAGCCAGCGCACGCGGATACCGGCGTTGGCCAGGCTCATGACGATGCCGCGGCCCATGGTGCCGGCGCCAATGACGGCCGCGCTGGCGACCTGCGGTGAGACGGATAGGCTCATAATCGTTCCCCTTATGCACGGAGCAAAATCGGCAGTCACGATAAGAAAGCAGCTACTATTTTTGAAATTTAGAGTTGTGATACGTCGTATTGGGCCGATGAATATCTCCACCTTCGACCTCAACCTGCTGCGGGTACTCGACACCCTGTTGCGCGAGCGCAATGTCTCGCGCGCCGCCGAACGCCTGTCCCTCAGCCAACCGGCGGTGAGCAACGCCCTCAACCGCCTGCGCGAATTGCTCGACGACCCGCTGCTGGTGCGGGTTGGCCGAAGCATGCAGCCAACCCCACGGGCGCTGGCGCTGGAAGCGCCGATCCGTTCGGCATTGCGCCAGATAGAACAGAGCCTCAACGAGGGCGAAGGTTTCGTCCCGGCGCGCAGTCGCCAGCGCTTCACCGTCGCCCTGACCGACTACGTCGAGCTGATCTGCATGCCCAGCCTGCTGCGCCGCCTGGTCGAACAGGCGCCTGGCATCGAACTTTCGGTGCGCCACCTCAGCCCCACGCTGCCCACCGATGCCCTCGACAAGGGCGAGATCGACCTCGCCCTCGGCCGCTTCCTCGACGTGCCGCCGCGCTTCCAGCGCCACCCCTGGGCCAGCGAAACCCTGCAGCTGGCCGCCCGCCGCGACCATCCGCTGCTTGGCGGCCAACCCGACCTCGAAGGCTTCCTGCGCCTGCGCCACCTGTGGGTGCAGGGCGGCCAGACCAAGGGCATGGTCGACCAGTGGCTGGGCGAACAGGGCCTTGAGCGCCAGGTCGTGTACACCACGCCCAACTACCTGCAGGCCGCCCATGTCGTCGCCGCCACCGACCTGGTCGCCGTGCTGCCCCGCCAGCTCGCTCGCCACTTCGCCGGCTTGCTGCCCCTGCAACTGTTCGACCTGCCCTTCCGCCTCGACCCCTTCCACCTGGAAATCGTCAGCCCGGCCCAGCGCGCGCGGGATGCGGCGTTGCAGTGGTTGATCGGGGAGATCCTGGCCGTCGGGCGGGAATGAACACGGCGTTCAGGGTCTCTGAAGGGCATCCGCTGGAGACTACGGCTCGCTTCCTTTCGCCCCTGAAAAACCGTATCTTCCGGAACCGCCCCACAGCACCGGGCTTGCGCCCCTAGTCGCAGCCGCCAATCAAGGACGAGACCGCTTGACCCCGTTCGATCCAAGCAATGCAAGCTTCGAATTCAATGTCGACGAGCAGCTTCGCCCCTCATTGGAACGGCAACTGACCGGCTCCACCGCGTTGGACAAGGAAATTCACGCCCTCCCCATTCCGCAGAAGCCGGCCGGTGTGAAACTCGCCGTTTTGTCCTTGCGCCTCTATCGGCGCATTCGCCCGCAGAAGATCGGTAACAGGTGTGTGTTCGACCCCAGCTGCTCGCACTACAGCGAGTTGGCCATTCGGGAACACGGCCTGGGCAAGGGCATACGACTCACGATGAACAGGTTGTCACGGTGCCGTCCCGGCGCAGGTGGCACCGATCTCTCATGCAAGAAGGAGCAGCCATGCAGTACAAAATCGAATCCATAGGTGCCGAGTTCTCCAACAAATCGATCGCCAATCTGGAGAAGCGCTTCACCGCTCACGCCGCCGAGGGCTACAAGTTCCACTCCGTGTTCCAGATTCAGCAGCCGGGCTGCATGGGCTTCGGAAAGCCCACCATTACCTACCTGGCGGTGTACACCAAGGAGTGACCCGGCGGGTCCATCGGCCGCGCCCAGGCAGGGACGGTCGGCCGATGGCGCCATGTAGCGAATGGGCGAGGCCGCGCATCCCGCCCACGAGCTCGCCACATCCCGCTCTTCTCTTCTTTGCGCCATTTATTCAATCCCTCCCCCCGGCGGTCGCGCGAGTCTGGCAGTGTCCTTTTTCTGGAGACTTGCCCCATGCGAAAGCTCGTCCGCATCCTTTATGCACCTGCAATGCTGTTCGGCTTCGTCGCCCTGGCCACCTGGCTGGTCGGCTATCGACAGACCGCCGCCGGCTGGTTGCTGCCGCTGCTGCTGGCGGCAGTGGCCCTGTCCTTTCTCGCCGAAGCTCTGCTGCCCTACCAACGGGACTGGAACCGCCCGCGCGGCGACCGCTGGCGCGATGCGCTGCATGCGGCGGTGAACGAAGCGCTGAACGGCCTGGGCGTGTTCGCGGTGCCCCTGCTGGCGGGTAGCGTGCCGGCGCTGGCGCTGTGGCCGACCGATTGGCCGCTCTGGCTGCAACTGCTGCTGGCGGTGGCGCTGGCGGACCTCGGCGTGACGCTGATGCACTACGCCAGCCACCGCCAGCCGCTGCTCTGGCGACTGCACGCGGTGCACCACAGCGTGCAGCGGCTGTA
This sequence comes from Zestomonas ipomoeae, assembly GCF_057128665.1. Taxonomy (NCBI): domain Bacteria; kingdom Pseudomonadati; phylum Pseudomonadota; class Gammaproteobacteria; order Pseudomonadales; family Pseudomonadaceae; genus Zestomonas; species Zestomonas ipomoeae. Next base: position 211,146 of record NZ_JBSKHQ010000002.1, read on the forward strand.
CGGCTTCAACGGGCTGATGAAGCACCCGCTGCACCAGACGCTGGAGGCGATGGCCGGCATCCTGCCGCTGGTGCTGCTCGGGCTGCCGCAGACGCTGGCGACGCTGCTGGCCTTTGCGGTGGTCATCCAGTTGCTGCTCCAGCACAGCAACGTGGACATGCGCATCGGCGCACTGCGCCATCTGTTCGCCTGGGCACCGGTGCATCGCTTCCACCACGTCAAGGGCACCGCAGGCGACGTGAACTTCGCGCTGTTCTTCAGCGTCTGGGACCGGCTGCTCGGCACCGTGCGCTACCAGCCGGGGCAGCGACTGGACAGCCAGGACCTGGGCATCGGCGACCAGCCGGAGTATCCGGTCGCCTACCTTGAGCAATTGGCAGCGCCATTCCGTCGGACGCCCCCAGCATCAGTCGAGCAGCCGTAGCCGGAGGTGCGGCAGGCTCAGGTCGGCGCGGATGCCGAACAGGCTGCGCACGCTGCGGGAGAGGTGGGCCGAATCGGCGAAGCCGGCATCATGGGCGGCCTGGGTCAGGCTCAGCCCTTGCAGGGCGAGCGCCAGGGCCCGGTGCAGCCGGCGCCACAAGACGAGACGCCGCACGGAGAGTCCGACCTGTTGGCCGAACAGACGCTCCAACTGGCTGAGAGAGAGATTGGCCTGGTTTGCCAGGGCCTGCGCGCTGACCTTGCCCGCCAGCAAGCCGTCCACGGCCTCGAGCGCCCGCTGCAGCCGCGGGTCCAGCGGCCGCCGAGGCAGCGCGGCCAGGCACTGCGCCAGGGCCGGCAGACTCGTTTCGCACTCGGCCACGGCCAGGTGCAATGCCTCGGGGGCGAAGGCCAGAGGCTCGGCGTAGACTGCCAGCAGCGGCTGGCGGGCGTCGTCGAAGGCATGGCTGAGCTGGGACTCCACCAGCAGGCAACGCCCGCTCAGCACCTCGCCTTCCACCCGCAGGCGCAGCGGTTCGGCCGCCGCGAGCATGACCTGATGCGCATAATGCCGATGCACGCGGGTGTGCCCGCTCTCCCCGGCGAACAGGCCGTAGTCCCGTGCCAGCCAGATTTCGCCTTGCCAATGGTGCTCGCCGGTCATCGATGCACAACCTGGGTTTCGTTTGCTTGGTTCGTGGGCGCTGATCCGAGCGGGCGAGCGCGGGGCTCCGGAACGGAAGCCGGGCGTGCAATCCAGCCGACAAGAGCAGTGACGGATGGATGAGCCAATCGGACAGTCGCTAGAACATGCCTGGCGAGGCGGCAGAAGTCCACCTGGCTTCGCCGCTCGCGTCAATTGGCCAGCCGCTCGAACAGCTATTGCCGGCCGGCGCTGAGCACGGCGCCATATTGCAGTAGCTGCGAGCATTCCTGGCTGACGCCGCGTCGCCGGTACGGCTAGCCGCCAGCGCCAGAGGCCCGTCGTTGAGTTGTGCGCGGGGTCCCGCGCCGAACAGCCCAGCCCGCCGCCTGAACAACGCTCGGCTCACCTATGCAACCGAACCAACCATCGCCCTGCTGGCCATCCGCCAGAAATCCACGAAGACCTTCCTATACTCAGCCAAGCGGTCGTTGCGGCGAGGTGGTTATGAAGGTACGCACATGGCTGGCGATGCTGCCGGCGGTTCTCTGGTCCGCCGCCCAGGCCGCGAGCCTGGAAGTGGAACTACTCGACCACAAGGGCAAGCCGCTGCCCGAGGCAGTGGTGTGGATCGAGCCGGGGCCGCAACAGGCCGCGCCCGGCACGGCGGTGATGGACCAGAAGCGCCGGCTGTTCGAGCCGTACATCCTGCCGGTGCAGGTGGGCACCACGGTGGTGTTTCCCAACTCGGACCCGATCAACCACCACGTCTATTCGTTCTCCCCGGCCAAGCGCTTCGAGCTGCGCCTGCATCACCAGGGCGATCAAGCCCAGGAGGTGCGTTTCGACCAGCCCGGTCTGGTCACTCTCGGCTGCAATATCCACGACTGGATGCTCGGCTTCGTGCTGGTGCTGGAAACCCCCTGGTTCGCCCAGACCGATCAGAGCGGTCGCGCCCGGCTGGACTACGAGCCGGCCGCGGGCCAACGGGTGCAGGTCTGGCACCCGCGCGTCGCCGATGCGCCCGCGAGCCTGGCTCGCGACCTGGCCGGCGAGACCTCGCTGCGCATCCGCCTGAGCGAGTCGCTCAAGCGCGACCCGCGCGGCAAACCGCCGAAGGACATTCCCCGCGGCAAGGGCGGCTACGTGCGATGAGCCTGCGCGGCAAGATCCTCGCCTTCTTCCTGGCCATGCTGCTGATCGTCATGGCCTTGCTGCTGGCGCTGGTCTACCGCTCCACCTATGCCCACACGCTGGCGCAGATTCGCGGCCAACTGAGCTTCGCCCATGTGGTGCTGGCCAATGAGCTGCAGGGCCGGCGCCAGGCACAGAGTGCCATGGCCGACCTGATCGCCAAGGACTTCACCCTGCTCGGCGAAATCGCCGACCTGCTGGGCAGTCCGGAGCAGGAAGCGCAATCGCTGTCCGCCGCGCTGGAGTCGTTCGCCGCCCGCAGCGATGCCAGCTTCGCCCTGGTCAGCGCGCCCGAGGGGCGCATCCTCGCCGGCACCAGCGGCGTGCTGCTGCCGGGCGCCGAGCTGCCGTGGCCGGAGCTGCTCGGCCTCGGCGACCCACAGAGCGGCGAGCGCCTGGTGGTGCTGGGCGATACCGTGCTGCACGTGAACGTCACGCCGATCTTCGCGCCGCGCCCGAACCTGCTCGGCTGGCTGGTGATGGGCTTCGCCATCGACGATACCGCCGCCGGCCACCTGGCCGAGCTGAGCGGTGCGGACGTGGCGCTGCTCACCGGCAGCGCCGGCGCCTACCGGGTGCTGGCCAGCAACCTGGCGCCGGTGGCGCGGGCGGAATTGAGCGGGCTGGACATTCCCGATGGCGAGGGGGTGTTCCTGCTCGACCTGCAACAGGACGAGCGTGTCGCCTTCCGCGCCCCGTTGGCCGGCACCGGCGGCGAGCTGCAGGTGCTATTGCTGCGCTCGCTGTCCGCCGCGCTGGCCGACTACCAGCCGCTGCAATGGCAGCTCGCCGCGATCTTCGCCGCCGCCCTGCTGTTGGCCGGGCTGGGGGCGCTGTGGATCGCCAATACGGTAAGCCGGCCACTGACGCGCATGGTCGAGAGCGTGCGCCGCATCGCCGCCGGCGACTATCGTGCGCCGATGGAGACCCGCGCAGCCGGCGAAGTGGGCCTGCTCGCCCGCGAATTCGTCGCCATGCAGCAGGGCATCGCCGAGCGCGAGGCGACCATCGGCTTCCTCGCCTACCGCGACCCGCTGACCGAACTGCCCAACCGCAACCGCTTCCTCGCCGAGATCGAGCTGGCCCTGGACGCGGCCCGCCCCGGCGACTGCGTGGCGGTGCTGCTGATGGACCTGGACAACTTCAAGGACCTCAACGACACCCTCGGCCACGACGCCGGCGACAGCCTGCTCTGCCAGCTGGCGGCGCGCCTCGGCGGGCAGCTCGCCGACGGCGAGCAACTGGCGCGCCTGGGCGGCGACGAATTCGCCCTGCTGCTACCGCGCACCACGCCCAACGCGGTGATCCAGGCCGCCCAGCGCTATCGCACCGCCCTGGCCACGCCCTTCGACGTGCGCGGCATCAGCATGACGCTCAATGCCACCCTCGGCATCGCCCTCTATCCGGACCACGGCGAGAGCGCCGGCACCCTGCTGCAGCACGCCGAGGTGGCCATGTACCTGGGCAAGGCGCAGCGTTCGCCCTACGCCCTCTACCGCCCGGAACTGGACCGCCATAGCCTGGTACGCCTGGCCTTGATGAGCGAACTGAAGAGCGCCATCGACGATGGGCAGTTGAGCCTGTATTTCCAGCCCAAGCTGGATATTCCCCAGCGCCGCCTGCTCGGCGTGGAATGCCTGGTGCGCTGGATCCACCCGCTGCACGGCTTCGTGCCGCCGGACGAATTCATCCCGCTGGCCGAACAGACCGGCAACGTCTGCGCCCTCACCCGCTGGGTGGTGCGCACGGCGCTGGCGCAGAACCGCGCCTGGCACGATCAGGACCTGGGCCTGAAGACCGCCATCAACATTTCCGCCCTCGACCTGGCCGACCCGCAGTTCGCCGGCTACATCGCCGCCCAACTGGACGAATACCAGGTGGCGCCGGCCACCCTGGTGGTGGAAATCACCGAAAGCGCGGTGATGGCCGACCCGGAACTCGCCATGGGCCAGCTCGAACAACTGCGCCAGTTGGGCGTGCGCCTGTCCATCGACGACTACGGTACCGGCTACTCGTCTATGGCCCAGCTCAAGCGCTTGCCGGTGCACGAACTGAAGATCGACAAGTCCTTTATCCAGGACCTGCTGAGCAACCCCGACGACGACATCATCGTGCGCTCCACCATCGACCTCGGCCATAACATGGGCCTGAAGATCGTCGCCGAGGGCGTGGAGACCACCGAGGTTCTGGAACGTCTGGACGCACTCGGCTGTGATATCGCCCAGGGCTACCTACTGAGCAAACCGCTGGCGCCGGCGGCGTTCGGGGAGTGGTTGGGCAAGACCGAGTGGGAGGTGGGCCGGGGCTGAGTGGCACGAGCCGCGCCCTGGACCCGGTGGGACGTCCATCACTGCCTGCGCCGGCACTAGCGCCCCCAGCCACGCTGCGCGCCAGGTGATCCCGCGCCGGCCGTAGGCTCTGCTAGCATTGCCGCCCCGAGGTCAGGAGAGCGCGCAATGAAATGGATGCCGAGTTCGAAGCAATGGAAGGCCTGGACCTTGCCTGCCAAGATGACTGCCATCAGCTATTACCTGGCCGTCTGGGCGTTCGCCCTGCCCATCGTGTCCTATGTCTCCATCAAGGTTGTCGATCACCTGCGCCGACAGGTAGTGCTGGAAGGCGTGGAGCTGTCCGCCGAGCAGATCGCCGAGCGAACCGGGAACAACTATCTGCAGGAAGGCGGCACGATCAAGGGCCGCTACCCTCAACTGGTCTACTACTACCCGAATGACCTGTACGCCTCTCTGAATGCCGAGCTCGAGGAGATGGCTTTGGGTTATCTGGACCCAAGCCTGCTCGACTACCAGTTCGCCTATGAGCCCGGGGTCCAAGACGAATCGGTGCTCAGCATCAAGGTGGAGCAGTACGCGTTCTACAAGGGGGCGGCGAATGGCAATACCTCGCTGGCCGCCATCAACGTGGACCTTCGCTCGCAGACGATCCTCGACTTCTTCGACGTGTTCGATGCCCGGCGCAATGCCCAGCAAGGCGTGAAAGCACTGATCGCCAGGGAAGTGCTCAAAACCTGCGATGCGATTCTTGAAGACAGCCTCTACCGCCCGCAGTACCTGCCACGCTTTTTCATCCGCGAGGCCGGCATCGAGTTCATCTTCTCGGAGTACGAAATCACTCCAGGGGTTTGCGGCGGCACCACGGCCCTGCTCACCTATGACGAACTTGCCGACTACGTGCGACGCGACAGTCCTGTCGGCACTCGCTACGCAAAAAGCGGCCCCTGGGAGGCCGAACGGCATTTCCTGAATGCCATAGAGCGTGCGCTGCAGAAACAAGGGCACGAGAGCTGATGCGTTGCCGGGTCGTCAAAGCCCACCCGCTTTCCGCGAGCCTGTGCGCCGGCCTGACCGAGCGCATCGTCGCCACGCTGCGTCGGCACAGGCACCACGTGACGTCTACGCCAAGCACTTCCAACCGGCGCTGAACGCCACCGAGCGGGCCAGCTACTACGCCGGCCCCTATGCCGTGGAGGACGTCGCCGGGCAGGTCGAACGGTTGCTGGCCAATCAAGCCGAGACTGCATGGGCTGCGAGATGCTGGCGGTGACCTCGCTCGGCTCGCCCTGGTGGGTCGATCGGCTGGTGATGTGGCGGCCCGTGCGACGGGTATTGAAGACCGCCATCCTCGGCGCCGCGCCCCGCGCTGCCGGCTGCGCGTGCTCTCCCTGCACGGCAGCGAACACCTTTCCCAGAAACGCGTAGGTTTATCGCGCGGATCGAGCGGGCGCTGGCTCAGCGGCGGGTTGGGCCCGAGTGAGCCCTGCCTGGCCTTCGCTCGCGACTTCACGTACCGTCCCAGACGGCACCTGCAAGCTACCAAAACCAGAGAGACCTACAGGGATGCACCTTCTCTACCCCAGTGATCCACTCCACCCCAGGGAGCCAGACGCGGCTTACCAGGCGGAGTACCGGGCCGCACGGCAAAACGGCATTCGCTGCTCGTTGTTCTCCATGGACGATTTCGAGCAGGGTAATTTCAGGGCCTATCCGCCGGTTCCTGAGCGAAGCGAGGTCATCTATCGCGGCTGGATGCTGACGCCCGACACCTATGCGCAATTGCATCTGGCGGTGGCAGGATGCACCGCCACGATGCTCACCACCGCAGCACAGTACCGCCATTGCCATCATCTTCCGGAGTGGTATCCCCTCTGCACCGACTGGACCCCGGAGACCGTCTTTCCGGATGCCCACCGGGACTACGCCGCAGCGCTCGCTGGCCGAAAGTGGCAAGGCTACTTCGTGAAGGACTACGTGAAATCCCTCACCACTTCGCGCGGCTCAATGGCTGCCGACCTTGATGAAATCGCGGAAGTCGTTGGTCTCATCGAGCAATTTCGCGGCGGGATCGAAGGCGGCGTCTGCATCCGCGAACGGGAGGAACTCCGCACGGAGACGGAGGAGCGCTACTTCGTTTTCAAGAGCCGCCCGTACGCCCGCCATGGCGAGGTTCCGCAATTGGTGACGAGCATCGCCGAAAGAATCGACAGCCCGTTCTTCTCCGTCGACGTCGTCGAGGATCGCCAAGGGCGCCTGCGGCTGATCGAACTCGGCGACGGGCAGGTTTCGGATCTCAAGGCCTGGACGCCCGAACAGTTCATCACTCGGCTTTTCGGAACGCACTCATGAACGTACGCACTCGCTACGCCGTACTCTTGGCTGTCGCCACCCTCCTTACGACCGCGCCGAGTTCGGCCGAGCAGCAGCCCGATAAATTCCAAATCGCCTAGGCCTATTTCCGGTCGGCGGACAACTTCGCCGCCCTTGAAGATAGCCAGACGCGGTCCGACTATCGCGCCGCGACCGCGAAGCTGGACAAAGCCACGACCTCGGCCGAGGTGAATGCCGTGCTCAACGAGTACCAGTACCTGGCCTATCGCCAGTCGCTGGCCAGCGCGATACGCCTGTGCACCATGCTCGGTTTGGGCATCTAGACCAAGGTCGACCACATCATTGCCTGGCGCAGGTGTGAAACGGCCAGCCAACAGGGGTTTCCCGAAGCGATGGCCATTTCGCAGCATGCGATGGATCAGTTTCACCGGGACGTCGGCAACATCTCGCCATAAAGCCCATGGCGCAAATCGCAGAGCCCCGGATAAATGTCCGCCTGCACCTGACTAAGTCCTACGCCGCGCCTGCGCGGCGGTTTCGGCAGGGCGACCCCCTTGCCCCCGACGGACTATTCAGGAGTGACCCACATGGAAAGCGATACCCTCAAACAGCCCGGCAATCGCCGCCGGTTCCTGCAACTTGCCGCGCTCGGTGCCGGCGCCAGCCTGCTGGCGGTCACCTCCGGAGTGCCCAGGGCCCGCGCGGCCGGCAACACCGAGGCGCTGCTGCTCAGCTGCATGGACTTCCGCCTGATGGACGAGATCGAACGCTACATGAGCGGCCGCGGGCTGCGCGACAAGTACGACCATATCGTGTTGGCCGGCGCCTCCCTGGGCGCGATCACCGACAAGTACCCGGCGTGGAACAAAACCTTCTGGCAACACCTGGATATCGCCATCCAGCTGCACGCCATCCGCCGGGTGATCATCCTCGACCATCGCGACTGCGGCGCCTACAAGGTCATTCTCGGTCCCGAGCACACCCAGGACCCGCAACAGGAGAAAGCCACCCATGCCGACCAGTTGCGCACACTTCGCGGCATGATCGCCAAGGCTCACCCGAGCCTGGAGATCGAGACCCTGCTGATGGCACTGGACGGCAATGTTGAAACCATCGAAGCGAGCTGAACCACGAACAGACTGACCGGTATTTTCCTAGGCGCTCAGTCGAGCGGGCCGGCGCGGCCCGCCGCTTCGGTCAAGGAGGTCCCATGCAAATCAGGCTCGCCAGCATGCTGGTCGACGATCGGGACAAGGCCCTGCAGTTCTACACCCAGGCGCTCGGCTTCGACAAACACGCGGACCAGCCCCTGGGCGGTTATCGCTGGCTGCCGGTGACCGCCCCCGAGGGCGTGCAGGGGGTCGAGCTGGTGCTGGAGCCGACGGGCTTTCGCGCCTCGCAGATCCACCAGAAGGCGCTGTTCGACGCGAAGATCGCCGCCACCGCGTTCATCCAGGCCGAGCACCGCCGGCTGAAGGGGCTGGGGGTGACCTTTCGCGGCGTCCCCCAACGCCAGGGGCCGGTCACCGCGGTGCTGTTCGAAGACATCTGCGGCAACCTGATCAACCTCGTCCAGCCCTGAGTTTACGTCGGCAAAACGCGAGCGCGTCCTCGCCCCACCGCCGCGCCCTGGCCTACACTGGCGCCTTTTCACGCAAACGGATGCAGCCGGTGGATATCAAAAGCAAGGACGCGCTGATCGAGCGCCTGGACCGCGGCGAGCCCGTGGAATACCTGTTCTTCTGGGGACACAGGAAGCCGAAGTCGGGCACCTCCGCCAGTTGCCTGAGCCAGTGGTACGAAGCGCCCTTCCGTATCGATGGCCAGGCCTACGGGACCGCCGAGCACTTCATGATGGCCGGCAAGGCCCGCCTGTTCGGCGACGCCTCCACGCTCGCCCGCATCCTGGCGGCGCAGTCGCCCGCCGAGGCCAAGCAACTCGGCCGCCAGGTCCGAGGCTTCGATGCCCAGACCTGGGAGGCGCACTGCTTCGAGATCGTGGTTGCCGCCAACCTCGGCAAGTTCACGCAGAACCCCGCGCTGGAATCCTTTCTCCTCGATACCGGCAACCGCGTGCTGGTGGAAGCCAGCCCCGTGGACGCCATCTGGGGCATCGGCCTCGCCGCCGACGACCCGGCGGCGCGCCAGCCTCGGCTCTGGCCGGGGCAGAATCTGCTGGGCTTCGCGCTGATGGAGGTGCGTAGCCGCGTGCAGCGTGCGGAACCGCTGCCATGATCGAGGCACTGTTCGCGCTGATCGCGGCCCTGGTCGAAGCCGTCATCGGCCTGTTCACTGCCCTTGTCGAAGCCATCGCCGCCCTCTTCGGTGCCGGCGGCCAGGCGCTGACCGCGCTGGAGGCGTTGGCCACGCTGGCCTCGCTGATCCTGGAGTTGCTGGCTTGGGTCGTGCTGGCGCTGTTCGAATTGCTGGTGGCCCTGCTGACCCGGCGCAAACCGCGCAAGGTCGCACGGCCAGTCTACTGGCGCAGCAAGCGAACGCCGCCCGGCGAAGGCCCGGCATGAGCCTGCGCGACAGCACCCATCCCCCAACCAGGCCACACCACGGCCACGGAGGCCTTATGGATGACGACCCGCGCTTCCAGGCACTTCGGCAGCTCGGCGCGGGCGAGTTCGCCCACCTCAACGGCAGCCTGATCGACCATCTGGACGGCACCCGTCGACTGCTGCTGGACTGGGGCGCCCGACCCGCGCTGGCCGATGCCGGCCTGTTCCACGCTGCCTACGGCACCGCTGGGTTCAACCAGGCCCTGGTCGGCCGAGATGGCCGGGCGCGCATCGCCGCGCTGATCGGCATCGAGGCCGAGGCCATCGTCTACCACTACTGCGCTTGCGACCGGGACACGACCTGGCCCTGTATAGGCCGCGAGGCACCGGTGCTTTTCCGCGACCGTTTCGCCGGCTCGACCTATCCCCTAGAGGACGCCCTGCTCGGCGACTTCTGCGAGCTGACCGTGGCCAACGAACTGCAGATCGCAGCCCAGGACGCCGCATTCATCGCACGCCTCGGCGCCGAACTGGGCGAGCTGTTCGTTCGCTTCAGCCCCTTCATCAGCACCGGCGCGCGGTCGGAAGTGCGCCGGCTACTGCATGTCTGATCGGCCTGGGCGGCCACAGCCAAGTCGTTCAGGGCGACGAAGCGGCCGCAGTTGCGGCCAGGTCGTTGTCGGGCTTGTGGAGCGTAGGGGCCGGCGCTACTGACGAAGCCCGTAGCCCGGATAAGCGCCAGCGCAATCCGGGGCAGTCCGCCGCACCCAATCCCGCACCTCGGCATAGGGGTAGTTCTCCAACGCGGCGAACCCCGGCACGCTGCGCGCCTTGAGCTTGGTGAACAAGGGCACGGCAATACCGCAGAGGAAGCGGGTCAGGCATTCGGCGCTGGGCGAGATCCCCTTGTGCTCGCGATGCCGCGCGACGAAGGCGGCGCACAGGGCCGTGGCGTCCTGACCAGCCAGCGGCGGCAGGGCGGGCGGTTCCGGCAGGTGCGCCGGCTGTCCGCGGCATACCGAGCAATGGCCGCAGCGCTCCGGCGCCTGCCGGTCGCCGAAGTAGTCCGCCAGGCGCCGGCTCAGGCACTGTTCGCTGGCGAACAGCGCCAGCATGGCCTGGATGCGGCCAATCTCGCTGGCTTCCTTGTCCCGGAAGTGGCCATGCAGTTCCTCGGCGAGGGCCGCCGGATCGAAATCAGGCCGCAGCACCTCGTAGACCTCGGTCATCTGCTTGCTTTCCACCTCGATCCAGCCCTGCTCCTGGAAGTACTCCAGCGCCTTCACCACCCGGGCGCGCTCGGCCTGGTGCTGCCGATAGAGCAGGTCGAAATCCAGCGTGCACCAGGTCCGTGCGCGGGCGGACGTCTGCACGATGGCCTCGACGAACTGACGTCGCTCGCCATCGAACCGGGCCACCAGCGCCTCGGGCTCGATCAGGTACTTGAAGCGGTATTCGGCGAAGTAGGAGAAGCGCGGGGCGATGATGCCGCGCAGTTCGAGCTGCACCAGCAGGGTCTTCAGCGGCAACTGGCGGATGTTGCTCTGCTCGGAGAGCGCATTGAGCAGCAGCTCCCACTGGCCGTCCCGGCTGGCGGCGAGCAGTTCGTCGAGCACGCAGCGAATGCCCTCCCGTTCCGGAGTGTCGCCGTAGACGAAGTTCTCCAGCACGTTGAGGCTGTCGCGGTTGGCCAGCACCAGGCAATCGGAGGGCTGCCCATCGCGCCCGGCGCGGCCGATCTCCTGGCTGTAGTTCTCGATGGATTTCGGCAGGTCGAAGTGCACCACGTTGCGAATGTCGCTCTTGTCGATGCCCATGCCGAAGGCGATGGTGGCGACGATGCAGTTCACCCGCCCGCCCATGAACTGACGCTGCAGCGCCTCGCGCTGCTCGTGGGGCATGCCGGCGTGATAGGCGCTGGCCGGGATGCCGCGTTGGCTCAGGCGCTCGGCCACCTGCTCGGCGGTCTTCTGCAGGGTGACGTAGACGATGCTCGGCTGGCCGACGCGCGGTGCCAGCCAGTCGGCGAGCCGCTGCTGCTTGTCGCGGCCGCGCACCGGCTCCACCAGCAGGTTGAGGTTGGGGCGGTAGAAGCCGGTGGTGATCACGTCCTCGGCGGCGATGGCGAACTTGGCGCGCATGTCGGCGATCACCGGCGGCGTGGCGGTGGCGGTCAGCAGCAGCACCTGGGGAATGCCGAACTGGCGCTGGTAGTCCGGCAGCTTGAGGTAGTCGGGCCGGAAGTTGTGGCCCCACTCGGAGATGCAGTGGGCCTCGTCCACCACCAGCAGGGAGATCGGCACCTGGGCGATGAAGTGGCGGAAGCGCTCGTTCTTCAGCCGCTCCACCGAGATCATCAGAATCTTCAGTTCACCGGACCTGGCCTTGGCCATGGTCGCGGCGACCTGCTCGTGACTCTGCGCCGAGTCGATGCTGGCGGCGGCGATGCCGTGCTTGTGCAGGAACGCCAGTTGGTCCTGCATCAGCGCCAGCAGCGGCGAGACCACCAGGGTCAGGTGCGGCAGGTGCAGGGCCGGCAGTTGATAGCACAGCGACTTGCCCGAGCCGGTAGGGAAGATCGCCGCCGCCGAGCGGCCCGCCAGCACAGCGGCGACGGTGGCCTCCTGGCCGGGGCGGAAGTGCGAATAGCCGAAGACGTCTTGCAGGCTTTGCTGGACCATGGCGGTCACTCCGTTGACTGAGATGGCAGACGAGCCCGCCATGCTCGGCCATCCACCGCGACCAGACAATGACTATTTGCCGAACCGCCGTTGACATGTGCATTGTCGCGCACATAAAGTCGCCACCATGAACGATCAGCCAGCCAGCCGACAACGTGCCGTCGACGCCGCCATCGAGACGCTCGACAGCACTTTCTTCAAGGCCCTCTGCGAGCCCTCGCGGGTCGGCGTGCTCCGCCGCGTGATGCTACTCGGCCGCGCCGACGTCAGCGAGATCGCGGCCGGCCTGCCGCAGGAACGCTCGGTGGTTTCGCGCCATCTACAGACCCTGCTGGACGCCGGCATCCTGCGCACCGCCAAGGAGGGTCGCCAGGTGTTCTACGAGGTGGACGGCCCGGCGATAGTCGCGCGCCTGGAAATCATCCTGCAGCAGTGCAAGCGCATCGCTTCGTTCTGTTGTCCCGGCGGGCCCGGCTGACTCGGGTCTATTTTTTGCGGCGATACATGCATAGGGGCGCATATATGCACAATGAAGAACATCATCAGGTCGTGATCATCGGTGCCGGGCAAGCCGGGCTAGCCATGGGCTGGCACCTGCAGCGCCAGGGGCTGGACTTTCGAATTCTGGAGGCGGGCGATCGGCCGGGTGGCAACTGGCGACACTACTACGACAGCCTCAGGCTGTTCTCCCCGGCCGGTTATTCCTCGCTGCCCGGCCTGCCCTTTCCCGGCCCCGCGCACCACTACCCGCGCCGGGATGAGGTAACGCATTACCTGGAGCACTATGCCCAGCATTTCGACCTGCCGATTCACCTGAATTGCCGCGTCGACACGGTACTCCGCGAAGCCGATGGGTTCCGTCTGTTCAGCGCCAACGGCGAGGTCTTCGGCTGCCAGGCGCTGGTGGTGGCCTCCGGCGCCTTCAGCCGGCCCTACACGCCGGACATCCCCGGGCTGGAGGACTTCCAGGGGTTGCGCCTGCACAGCCGCGACTACCGGAACCCGCAAGGCTTGCAGGGACGACGCGTAGTGGTGGTCGGCGCGGCCAACTCGGCGGTGCAGATCGCCTACGAGCTGGCCCAGGTTGCACAGGTGACGCTGGCGACCCGCGAGAAAGTCAGGTTCAGCCCGCAGCGCTTGCTGGGCAAGGACATCCACTTCTGGCTGCGGCTGAGCGGGCTCGACAACAGCCGCTGGTTCAAGGACCAGAGCACTCCAGTGCTGGATGACGGCCGCTACAAGCGCGCCCTGCGCGAGGGCCTGGTCGCCCAGCGGGCGATGTTCCAGCGGATCACTGCGGACGGGGTGATCTGGGAGGATGGTGAGCATGAGCGCGTCGACGCGCTGATCTTCGCCACCGGCTACCGACCCAACCTACCGTTCCTCGATGGCCTGCCGGTACAGGACACAGATGGCCGGCTGCTGCAGCGCAACGGCCGCACCCGAGAGGTGCCGGGGCTGTTCTTCGTCGGCCAGCCAATGCAGCGCAACCTGGCTTCGGCCACCCTGCGCGGGGCAGGGCGGGATGCAGCCCATCTACTGCCCGAGCTGCTTCGCCATCTGCGCACACAACCGGCGGCCAGCCTACCGGGCCTGGCGTGAGCAGCGCGCTGGATGGTTTTGCGCTGATCAACACCTGGTTGGTGATGGTCAGCCTGGGCATGAGCGAGTCCGCCGGCAAACCTGGCGCCAGCGGCTGGCACCAGGCGGCGCTGCTGGGTTACCTGGCGCCCTGGTTCGGGCTTTCACTGGTGGCCTGGCACGGTGTCGAACCCAGCCTCCTACAGGGCCTGGTCTTGTGCATCGGCGCGGGGTTCGGCACCTCGGGGGCAGCCTTGCACCGCATGGCCGGAGGCAATGGCGAGCAGGCGGCACGACTGGTCATTGGTAGCTGCCTGCTGGCGATCCTGCTGGTCCCGGCTGGCGTTACCTTGATCGGCGGCGACGGCCCCGGCGCGCCTCTACTCGGCAAGGTATTGCTGCTCTGCCTGCTCGGCCAGGCATTGCCCTACGGTATCGGTCGCGCGCTGAAACACCGGGCACCCGACTTCAGCCGATCGATCACGGTACCGCTGGAACGCTTGGCGAACGTAGCCGTGCTGGGTCTGATCGGTTTGATCGCTCTTCTGACCCTACCGCACCTGGCCAAGCAGGCCGAGCTGCTACTAATCGCCTCGGTGCCCATCGCCTCGATGCTGAGCGCCAGCCTGTTCAGTGGCTCGGTGAAAGGCGGCAACCCGCAACTGATCATACTGACGCGCAACCTGGGCGGCGCCATCCTGGTCGCCCGCCTGCCAGAGCCGGAGGCCGTATTGCTGGCCATCGTCGCCTTTGGCGTGCCGATGTACGGCCTGGCACTGCTCGCGACATGGCTGCATCGACGCCCCGCCTGCTGCGCGCCGAGAGCAGAGAGATGACAGGCACAGCGTGGCTGCCCGGGCAGAGCCCGCGCCTGGGAGAACGAGCCTCGCCTTGCGGCTTGCCTAGAAGCGATCGCGAACGACCACCTCGTCGAACGGCAGCTTGCCGATCCGCGGCTTGGGCTCGGCGGCGCGCTTGCCCACCGCGACCATCAGTGCGATGACATGGTTGTCCGGCAGGTTGATCAGCTTGCCGACCGCGTCGAAGTCGAAGCCGTCCATCGGGCAGGAGTCCAGGCCCTTGCCGCGGGCGGCGAGCATCAGGGTCTGGGCCACCAGGCCGGCGCTGCGCATGACTTCGTCGCGCTGGACCTGCGGCTTGTCGCGGTAGTAGTTGTCGATGGCACCGGCCATGAAGTCCTGTACGTCGGCAGGCGCGCCCTGCCAGACGCGAGCGACGTTCTTTTCCCAACTGTCGAGCTGGGCGCAGACCACCACCAGCATCGAGGCGTCGGTCATCTGTGCCTGGTTCCAGCCCACTTCGCGGATATGCGCACGCAGGGCCGGGTCGCTGACCTCGACGAGTCGCACGTGCTGCAGATTGAAGGCCGACGGGGCCAGCAAGGCCAGTTGCAGCAGTTCGTCCTTTTCTTCGCGGCTGAGCTGGAAAGCGCTGTCGTAGACCTTGACCGCGCGACGGCTCTGGATGGCTTCTTGAATATGCATGGCATGACTCCGCTGGCACTGGAAAATGAGGTCGCCATGCTATGCCCCGCGTAGCCGCCGAATCCATGTGTCTTTGCTGATGGTAGCTATCGCCAATTTCGATCCATTGCCGGGCATGAAAAAGCCGCCCGAAGGCGGCTCGTTCCACGCGATGCGCAACTTACAGCTGCGGGCCGGCGTTCCTGATGGCGTCGGAGACATCGAACTTCTTGAAGTTGTCGATGAACTGCTGGGCCAGGGCCTTGGCAGCCTCGTCGTAGGCGTTCTTGTCTTCCCAGGTGTTGCGCGGGTTGAGCAGGTTGGTCTCGACGCCCGGCACGGCCTTGGGCACGTCCAGGTTGATGATGGGCAGGTGTTCGGTCTCGGTGCCGATCAGTGCGCCGCTCTGGATCGCTGCAATCACACCACGGGTGGTGGGAATGTTGAAGCGCTTGCCGACGCCGTAGCCGCCGCCGGTCCAGCCGGTATTGACCAGATAGACCTTGGAGCCGAAGCCGTTGATGCGCTTGATCAGCAGTTCGGCGTATTCGCCGGCCGGACGCGGGAAGAACGGCGCGCCGAAGCAGGTGGAAAAGGTGGACTTGATGCCACCGCCGGAACCCATCTCGGTGGAGCCGACCAGCGCGGTGTAGCCGGAGAGGAAGTGGTAGGCGGCCTGCTCGTTGTTGAGGATCGACACCGGCGGCAGCACCCCGGTGAGGTCACAGGTGAGGAAGATCACCGCGTTGGGCTCGCCGGCACGGTTGTCCGCCACGCGCTTCTCGATCAGCTCGCGCGGGTAGGCGGCGCGGGTGTTCTGGGTGAGGGTGCTGTCGGCGTAGTCGGGCAGGCGGGTCTCAGGATGCAGCACGACGTTTTCCAGCACGGCGCCGAACTGGATGGCCTTCCAGATCACCGGCTCGTTCTTCTCGGACAGGTCGATGCACTTGGCGTAGCAACCGCCCTCGATGTTGAACACGCTGCCGACGCCCCAGCCATGCTCGTCGTCGCCGATCAGGTAGCGGCTCTCGTCGGCGGACAGGGTGGTCTTTCCGGTACCGGAGAGGCCGAAGAACAGCGTCACGTCGCCCTCTTCGCCCATGTTGGCGGCGCAGTGCATCGGCAGCACGTCCTGCTCGGGCAGCAGGAAATTCTGCACGGAGAACATGGCCTTCTTCATTTCGCCGGCGTACTGCATGCCGGCCAGCAGCACCTTCTTGGCGGCGAAGTTGATGATCACGCAGCCATCGGAGTTGGTGCCGTCGCGCTCGGGCACGCACTCGAAGAACGGCGCGTTGAGGATCAACCACTCGCTCTTGGACGCCGGATTGAAGGTTTCCGGGTTGATGAACAGGCAGCGGCCGAACAGGTTGTGCCAGGCCGTCTCGGTGGTCATCTTGACCGCCAGGTAGTGCTGCGGGTCGGCGCCTACATGGACGTGGGAAACGAAACGGTCGCGCTCGCCGATATAGGCTTCGACACGCGCCCAGAGGGCATCGAACTTGTCGGCGGGGAACGGCCGGTTGATCGGACCCCAGGCGATGGCGCCCTGGGTGCTCGGCTCTTCGACGATGAAGCGGTCGGCCGGGGAACGACCGGTGCGATGGCCGGTTTTCACCACCAGCGAACCGTTGGCGGCCAGCTCCCCTTCACCGCGGCGCAGGGCCTCTTCGATCAGTTGAGCGGCGCTGATATCGGTGTACACGGCGTTTTTGACTTGCGTCATGTGGGGTCCCCCGTCGGCAAAATGCCGAGCCTCCAAACGTTTTGTAGCGAACCCGAAAATTCGCTACAGCGGAAAAAGTGCGCGCGATTATGCCAGAAAAGGCCGCGCTGGGTAGGAACCTCTGGTCTGGCCAAAGGTTCACTTCGCCGTTGCGCTTTCAATGGCGGGTAGCGGACGGTGCCTGGCTGCCGCCACCGGCGAACAATTGCGCCACGTCGGCGGCGTCGAAGCGGTAGCGCTGGTTGCAGAACTGGCAGTCGATCACCACCGCGCCTTCGTGCTCTTCGAGCAGTTGCTCGACATCGCCCTGGCCCAGGCTGACCAGCGCCCCGGCGGAGCGCTCGCGCGAGCAACTGCAGCGGAACTGCAGCGGCTGCGGGTCGAACAGGCGCACGGGGTCTTCATGGTAGAGGCGATACAGCAGGGTGGCGTTGTCCAGCCCGAGCAGCTCTTCGGCGGTAAGCGTATCGGCCAGGGTGGTCACGTGCTGCCAGCTGGCTTCGCGGGCCTCTGACGCCTTCAGGCGGTCGGCGGGCAACTGCTGCAGCAACAGACCGCGGGCGCGGCGGCCGTCGGCCTGCAGCCAGAAGCGCGTCGGCAATTGCTCGGAGCTGGCGAAGTAGCCGCTCAGGCACTCGGCCAGGCTGGCCCCCTCGAGGGCGACGATGCCTTGGTAGCGCTGACCCTGGCGAGGGTCGACGGTGAGGGTCAGCACGCCCTCGGGCATCAGCTCGGCCAGGGTGGCACCGGCGCCGACCTGCTCGGCGTGATAGCGGGCGATGCCACGAACCTCACGCTCGCTGGAGCACTCCACCATCAAGAGCGGCACGGCGCCGGACGAGCGCGCCTGCAGCACCAGCAGCCCATCGAACTTGAGGGTGCCGACCAGCAGGGAGGCGGCGGCCAGCAGCTCGCCGAGCAACTGCGCGACCGGCTCGGGGTAGGGGTGCTTGGCCAGCACCTCGGCGTAGCTGTGCTCCAGGCTCGCCATTTCTCCGCGAACGTCCGTGTCGTCGAAGAGAAAGCGCTGGCTGTGATCGGCATCGTGCATGGGGTAACCACTGAGCAGAAAAAGGTGACAAATTGATGGCAGGCCCTTATATAGGCGCCCGCAGCTGCTTATAGCGGCTTCATCGCATACGAACAGGAGCCGATTTTATGGACAAACCCGCACCGTTCCAAGGCCGCTGGCACTGGGCAGCCTTGCTGCTGTGCAACCTGGCCGCGCTGTTGTTGCTGCTCAGCTGGCTGTGGGAACCGACGCGCGCGCTCTGGGATCAGTTCGACAGGACGCTGTTTCACGCGCTCAACGAGCCGCTGGCCAGCAGCAGCCTGTGGGCGCACGTGTGGGCCATCGGCAGTATGCGCCCGGTCGACGCCGGCGTGGGGCTGGTGATGCTCGCGCTGATTCTCAAGGGTGGCTTCATCTTCAAGGGCAGCGAAGTGCGCCGCGCGCTCTACGCCTTTCTCGCCGTACTGACCCTGCTGCTGCTGTGCCGCGTGGTCTTCGCCGAGGTGGTGAAGGTGATGGACTGGCAGCACGAAAGCCCGTCGCTGGCGGTTGAAGGCGCCCAACGCCTGAGCAGCATGTTCCCGCTGTGGGAAGAGCGCTGGGACATGAAGGACCACGCCACCCGCAGTTTTCCGGGCGACCATGCCTCGGTGCTGATCATCTGGGCGATGTTCATGGCCTTCTTCGCCCGCCTCTGGCAGCAGCCGCTGGTGTGGGCCATCGCCGTCATCGGCATCCTGCCGCGCCTGGTGGCCGGCGCCCACTGGGGATCGGACGCCTTCGTCGGCGGCCTGTTCCTCTGCCTGCTGGCGCTCGGCTGGGGTTGCTATACGCCCTATGCGCTGCGTGCCAGCGAGCTGCTGGAGCGCCTCACCGCGCCACTGACCAGCCGCCTCGCGCGCCTGCCGCTGCTGGGACGCCTGAGCGTGATCTCCGGGCGCGACTGACGCCCGGCGATACGCCTGCCCCTCAGTGTTCGCCGCGCAGGCTGTGGATCTGCCGGCGCTGCTTCTTGCTCGGCCGGCCCTCCGTCTGCACACCGAGGGCACCGGCCTTGCGCATCGCCGCCGCGTTCTCGCGGCGCTGCCGGCTTTCCTCGGTTTCCTCGTACAGCAGCTGCGCTTCCGGAGCGCCTCGGCGCACCGCCGACAGCGCGCGAATCACCACCGTGCGCTCGTCGAAGCCGGTGCGGATCAGCAATTCATCGCCCACCCTGGGCTCCTTGCTCGGCTTGCAGCGCTCGCCCCGGCAATGCACCTTGCCCCCCTCGATGGCCGCCTTGGCCAGTGCCCGCGTCTTGAAGAACCGCGCCGCCCAGAGCCACTTGTCCAGGCGCACCTTGTCGTCGTCTTGCTCGCTCACCCGTCGCTATACCTCATGCCCAGCGTTTGATGTGACCACGAAGCTAGCAGCGGCACCCGTCGCGCGTCGGCGCCAGGTGCTTGAGCTCCGCTCGAAAGGGCAGATCTTCGGGGCATTTCAGCTCCCAGGCCAGCCCCAATCGACGCAAGCCGAGCAACAGCCACCAACCCGGATCCCACTCTCCCGGCAGCAGACCCAACCTGGCTGAACCTGGAAAAGCGTGATGGTTGTTATGCCAGTTTTCGCCCATGGTCAGCAGCGCGGCGAAACGCACATTGTGGCCTTGCACGCAGGCCCCTTCGACGCGGTGGTGCTGCTCGCCATGACGATGGGCGAAATGCCCGACCAGCCAATGTCCGAACACCCCGGCCGTGACACGCGCGCAGACGCCCCAGAAGACGAACCCCCAGCCGCCCAGCAGGAACAGCAGCACGGCCCACGGCACTTGCTGGGCCATCCAGGTACGCTGCAGAAAGCGGTATACCGGGTCTCGCTCGATATGCGCCTCGACCGCGATCTCCGGCGGATGCTGCAAGCGCAGTTCACAGTGCAGTTGCCACCACGCATCCACCAGCGGGGAGCGACGGTGCCCGAAGAAATCATGACAGTCCGCCTGGCGCTGGGCGAAATCCCGCAGGTCATGGGTGCGCAGGAGTCCCAACGGCCCGGAGAGACCGACCAGAACCCCGCAGTAGACCAGCAGATACTCCAGCCACTTGGGGCACTGGTAGCTGTCATGGATCAGCTTGCGATGCATGCCCACGGAATGCCCGAGCAGCAAGACCATCGCCGTCGATACCACGAACACGGCGAAAGCCGCCCAGGAAAACGTCAGCGCTCCGCCGATCACCGCCCCGAGCGCCATGCCGGTGAACCACAGGGAGCGGATCGGCTCCCACACCACCTGCCCGTCGCAGGTATTCGCTCCCTTCTGTACCCGGTGGCTCCTGAGACTGTCAGGTATTGCGTCCATTGCAGCGTTCCTTACCCCTGGATATCGAATCGGTTATTGCTCGCCCTTGGCCGCGGACGCACGCGCTAGCTTAGCGATGCTTTGAGCGGATGTGTGATTGCCGGCGGCTTTCCCCGGATGCGGTTGTCACAAGGCGCGACTAGAATGCCCGGCATCTTGCCCGGGGAAAGGCCCTTGAAGACGTTCGACCAACTTTCGGTAATCGGCCTGCGCGAATGGATAGCCCTGCCCGAGCTGGGCCTGGTGGGCTTGCGGGCGAAGATCGATACCGGCGCCGGCACCTCGACCCTGCATGCCACCGACATTGTGCAGTTCGAGCGCAATGGCGAGCGCTGGGTACGCTTCACCGCCCACCTCGGCACGCTGGTGCAACTGCGCCAGCGCAATTGCGAGGCGCCGCTGGTGGCCGTGAAAACCATCAAGAGTTCCAACGGTCAGACACAGACCCGCTATGTGATCCGCACCCTGCTGGCCCTGGGCGACCGAGCCTGGCCGGTGGAATTCACCCTGACCTGTCGCAAGGCCATGCGCTACCGCGTGCTGCTTGGCTCGAAGGCGCTGATCCAAGGCCAGCTGGTGGTCAATCCCGCGCTCACCTATATCCAGGACAAACCCATGCTTCCCGACCTCTCCGGTGCCCAATGAAGATCGCCATCCTGTCGCGCAATCCGCGCCTGTACTCGACCCGCAGGCTGCTGGAAGCCGGCCAGCAGCGCGGCCACGAGATGGTGGTGATCGACACCCTGCGCGCCTACATGAACATCGCCAGCCACAAGCCGCAGATCCACTATCGCGGCAAGCCGCTGGAGGGCTTCGATGCGGTGATCCCGCGCATCGGCGCCTCGGTGACCTTCTATGGCTGCGCGGTGCTGCGGCAGTTCGAGATGATGGGGGTATTTCCGCTCAACGAGTCGGTGGCCATCAGCCGCTCGCGGGACAAGCTGCGTTCGCTGCAACTGCTCTCGCGCAAGGGCATCGGCCTGCCGGTGACCGGCTTCGCCCACTCGCCGGACGACATTCCCGACCTGATCCAGATGGTCAATGGCGCGCCCCTGGTGATCAAGGTGCTGGAAGGCACCCAGGGCATCGGCGTGGTGCTCTGCGAAACGCAGAAGGCCGCCGAGTCGGTGATCGAGGCGTTCATGGGGCTGAAGCAGGACATCATGGTGCAGGAGTACATCAAGGAAGCCGGCGGCGCGGACATCCGCTGCTTCGTGGTCGGTGACAAGGTGATCGCCTCGATGAAGCGCCAGGCCAAGGCCGGCGAGTTCCGCTCCAACCTGCATCGCGGCGGCAGCGCCAGCCTGATCAAGATCACCCCGGAGGAACGCATGACCGCCATTCGCGCCGCCAAGGTGATGGGCCTGAGCGTCGCCGGCGTCGATATCCTGCGCTCCAACCACGGCCCGCTGGTGATGGAGGTGAACTCCTCGCCCGGCCTGGAGGGCATCGAGACCACCACCGGCAAGGACATCGCTTCGATCATCATCCAGTTCATCGAAAAGAACGGCGGCCCGAACCTGACCCGGACCAAGGGCAAGGGCTAGAGGCGCTCGGCTCAGTCTCCCGGCGGGCCGACAGTTCCTTCAATGAAGAGCCGCCGTGCCTAGGAAGGCGGCAATCAGAGCAGCCAGCGCGCGGACCTGGGGGCTGCCTGGCGGGTTTCCACAGCCATTCCGCCGGACACGCCGTCCCATCCAATAAGAAACCGTCGTACCGACGAAGGTCGGTACCCAGGAGCAGGCAATGCGCGGGCCTGGGAGCTACCTGGCGGGTTACGCCACGCGCCCTCTTGCAGGACAGCAGCCAGCGTGAGGCGTGGCTAACCCGCCCTACGCCCGGGTTTCCGCAGCCATTTCTTCGGGCACCCGTCGTACCGGCGAAGGCCGGTAGCCGGGGGACGGCCCGCCAGCAACGCGCCTGCAAACCACGGCGAATTCCTGCCCACCTTCCCTCCGGCATCGGCGGATTTCCGCTCACTGCGCCAGCCACACAGAGGCAGAATCGCTCTAGCTCGGGCATTCCGTTAGCTGGCACGCTGCCTGCTATGGTTATTTCCACGAAAAGCCGCGCCCCGGCGCAACCTCACCATAAGAAAAAGCAAAGGCCAGCCCATGAACTGCCAACTCACCTGCTCTCGCCCCTTGCATCCGCCGCGCAGCACGCCATCGCTGCGCGGCTGATCGCCAATGCCCGAACCGCCGCTGCGCTCGGGCATCTACTCCAGTGCCGAACAATCCATAACAACCACGGAGACCCACCCATGCGCCTGACCAAGCGTCTATCCCTGTTCGCCGCCGCCGCGGCCTTCACCGCCAGCACTGCGGCCCTCGCCGCGCCGACTTTCATCAACATCCTCACCGGTGGCACCAGCGGGGTGTACTACCCGATCGGCGTCGGCCTGTCGCAGATCTACGGCAGCCACATCGACGGGGCGAAAACCTCGGTGCAGGCCACCAAGGCCTCGGTGGAGAACCTCAACCTGTTGCAGGCTGGCCGTGGCGAGCTGGCCCTGGCCCTGGGCGACTCGGTGGCCGA
Organism: Zestomonas ipomoeae; assembly: GCF_057128665.1. Lineage (NCBI taxonomy): Bacteria > Pseudomonadati > Pseudomonadota > Gammaproteobacteria > Pseudomonadales > Pseudomonadaceae > Zestomonas > Zestomonas ipomoeae. The sequence continues at coordinate 233,889 of NZ_JBSKHQ010000002.1, forward strand.
TGCCTGGAACGGCGTGGAAGACGCCGGCTTCAAGGCGCCTTTGAAGAAGCTGCGGGCCATCGCCGCCACCTACCCGAACTACATCCAGATCGTCGCCAGCCAGGAGTCGGGCATCAAGACGCTGGCCGACCTCAAGGGCAAGCGCATCTCGGTGGGCGCGCCGAAGTCCGGCACCGAGCTGAATGCCCGCGCCATCTTCAAGGCCGCCGGCCTGTCCTACGCGGACATGGGCAAGGTCGAGTACCTGCCCTATGCCGAGTCGGTCGAGCTGATCAAGAACCGCCAGCTGGATGCCACCCTGCAATCCTCTGGCCTGGGCATGGCGGCGATCCGCGATCTGGCGGCGACCATGCCGATCACCTTCGTGGCGATTCCGGAAGAAGTGGTCAAGGCCATCGGCAACCCGGCCTACCAGGCGGCGACCATCCCGGCCAAGACCTATGACGGCCAGGACGCGGCGGTGCCCACCGTGGCGATCAAGAACATCCTGGTCAGCCATGAGGGCGTTTCCGACGAGCTGGCCTACCAGATGACCAAGCTGATGTTCGACAACCTGGAACGCCTGGCCACCGCCCACTCCGCGGCCAAGGACATCACGCTGGAAACCGCGACCGACAGCCTGCCGATTCCGCTGCACCCCGGTGCCGAGCGCTTCTACAAGGAAGCCGGCGTACTGAAGTGAGGTTTCGGTCGGCGCCGGACAAGGCGTCCGCCGCCACCACCCCTCTTTTCCTGAAGAGGGGCTTTTGTCGAACGGCCAGGGACGTCCACCTGTAGGGGCGAATTTATTCGCCTGACGGAGCCTGGTCGGCGAATGCATTCGCCCCTACAGACATGCATGCCGGCCCTGGGCTCATTTTTTCCAAGAGAGTGATGTCATGAGCGAACACCACCAAGGCCTGGCGGCCGCCACCGGCGATTGGCCGAAGGCGCTGTTCTGCGCGGCCCTGTTGTTCTCCTGTTTCCAAATCGCCACCGCAGCCTTTCCGCTGGTCTCTACTCAGGTGTTGCGCTCGGTGCACGTCGGCTTCCTGTTGCTGCTGGTGTTCCTCAGCTACCCGGCGCTGAGCAAGGGTCGGCCGTGGCAGCCGCTGGCCTGGCTGCTCGGCCTGGCCGGAATGGCCACCGCCGCCTACCAGTGGATTTTCGAGGCCGACCTGATCCAGCGCTCCGGCGACCTGACCAGTGGCGACATGGCCATCGGCCTCTTGCTCACGGCGCTGATCTTCGAAGCCGCGCGGCGGGTGATGGGCATCGCGCTGCCGCTGATCTGCGGGCTGTTCCTCGCCTATGGCCTGCTCGGCCAATACCTGCCCGGCGACCTCGCCCACCGCGGCTACGGCGTGGACCAGATCGTCAACCAGTTGGCCTTCGGCACCGAGGGCTTCTACGGCACACCGGTGTACGTCTCGGCCACCTATATCTTCTTGTTCATCCTGTTCGGCGCGTTTCTCGAACAGGCGGGCATGATCAGGCTGTTCACCGATTTCGCCATGGGCCTGTTCGGCCACAAGCTCGGCGGCCCGGCCAAGGTGTCGGTGGTGTCCTCGGCGCTGATGGGCACCATCACCGGCTCCGGGGTGGCCAACGTGGTCACCACCGGCCAGTTCACCATCCCGCTGATGAAGCGCTTCGGCTACAAGGCGGCGTTCGCCGGCGGCGTCGAGGCCACCTCCAGCATGGGCAGCCAACTGATGCCGCCGGTGATGGGCGCGGTGGCGTTCATCATGGCCGAGACCATCAATGTGCCCTTCGTCGAGGTAGCCAAGGCGGCACTGATTCCCGCGCTGCTGTACTTCGGCTCGGTGTTCTGGATGGTGCACCTGGAGGCCAAGCGCGCCGACCTCAAGGGCCTGCCCAAGGATCAATGTCCGAACCCATGGGCGGCGGTGAAGGAGCGCTGGTTCCTGTTGATTCCGCTGGGCGTGCTGGTGGCCCTGCTGTTTTCCGGACGCACGCCGCTGTTCTCGGGAATGGTCGGGCTGTCGCTCACCGCCATCGTCATCCTCGGTTCAGCGATCATCCTGCGGGTGTCCAACTTCGCTCTGCGCATGGCCTTCTGGATTGCGCTGGGTCTGCTCTGCGCCGGTTTCTTCCAGCTCGGCATCGGGGTGATCTTCGCCGTCATCGCTGCGCTGATCGCCGCCTGCTGGTTCCTCAAGGGCGGCCGCGAAACGCTGCTGGTATGCCTGCACGCCCTGGTGGAAGGCGCGCGGCATGCGGTGCCGGTGGGCATCGCCTGCGCGCTGGTGGGGGTGATCATCGGCGTGGTGTCGCTGACCGGCGTGGCCTCCACCTTCGCCGGCTACATCCTCGCCATCGGCCAGGACAACCTGTTCCTCTCCCTGGTGCTGACCATGCTCACCTGCCTGGTGCTAGGCATGGGCATCCCGACCATTCCCAACTACATCATCACCAGTTCGATTGCCGCGCCGGCGCTGCTGGAGCTGGGCGTGCCGCTGATCGTCTCGCACATGTTCGTCTTCTACTTCGGCATCCTCGCCGACCTCACTCCGCCGGTGGCGCTGGCCTGCTTCGCCGCCGCGCCGATCGCCAAGGAAAAGGGCCTGAAGATCAGCCTGTGGGCGGTGCGCATCGCCATCGCCGGCTTCGTCGTGCCATTCATCGCGGTGTATGCGCCGGCGCTGATGCTGCAGGGCGACAGCCTGTGGATGACCGCCTATGTGGTGATCAAGGCCGCCTTTGCCATCGGCCTGTGGGGGATCGCCTCGATCGGCTACCTGCGTTGCCCGCTGGCCTGGTGGGAGCGGCTGGTCGCCTTCGCCAGCGGGGTGTGCCTGATCGTGGCCCTGCCGATTACCGATGAACTCGGCTTCGGCCTTGGCATCTTGCTACTGGGCGCACACTTCTGGCGTGCCCACCGGGCCTCCGCGGCCGTCGCATGATCGGACTGTGCATGGGCCTGGCCGGCGCGATCTGGGCCGAGGTGCCGGTCCGGGACTTCAGCCTGGCCTGGAATCACACCATCGAGAAGGTGCGCTGGGAGGAGGATTACCGCGTCACGCCGCACGGGCTGTTGCTCGGCGAGGCGCGGGTCAAGGGTTCGGGCGCCGGCATGGAAATCCCTGCCGACGCCGAACTGCGTGACGGGGCCTGGCACTACCATCGCCAGTTGCCGCCGCTGCAACCGCTGCGCTTGGGGCGAACCCCCGAGGCAGGGGATTACCAACTCTGCCATGACCGGCGTTGTCGCCCCCTGGGCGACTGGCTCGGCCCGCCACAAGCGAGCCAGCCGGCGCTGGAACTCTGGAGCTGCGAGCAAAGCTCCACCCCGGCCCCCGCGGCCGAGGCCCAAGGGCAGCCACTGCGGCCCGCCCTGCTCCCGGCGCCATAAGCGTCGGCCAGCAAGAGGAAAGCCCCCATGCGGCTTGCCGGTGGGGGTTTTGTTCGTTTGCAGCCCGACACGGTTTTTTCCCGCACTTGCCGTTAGGCTTGCCGCCGTTCTGACATGGAAGCAATGCAATGGAGATGCTTTTACCCGCGGCGGCGCTGCTGGCCACGACGATCTGGCTGGTGCGCACCTACAACCGCCTGGTGTTCAACCGCCAACGAGTGGCCGAGGCCTGGAGCGGCATCGACGTGCAGCTCAAGCGCCGGGCCAGCCTGGTGCCGAATCTGCTGGCCTGCGTGCAGGGCTACGCGGCCCATGAGCGCGACACCCTGGAGGCACTGAGCGCCGAACGCTCGCGCGTCCTCACCCGCGAGCAGGTCGCCGCCGACGGCCGCGCCCTTGCCGAGGGGCGGCTTTCCAATGCCCTGCTGCGTGTCTGCGCCCTGGCCGAGCACTACCCCGCCCTCAAGGCCGACAACACCTTCCTCGGCTTGCAGCGCAGCCTTGGCGAACTCGAAGAGCAGATCCAGATGGCCCGCCGCTATTACAACGGCGCCGTGCGCGAGCTGAACCTGCTGGTCGAGTCCATCCCCAGCAATCTGGTCGCCCGACTGTTCGGCTTTGCCGGTGCGCCCTATTTCGCCCTGAGCGATGCCAGCGAACGGCACGCCCCGACCGTGGAGCTGTAACCATGTCCCGATGGAGAAAGACCTGCGCGCTGCTGCTCGCTCTGATGCCCGTGCTCGCCCTCGCCGCCCCCGAGGTCGAGCGACAGCGGGAACGCATCGAGGATTTCGCCGTGGAGCTGACCGTCGAGCAGGACGGCAGCCTGCTGGTTACCGAGCGCATTACCGTATGGGCGACCGGCGACTCGATCAGCCGCGGCATCTATCGCGAATTCCCGGTGCGCTCGATATCCCGGAGCCAGCGTGAGAAACGCATGGGTTTCGAGGTGCTCGGGGTCAGCCGGGACGGTACTCCGGAAGCCTACTTCGTCGACAAGGAGCGAACCCGACATCGCGTCTATATTGGCCGCCGGGACCGTTTCCTGGAGCCTGGCCGCCATCTGTTCGAACTGCGCTACCGCAGCGACCGGCAACTGCTTCAGCGCCCCGGCGAAGACGAACTGTACTGGAACGTCACCGGCAACGACTGGCTGTTCCCCATCGAGCACGCGAGCATCGCCATCCACCTGCCGGAAGGCGCGCAGCCCCTGGCAGTCCAGGGTTACACCGGCCGGCGCGGCCAACAGGGCAAGGACTACCAGCGGATCACGGTGACGGGCGCTACCCTCGCCCTGGAAACCACCCAACCGTTGGCGGCCAGAGAAGGCTTCACCATTGCCGTGTCATGGCCGCAGGGGCTGATCAAGGGGCCATCCCTACTGCAGCAACTGGTCTGGCTGGTGACTGAAAACGGCAGCGCGGTGGCCGGCCTGCTCGTCCTGCTCGGCCTCTTCGCCTACTACTATCTGGCCTGGCGGGACGTGGGCCGGGATCCAGAAAAGGGGCTGATCATTCCGTTGTTCCAGGCCCCCGAAGGGATTTCCCCCGCGGCGATGGGCTATATCTGGCATCGCGGCTTCCGTGCCGGATACGACAGGGTGCGTGCCCTGACCGTGGCGCTGACCAGCATGGCCATCCAGCGCTCGATAAGCCTAGAGGATGCCAGGGACAGTGGCTTCACCATCAGGACCGGCACCACTGGACAGCCGCTGTACGCTGGCGAGCGGGCAGCGCTACAGACGCTGTTCGACGATCCGGGCACGCCGCTGCACATCAGTCGCGACTTCCAGCCACGCCTCAAGTCGGCCGTCGAAATGATCGGCGAAAGCCTCGAGAAGGAACACCGTGACGCGTGCTTCCGGCTCAATCGAGGAGTCTGGTGGACGGGGCTGCTCTGGGGGGTGGCTGGGCTGGCCATCGTCCTGCTCGGCTGCGCGGAAAGCGCCGAGCAACGGGAAGGCATCCTTGCGGCACTGGTGTTCATGGTTGTCTTCGGCACCCCGGCGCTGATCAGTATGTTTTCGTCCCTGCGCACCATGGTGAGCGGCTCCGACGATAGCAGTGCCGTGATGGAATTCATGGGCTCCGGCATGCTTCTCGCTCCAGCGCTGATCGTCATGTACGTCGTCGGCCAGATGGTCCCGCCGGCCAACCTGGTCGTGGCGCTGGCAATGATTGCGCTCTGTGCATTGTTCCGCTTCTGGCTGGAGGCGCCGACCGGCCGGGGCCGGCAGTTGCTGGACCAGATCGAGGGCTACCGCAACTACCTGGCCCTGGCGGAAAGCGAAACATTGGCGCTGGCCGGCAACGCGCCGGCGATGAGTATTGCGCTCTACGAGCAGCATCTGCCGTATGCCATGGCGCTTGGCGTCGAGCGGCAGTGGAGCGAACGCTTCGGCCAGGCCTTGCAACGCGGCCTGATCGATCCGCAGCAAGACTGCGACTATCAGCCGGATTGGTACCACGCAAGCCAGGACTACAGCAGCCCCTCGGCGCTTTCCGAACGGCTGTCCCGTGGCCTGGCCAGCGTCGCGGCGAGCGCCTCGGTGGAACCCTCGCGCGCCTCCTCCAGCGACTCATTCGGCGATTCATCCGGAGGCGCATCCGGCGGAGGCTCTTCCGGCGGTGGGGGCGGCGGTGGCGGTGGCGGCGGCTGGTAGCGGGCTTGTCGCTGCCGGCTCCGCTGCAGTAGCCTCGCGACTTCGCAGTTGCCGGCCGGAAGCCTTGCCATGCCCAGCTACACCACCTACTACCTGGAAATGACCGACCCCGGCGCGCTCAAAGCCAAGCCCGTGCCGGGCGACCTCATGATCGTCGAGTGCCGGATCCAGCAGTTCCGCTTCAATCGCTTCCTCTACCAACTGATCGGCGAACCCTGGGCCTGGACCGACAAGCTGAGCTGGTCCGACGCGCAATGGCGCGAGCTGGTGGAAAGCCCCGACCATCGCACCTGGGTGGCCTACCACCAGGGCGCGATCGCCGGCTACTACGAACTGTCCAGGCAAGGGCACGATGTGGAAATCCTCTACTTCGGCCTCGCCCCGGAGTTCTTCGGCCAGGGTTTCGGCGGCGCACTGCTCAGCCATGCCATCGCCTCCGCCTGGAACTGGCCAGGCTGCGAGCGGGTCTGGGTACATACCTGCACCCTCGACCATGCCAGCGCCCTGGCCAACTACCAGGCCCGCGGGATGCGCCTCTACCATGAGGAAACCTGCGAAGCATAGGGCGAAATCCAGCTACGCTTGCTCACTCGACGCCCTCACCGGCAGGAGCCCTCGCCATGAACAAACCTACCCTGCTCGCCCTCTCCCTCTGCCTGCTCGGCGGCCTCGCCCAGGCCGCGCAATTGCGCCCCGGCCTGTGGGAAATCAGCTCGGACCGCATGCAGATAGACGGCCAGGAGATGCCCGGCATGCAGCAGATGATGGCGCAGCTGAAAAACCTGCCGCCGGAACAACGGAAGGTGATGGAGGAGATGATGGCCAAGCAGGGCGTGGCCCTCGGCGATCAGGGCGTGCGCGTGTGCCTCAGCGAGGCCCAGGTGCAGGCCCGGACGCTGCCGATGGCCAACGCGCAATCCGGTTGCACCCAGGAGCTGACCGAGCAGAGCGAAGACCTCTGGAAGATCCGCTTCCACTGCCCCCAGGGCAAGGGAGAGGGCGAAACCCGGCTGATCAGCGACAAGGAATTCGTCAGTACCATGACCACCAGTTCCACCATGCAGGGCCAACCGCAGAGTGGCCGCATGGAGTCCCACGGACGCTGGCTGGGCCCCGATTGTGGCGCGCTGAAACCGGCCCAGTAGCCACCCGCCCGGCGCATCACCGGGCATCGCCGGCAGGCGCTCAGTCCATCGCGATGCCCCATTTCCTGCGCAGCGAGCGCACCCACTCGGCCCGCTCCAGCAGGAACGCATCGAACGCCTGGATCACGTCCGGGTGCCGGATGCTCGACAGATGGTAGTGATCGCGCACGTAGGGTAGCTGAGGGTCGAACACCAGCAGGCCCTCGCCCAGCCCCAGCGACTCCAGGCGGTGCTGAGCGACCTGCACGTTCAGGTAGATACCGTCGACCCGGTCGGCATCAAGCATTCGCAGCAGCGCATCGATGTCGGTGGCCTGGTTGAGCCGGATGTGCCCGCTGCGCACCTCCTCCAGGTAGGCCGAGGGCGTGAACCCGAGCAGGGTGCCAAGCACTTCGAGCCGCTCCGGCCCCTTCCCCTTGAAGCGCTCGGCCACCAGCACGCCATCGGTGAAGGGCGCGACGGCAGCGCTGTAGTGGAGCGTCGAGCCCTGCTTCTGGGCGACGCTCCACTGCGGGTTGTCGGGGAACTTGAAGTCCAGCTTGCCGGCGAGAAAGTCGCCGAGCAGACGCTTGACCGGCAACGCCACGTAAACGAAGCGGTAGCCCTTGGCCTCGGCGAAGGCCGCCAGCAGCTCCGCCGCGTAGCCCCGGAAGTGCCCCTCGCGCAGGCTGTAAAACGGCAGGTACGCCTGCCTCTCGATGCCCACGCGATACTCCCGCGGCTGCGCAGCGGCGGCGCCCGCCAGGCAACAGCACAGCAAGATGACCATGGCCCGCATACACGGCCCTCACTCCTGGCCCGGCGCGTCCACCGCATACCGGCTTCCAACCAGCATAGACGGTGGCAGGACAGTATTTGCAAGAGAGAGAATGAGAAACATGCGCAATAACATTGACACCCAGGCAATCTCTTGAAATCATTGATTGATAATTAGTTGCATTCGCATCAGTGGCGCATCCCTTTGCGGTCACGCCGCCGTCGCTTGCTGCTGCACCTGCCACACGGACGACTCCGCAGGATCTTTCATTCGTTGTAGGGGGAGTTGTTTCAATGGTATTGCGCAGAACCGGCCTGGCCATGGCGGCGGCCACCCTTTCCATCAGCACGCTCGCCCACGGCGACGCGGTGCAGCTGGATGCCCAGACGGTGGTCGGCGACGTCGACGGGACGCGGCAGGATTCCTACCAGGCCACGCCGAGCAGCGCCGCCACCAAGCTGGAGCTGACCCCGCGGGAAACCCCGCAGTCGGTGTCGACCCTCACCGGCGCGCAACTGGAGGACTTCAAGCTGACCAGCGTCAACGACGCGCTCAAGTTCAGCCCCGGCATCGGTGTCGAAGAGATCGAAACCGACCGCACCTACTTCACCGCCCGCGGCTTCGACATCACCAATTTCCAGTACGACGGCGTCGGCATTCCGTTCGCTTCCGGCAACCAGGACGGCGCCATCGATACCGCGCTGTTCGAACGCATCGACGTGGTGCGCGGCGCCAATGGCCTGATGAGCGGCAGCGGCAACCCTTCCGCCACCATCAACTTCGTCCGCAAACGCCCCACCCTGGCCCCGCAGGCACGCATCGACCTCTCCGCCGGATCCTGGGACAAGCGCCGTGTCGATGCTGACGTCTCCGCCGCGCTGGTAGACAGCGGCCACCTCCGCGGCCGCGCGGTCTATGCCCATGAGAAAAAGCACTCCTACCTGGACCGCTACGGACGCGAAAAGAACCTGTTCTACGGAGTGATCGAGGCCGACCTGGACGACGCCACCGTGTTCGCCCTTGGTCACAGCCTCGACCAGACCCGCTCCGACAGCCCGCTCTGGGGCGCCCTGCCGCTCTACGACAGCAGGGGCCGTTCCACGCACCTGTCGCGGTCCACCAGCACCGCGTCCGACTGGTCCTGGTGGGACAACCAGGAGGCACGCACCTTCATCGAACTGACCCATCGCTTCGCCAATGGCTGGCAGGCCAAGGCCAGCGTGACCCATGTGCGCAAGGACAGCGATTCGGAATTGTTCTATGTCTATGGCACGCCCGATGCGGTCACCGGGCTGGGCCTGGCGGCCTATCCGTCGCAATACGAAGGCGAGACCCGTCAATGGATCGGCGACGTTTCCCTGAGCGGCCCGTTCCGCCTGGCGGGACGCGAGCATGAGCTGGTGCTGGGCGCCAACGGGTACACCTCCAAGGTGGACGAAGTGTCCCACTACGGGCGTGGCATCGGCACCGCGCTGCCGCCCATCGGCAGCTGGAACGGCGACTATCCGAAGCCGCCCTTCGACGCCAGGGTCGACGGCGGTTATTTCAAGGATCGCCAGAAGAGCCTCTACGCCGCCTCGCGCTTCACCTTCAGCGACGACCTGTCGCTGATCGCCGGTGCACGCGCCATCGAGCTGGAAACCGAGGGGTTTTCCTACGGCCAGGCGCGCAAACGCAGCGACAAGAGCGTGCTGCCCTACGCCGGCCTGGTGTACGACCTGACCGACGAATACTCGGTCTATGCCAGCTACACCGAAATCTTCGATCCGCAGAAGGAAACCGGCAGGGATGGCGACCGCCTCGAGCCGATCGAGGGCGAAAACTACGAACTGGGCATCAAAGGCGAGTTGCTGGACGGCCAGCTCAACGTGTCCGCCGCGATGTTCCAGACCAAGCAGTCGAATGTCGCCGAATCCGCCGGATTCGACCCGGCACTGGGCAAGGACACCTACCGCGGCATCGACTACCTCAGCGAAGGCTACGAACTGGAGATCTCCGGCGAGCTGCTGCCGGGCTGGCAGGCGATGGCCGGCTATACCTTCGTCGACATTCAGAACGCCGACCACAGCCACGGTCGCCCCTACGCGCCCAAGCACATGCTGCGGGGCTCCACCAGCTACCGCCTGGCGACCCTACCGCAACTCAAGGTCGGGGCCACCCTGAGCTGGCAGGACGACATCTACCGCAACGTCACCCTGCCCAACGGCAGCGCCGCCCGCATCGAGCAGGACAGCTACGCCCTGGTCGGCCTGATGGCCAGCTACGAGATCGACCCGAACTGGAGCGTCTCCGCCAACCTGAACAACCTGACCGACGAGAAATACCTCTCCAGCCTGTACTGGGAACAAGGCTTCTATGGCGCCCCTCGCAACGCCAGCATGACCCTCAGCTGGCAGTACTGACGCCGCACGACTCACCGCCCACGGTGGGCCTTCCTGCCGTGGGCTTCTGCTCGGACCGACACACCCATGCGCCCCTTGCTCGTACTGCTGCACCGCTGGTTCGGCCTGTTCATCGCCCTGTTCCTGTTCGTCTCGGGGCTCACCGGCGCGGTGATTTCCTGGGATCACCAGCTGGACGAATGGCTCAATCCGCACCTGTTCGATTCCCGCACACCGGGCCAGCCCCAGGCGCCGCTGGCCCTCGCCGCCCAGCTGGAAGCCCGCGACCCGCGCCTGCAGGTGAGCTACCTGCCGCTGCACGTCGAGCCCGGCCACGCGCTAACCCTGTGGGTGCAGCCGAAGGTCGACCCGGCCACCGGCAAGACGTATCCGCTGGACTTCAACCAGATTGCGCTCGACCCGGTGACCGGCGCCGAGCAGGGCCGGCGGCTGTGGGGCGAGGTCTCCGTGACCCGGGAGAACCTCATGCCGTTCCTCTACAAGCTGCACTACAGCCTGCACATCCCGAATGGCTTTGGCATCGAGTTGGGCATGCTGCTGCTCGGCATCGTCGCCATCGTCTGGTGCATCGATTGCCTGGTCGCGCTCTGGCTGTCCTTCCCCAGCCACCGGGCCTGGCGCAAATCCTTCGCCTTCCGCTGGAAGCAGGGCGGCTACAAACTCAACTTCGACCTGCACCGCTCCGGCGGCGTGTGGATCTGGGGCCTGTTGTTGACAATCGCGGTGACCTCGGTGTCGATGAACCTCAATGTCCAGGTCATGCGCCCCCTGGTGGAACTGTTCTCGCCGCTCTCCCCCAGCCCTTTCGCCAGCCGCGTCCCGGTCAGCCTGGACGCGCAACGGGAACCGGCGATCAGCCGCGAGCAGGTCCTGGCGGTCGCCGAGGCGGAAGGGCAACGCCTCGGCCTCGCCGACCCAGCCGGCGGGCTGTTCTACTCACCGGAATTCGGCGTCTACGGCGTCGGCTTCTTCGCTCCCGGCAACGACCACGGCGACGGTGGCCTGGGCAACCCACGCCTGTACTTCGACGCCCAAAGCGGCGCGCCGGCCGGCGCTGAAGTGCCGGGAACCGGCAGCGCCGGGGACATTTTCATGCAGGCGCAATTCCCCCTGCACTCGGGGCGCATCCTAGGCATTCCCGGGCGCATTCTCGTTTCCGTGCTGGGCCTGGCGGTGGCCATGTTGTCGCTGACCGGGATCATCATCTGGCTGAAGAAGCGCACCTCGCGCCGCGTCAGGCGCAAGCGCGAGGCCGGCCGCCAGGGCCTGCTGGTCAACCAGGGCTGACCTCCGCCTCCCAGCGGTAGCGGCTCTCGGCTACCGCATCGTGGGCATGCAGGCTCTCGCCGTGCACCACGCGCACGCGGAAGCCCTGCACCTCCGCCTGCTGTCGCAGCACGCCGTGCAGGCGGCGGGCGGCGTCCTCGCAGAACATCAGGTTCTGTCCGTTGGCCAGGGCGAAGGCCTGCTCGTCGGCGCGCTTCACCGCCGTCTGCACTGCCGTGCCGAGAGCGGTCTCGGCCGCGTCCAGCAGGCCCTCCAGTGGTAGTTCGGCAAGCTGCGGATCGAGCCGCAGCCACAGCTCCGCCAGGCTGCGCTGGCTGTGGGGCGTGGCGACGATGCCCTGGGTCGAACCAAGCCAGGCGCGCAGTTCACCATGCTCCAGCGGGCGACCGCCGAAGTCCTGCTCGAAGCGCTGCTGAATCAGCTGCCGCGCCAGCGCCGCCGAACAGGGACAGGTCGAGGAATAGGCCAGGGTCAGCCGCAGCTCCAGGCGCAGCACGCCGTCCCGCAGGGCGGCGCGCAGGCCGAACGGGTAGGCCTTCCAGCCGGATAGCGGACTGACCAGTGCCGGTCGGCTGAGCAGCAGTTCGCCATGCAGGTCCAGATAAGCCCTGGCGGACAGCATCCGATGGCTGTCGAGAAAATCCTCCAGCACTCGGCGCAGCAGCGTCGGGCCGAGCGGCGCCCGCTCCAGTGCCTGCAACGCCAGGTACAGCCGCGACATGTGAATGCCGCGCGCATTGCCATCGTCCAGGCTCACGCCCGCGTCGGCACGCGCCGCCAGCCGCTGGCCGGCGAGCAGCAGCGGCACGGCGATCCCGGCCATACCCACCCATTCCAACGGCGGTGCGGCCTGGTCGGTTTGCGCAGCAATGTCCGGCAGGGTAAGGGCATTCATCGGAAATCCTTGGCAGCTCACAGAAAGTGTTATGTTATAACAAGTATTATTTTCCTGGCACTAGCACCATGACCTCTCTTCTCAGCGAAACCGATCTGCTTTCCCAACCTGCTGACGCCTATATGAACGAAGCGCAGCAGGTCTTTTTTCGCGCGCTGCTGCTGCGCCAACGACGCGAACTGCAGGAGCGCATCGCCGGCGAATTCGAAGACCTTCGCGAAGTCGCGCCGAGCGGAGACCCAGCAGACATCGGCAGCGCCGAGGAACAGCGGCAAGGGCAACTGCGCCTGCTCGAACGGGAGAAAAAGCTGCTGGACAAGATCGACGATGCCCTCGAGCGCCTGGCCCGTGGCGAGTACGGCTGGTGCGCCGAGACCGGCGAACCCATCGGCCTCAAACGCCTGCTGCTACGCCCCACCGCGACCCTGTGCATAGAGGCCAAGGAGCGCCAGGAACGGCGCGAAAGACACCAGAGAAATGCCTGAGAGGAAACCCCATGGATAACCGTCTACCCGTCACCGTGCTGTCCGGATTTCTCGGCGCCGGCAAAAGCACCCTGCTCAACCACGTGCTGAAGAACCGCGAAGGCCGCAAGGTGGCGGTCATCGTCAACGACATGAGCGAGATCAACATCGACGCCAGCGAAGTGCAACGCGACGTCAGCCTCAACCGCGCCGAAGAAAAGCTGGTGGAGATGAGCAACGGCTGCATCTGCTGCACCTTGCGCGAGGACTTGCTGGAGGAAGTCAGTCGCCTGGCCCGCGACGGCCGCTTCGATTATCTGCTGATCGAATCCACCGGCATTTCCGAACCCCTGCCGGTAGCCGAGACCTTCACCTTCCGCGACGAGCAGGGCCGGAGCCTGGCCGACCTGGCGCGCCTGGATACCCTGGTCACAGTGGTGGACGGGGTCAACTTCCTGCGCGACTTCCACGAGGCGGAGAGCCTGGCCAGTCGCGGCGAAACCCTGGGCGAAGAGGACCAGCGCTCAATCACCGAGCTGCTGATCGAGCAGGTGGAGTTCGCCGACGTGATCCTGATCAGCAAGACCGACCTGATTTCCAGCGCCGAATGCGACGAGCTGGGCGCCATCCTGCGCCGCCTCAATACGCATGCGCAGATCTTGCCGATGAGCATGGGCGCCGTGCCGCTGGAGCAGATCCTCGACACCGGCCGCTTCGACTTCCAGCGCGCCGCCCAGGCACCCGGCTGGCTCAAGGAAATGCGCGGCGAGCACCTGCCGGAAACCGAGCAATACGGCATCGCTTCGACCGCCTACCGGGCGCGCCGGCCGTTCCATCCCGAACGCTTCTTCGCCTTTCTCGACCGGGAATGGCGCAATGGACGCCTGCTGCGCTCGAAGGGCTATTTCTGGTTGGCGACCAGGCCGCAGGAAGCGGGCAGCTGGTCACAGGCCGGCGGGCTGATGCGCTACGGCTACGCCGGCCGCTGGTGGCGCTTCGTGCCACGCGAGCACTGGCCGCAGGACGAAGAAGGCCTGGCCACGATCATGGGTCACTGGCATGCAGAGGTGGGCGATTGCCGGCAGGAGCTGGTGTTCATCGGCCAGGGTATCGACTTCGCGCTGTTGCGCCGGGAGCTGGACGCCTGCCTGCTCAGCGCCAGCGAGATGGCCGCGGGGCCCGATGCCTGGCGGCGCCTGCCCGACCCGTTCGGCGCCTGGGGAGAAGCGGCGGCCTGACGGCGCCGCGACCTCAGTATTCCATCCACACGCCGCGGCTCTGCCCTTCGCAGTAGGGCTTGAGGTAGCGCGCGTCGGTCTTGACGCCGTAATAGTGGATGTCCTGCTTGTACAGGCCGCTGACCTGCGCGTCGCGGCAGACGCCATAGGCACCGGCCGGGCAGCTCTCGACGAACTCCACCTGGACTTCCTGCCCGGTCAGTTGCGGCTGGCAGAAGCCCTCGCGGAACAGGTTCCTGGGAATGCTGCGATTCTGTTGGCAGAGCTGCACGGACAGTCGGTCGCCCTTGGCGTGCACCACGCAGGCCTCGCCCCAGGCTGTGGTGGACAAACCGAGCAGCACCAGCAAACCGAGAAAACGCATACAGGGCCCTCCTGGAAATGATGGCGGCGACTCTAGCACGGGGGCTTGGCCCACTCCGAGAGGCAGATGACAAAGTGCGCGGCGGCTTTCGTCCGACCGCACGAAGCATCACCATAGAAGCATGCTGACCAATATCCCTACCCACGTGATCGCCGGGCCCCTGGGTGCCGGCAAGACCAGCCTGATCCGCCAGTTGCTGGCGCAGCGGCCTGTCCATGAGCGCTGGGCGGTGCTGATCAACGAATTCGGCCAGATCGGCCTGGACGCCGCGCTGCTGGCCAGCGACGACACCGGCATCGCCCTCGGCGAAGTCGCCGGCGGCTGCTTGTGCTGCGTCAACGGCGCGCCCTTCCAGGTCGGTCTCGGTCGCCTGCTGCGCAAGGCCAGGCCGCACCGCCTGCTGATCGAACCCTCCGGGCTCGGCCACCCGGCCGAACTGTTGCGCCAGCTACGTGAGCCGCCCTGGCGCGGCGTGCTCGCCGTGCAGCCCAGCGTGCTGGTGCTGGATGCCCAGGCCCTGAGCACCGGACAGCCGCTGCCGGACAGCCAGCAGGCGGCGCTCGCCGAGGCCGGGTTGCTGGTGCTGAACAAGTCGGAAAATCTGGATGAGCGCGCGCGCGCCACACTGGCCGGGCAACTGCCAGGACGCCCGCTGCTCTGGACCTGCCAGGGCGCGATGCCGCTGAGCGAGTTGCCGGGCTGCTCGGCGGCCGGTCAAGCAGGCAGACCGGTCGATCTGCCTACGACGCCGCCGCCACTCACTACCGTCTGGCTCGATCCCCGGCAGCCGATTCGGCACAGCCAGACCCAGGCCGAGGGCTGGAGCATCGGCTGGCGCTGGCACCCGAGCCAGCGCTTCGAGTTGATGCGCGTGCAACGCTGGCTGGCCGAGTGGCCCTGGCGCCGCGCCAAGCTGGTGCTGCATAGCAACGCCGGCTGGCTGTCCGGCAACGCCCTCGATGGACAGCCGCCGCACTGGCAAGCCAGCGAATGGCGAAAGGACTCCCGGCTGGAACTGATCTTCGCCACCGAGCAGGACCAGAGTCACCTGCACGCCGGGCTGGAGCAGTGCCTGCTGGTGGACTGAGGAACCCGCGGCGCGGCAGCTGCCTGCCGCGAACACAGCACCGCGGCGGGTTCGTTGAGTCACCGGGCCGGCATCACGGGTGCGCGTCGAACCAGGCGAGGATGTTCGGCGGCGACGCGGCGAACCACTCATGGCCGGCCCAGGTATCGGTGTAGCGTTTGGTTTCGATGCCCTGCTGCAGCAACCGGTCGTAGTACATGTCCATGCTCCACCAGGGCACGGTCAGGTCGACGAAACCATGCAGGAACAGGGTTGGCGGATGGTCCGCCGGCAGGCTCGACGGCACCGAGCAGATCGGCCCGCTGCAGGTGGCATAGGAACCCGACTGCACCGCCAGCGCCTTGAACTTGCCGGGGAACGACACCGCCATGCGGCTGGTGTTGTAGCCACCGCTGGAAATGCCGGTGGCGTACTGGCGCTGGCTGTTCAACGGCCCGAAGTAGCCGGCGCTGATCGCCGTCAGCACGTTGCCGAGGAAGTCGTAGTCGGTGCTCAGCTCGTAGTGGCTGGAAAGGCCGGGAATATTGGTCTGCCAGAACAGGTCCGCCGGCGCACTGGGCGCGATCACCGCATAGCCGTGATCCAGCAGCGTCTGCACCACCTTGCCCTGGTAGAAACCGCCAAACGGCATGTTGCTGTAGTAGGTGAAATCGTTCAGCGGAAAGAACGAGCCCTGGTAGATCAGCACCACCGGCCAGCCGCCGGCCGGCGGCGTGCCCACCGGCGTCTCGTAGATTACCTTGCGCGAGCCGACCAGGCCGGAAGGCAGCCAGAGCGATCGGTAGCTGCAACTGACCTTCGCCGGTATCAGGAAGCCCTTGGGTCGTTCGCTGCAACGGGACTCGGCCAGGACCGAGGTGCTGAGCAGGGAGGCAAGCAAGGCACAGAGGCCGAGGGTGAAGCGGGCATTTCGAAAGAGAAACATGGGTACTTCTCCGTTGTTCTTGTTTTGCGGCCCTCAAAATAGAAACAGGAATTCCGATTCCGTCAAGCGAGCAAAGCCGCGGTCTGCGCGGCCCTCAGCCAATCGCACCCAGGCTAGAGGCCCGCAGTCACGGAAAAATATTTTTCCCGCTGCGCTTGCCTGGTTACACGACCGAGGGTAGATTTATCGGAACCGATGTTCCGATTCCGATAAAAACAAGCACTGGAGGTCATCGTGGCAACACTCGCAAGGAGCCGGACCCTTACCGGTCTGGCGCTGCTGGCAGCCCTGCCGGCGGCGCAATCATGGGCATTCCAGGTCCGTTCGGGCGACTGGACCACGTCGCTGGATACCACCCTCTCCTACGGTCTGAACTACCGCATGGAAAGCCAGGACCGCCGCCTGATCGCCCGTGCCAACGGCGGCAAGGGCGACAACTCGGCGTTGATCAACTCCGACGATGGCAACCTGAATTTCGAGAAAGGCGAGCTGTTCTCCGAGGTGGCGAAGATTGTCAGCGACTTCGACCTGCGCTACCAGGACACCTACGGCCTGTTCCTGCGCGGCCGGGCGTTCTACGACTTCGAGCTGAAGGACGACGACCGCCGCCACCGCGAGATCAGCGACGACGGCCTGGACGAAGCCGGCGCCGACGCCGAGATCCTCGACGCCTTCATCTACGGCAGTTGGACCGTCCACGACCACGCGCTCAACGCGCGCCTCGGTCGCCAGGTGATCAACTGGGGCGAGGGGCTGTTCTACCAGAACGGCATCGGCGCCACCAATCCCATCGACATCAACGCCCTGCGCGCCCCCGGCTCGGAAGTGAAGGAGGCCTACATGCCGACCTTCATGGCCTACGCCTCCTTCGAACTGCGCGAGAACCTCAGCGTCGAGGCCTACTGGCAGCCCGGCTGGGCCTGGGAGGAATCGCGGGTCGACCCGTGCGGCACCTACTTCTCCACCCTCGACGTGATCGGCGAAGGCTGCGACTACCTGATGCTGCCGCCGCTGCAGGAACAGCTGACCGCCGCCCTGGTGCCCGGCGGGCTTGCCTTCGACAGCCCGGAACTGGCCCAGGCCTATGCCAATGGCCTGCCGGGCATTCCGGCCCTGGCCCTGGTCAAGCAGCTGCTGCCCACCACCTACATTCCTCGCGGACGCGACCTGGAAGGTGACGGCGCACCCCAGTACGGCATGGCCCTGCGCTGGTTCGTCCCGGAGCTGAACGATACCGAGTTCGGCTTCTACTACCTGCGCTACAACATGAACGTACCGATGCTCGGCCTCACGGTCGCCCAGTCGATGGGTGGCTTGCCGATCGCCAATACCTCGCGCTACTACGCCGAGTATCTGGAAAAACGCGACCTCTACGGTTTCAGCTTCAACACCACGGTGCAGGGCGACAACTTCCTCAACGGCCTGTCGCTGGCCGGCGAACTGAGCTACCGGCCCAACGCGCCCATCGCCCTGGGGCTTGGCGAGTACCTGCCCAACGCCCTGTTCGGCACCACAACGGGCCTGAGCGCCGGCACCCGCCTCGACGGCTACCGCGAGAAGGACATGTGGCAGGCCTCGCTGGTGGGCATCTACACCTTCAACAACCTGCTCGGCGCCGACAGCGCCAACCTGTTCGGCGAGGTGGTGGGCAGCCGTGTGCAAGGCCTGGAGTCGAATATCGACTACTACGAGGCCACCAGCAGCGCCTGGGGTGCCCAGACCAGCCTGTCGCTCACCTACAACAACGTGTTCAACCTGATCAACCTGATCCCCAGCGTCAGCTACCAGTACGGCATCAACGGGATCGCGCCGCAGCTCACCAACGGCCTGGTCGAGGAAGCCAAGAGCTACTCCATCGGCGTCGACGCGGTTTACCAGGAAGCCCTGACCTTCGGCGCCAAGTACGTCGGCTACAGCGGCGGCGGTCTGTCGAACAAACGCAGCGACCGTGACTACCTGAGCTTCAACGTCAAATACAGCTTCTAGGAAGGAGGGAGCGCAGCATGAATCATTTTCGACCCGGCCTGCTAACCGCCCTGCTGTTGGGCGCCCCGCTGGCCCTCGCGCAAGTGCCCGCCGACCAGGCCGCGCGCCTCGGCCAGGACCTCACCCCGCTGGGCGCCGAGCGCGCCGGCAACGCCGACGGCAGCATCCCGGCCTGGGACGGCGGTCTGCCGCGCGTGCCCGACGCCAACGACCCCAAGCTCGGCTACAAGGACCCCTACGCCAGCGACCCGGTGCAATTCACCATCACCGCCGCCAATGCCGAGCAGTACCGCGACAAGCTCAGCGCCGGCCAATTGGCCATGCTGACCCGCTTCGCCGAGACTTGGAAGCTGCCGGTCTACCCGAGCCACCGCTCGGCATCCTACCCGGACAGGGTCTACGCCGCCGCCAAGGCCAACGCCACCAGCGCCAAGCTGATCGAGAACGGCAACGGCATCGCCGATTTCCAGAACGCCACGCCCTTCCCGATCCCGCAGTCGGCCCTGGAAGTGCTGTGGAACCACCTGGCGCGCTACCGCGGCGACAGCGTCAAGCGCTACTACGCCCAGGCTGTGCCGCAGGCCGGCGGCGACTACTTCGTCACCAAGATCGAAGACCTGTTCCTGTTCAACGACGACGCCGGCGACTACAGCAAGAGCAACGGCAACGTGCTGTTCTACTTCCGCCAGTCGGTGCTGGCACCGGCGCGCCTGGCCGGCACCGAGCTGCTGGTCCACGAGACCGTCAACCAGGTGCTGGAACCGCGCCTGGCCTGGCTCTACGCCGCCGGCCAGCGCCGCGTGCGGCGCACCCCGCAGGTGGCCTACGACTCCCCCGGCACCGCCTCCGACGGCATGCGCACCACCGACAACTTCGACATGTTCTCCGGCGCACCGGACAAGTACGACTGGGAGCTGCTCGGCAAGAAGGAAATGTACGTGCCGTACAACAGCTACAAGTTCGCCTCCAAGGCCAACAGCTATGCCGACATCGTCAAGCCCGGCCACGTCAACCCCGACCTGCTGCGCTACGAGCCGCACCGTGTCTGGCACGTGCGGGCGACGCTGAAGCCGGGCATGCGCCACCAGTACAAGCAGCGCGACATGTATTTCGACGAGGACAGCTACCAGCTCCTGATGGTCGACCACTATGACAACCGCGACAACCTGTGGCGGGTCGGCGAGTCATACACCATCAACTACTACGACCAGCCGCTGGTCTGGACCAAGGGCGACGCCGTCTACGACCTGATCAGCGGCCGCTACGTGATCGGCATCCTGTCCAACGAAGAACCGCCGGAGCAGTTCGGCATCGAGTTGAAACCCTCGGACTTCACCCCGGCGCAGCTGCGTCGGGACAGCCGGCGGTAAACGAACCCGGCGCTACTGTCGGGCGGCCCTTCCCACGTGCGCGGCAACGTCGAGGGAAGGGCCAGCAACGCGCAGCATGCAGTTTTACAGGCACAAGGACGTGCATTTTTTAATCGGTAAGCGCGCGGAGAAGAAATAACAGAGGATGCGGCAAGACAGACTTGCGCGACATGAAAGTATACCCGGCGCCAGCCGGGAAATAGCGGAGAGATAAAACAGCGAATTAATCGGCGGGCACTTCCAGATAACTCAGGATAAGCCGGGAAAGTTCTCCCGGAATATCGCTGCCGGCGGTAATACCGAGCGTGCCGGTCATGGTGTAGTAATTCATGCTGGCTAATAACAGATGCGCCGCCAGATCGGTGGCCTGGATGGGATTGGGATGATGGATCGCGTGTTGCCGGGCCAGGGCGATCCGGCAGAAGGCCTGGCCGACATAGGCGTTGAGCTGATGGAAGCGCTCGCGGAACTGCAAGTCGGCAGAGCTGCGGCGGATCAGGGCGCGCAGCAGGCCGTCGCGGCGGGCGAACAGGGCGATCAGCGTGCGGATGAAGCTTTCCACCTGCTCCCGCGGGGCCAGGTCGCCGGCCAGCAGGTCTTCCACAGCCTCGTCGATGGCGCTGCGGCTTTCCTCGACGAAACGCGCATGCACGGCGTAGAGCAGAATGTCCTTGTCGCCCAGCAGCCGATAGAAAGTACCGACCGAAGACTGCGCGAGTTGTGCAATCTTGGAAATCCCGGTTTCTTCGAAAGTATTGTTGGCGAGCAACTCGGCAGCCACATTGAGAAAACGTTCGAGGGCCTGTTTGCTGCGAGCTTGGGGAGGACTGACGAGGCTGTGCATACTGAATTCCTGAACGGTAGCGCAAGGATTCTAATTTCTTTGGCAGGGCATGGCAAATAACCGCTGGGCATGTTCCTCGCGGTCTGAATAGCACGATGTTCAGGAAATAATTAATGCCTCGCTACAACTAAGCGGAGCACGGTGTTTATTTGCCTGAAGTTAATAACGCAGGAGATCGCGCATGGAGTATTTGCAATTAACTAACGGCCGCTTCGGTTATATCCGCAAAGGCCAGGGCACGCCGGTGCTGTTGCTGCACGGACTGGGCTCCTCGCTGCTCGACTGGCAACCACAGATCGACCACCTCTCCCGCCTGTGCCAGGTCCACGCGCTGGACCTGCGCGGCCACGGCGCCAGCGAACCGGTGCGCCACGAACTGCGGGTGGAAGACATGGCGGCGGACGTCGCCGAGTTCATCCAGGCCATGCAGATCCGGCCGTGCATCATCGTTGGCGTGTCCATGGGCGGCATGGTCGGCTTCCAGTTGCTCGCCAGCTATCCCGGCATCGCCCGCGGGCTGGTGGCGATCAACAGCGCACCGAGCTTCCCGCTGGACTCCTTCGCCCTGCGCTGCCAGGTGTTCCTGCGCCTGGCTCTGATCCGCCTGCTCGGCCTGCGCACCCTCGGCCGCCTGCTGGCGCACAAGCTGTTTCCCCATGTCGAGCAGGCGGGGCTGCGGGCGCAGATCGCCGAGCGCATCGCGCGCAACGACCGCCTCTCGTACCTGTACGCCCTGCGCGCCATCCTCGGCTGGTCGGCCTTGCCGGCGGTGCGCGAGGTCAGCACGCCGATGCTGATCATCTCCGGAGACCGCGACTACACGCCGCTGAGCTACAAGCAGGACTATGTGAAGCAGTTGCGCAACGCCCGCCTCGTGGTGATCGCGGACTCCGGCCACGCCACACCGCTGGACCAGCCGGCCCAGCTCAACCGGCTGCTCGAACAGTTCATCGCCAACCACAGCGGCGCCACGGCTTCCTGAGCCCAGACGGGGCGGAACGCGGCGGCACGCGCCCATCGCCTGACGCCGCCAGCGCCGACGTTTACACTAGCGGCGGTTCAATCCGCGGCGCCTGTCCATGCACCTGATTCCCTGGTCCCACCCCTGTTCCACCGGCTTCACCCTGCGCGGCTGGCATAGCCAGCCATCGGGCAAGCCATTGCTGCACTTCCTGCACGGCAACGGCTTCTGCGGGCGCACCTACGAACCCCTGCTGCAACGGCTCGCCGACGACTTCGACCTCTGGCTGTGCGATGTCCAGGGCCATGGCGACAGCGATCACGGCGGTCGTTTCCGCGGCTGGAACCGCAGCGCCGAGCTGGCGGTGGAAGCCTTCGAGGCCGGGCGAGCCCGGTTCGGCGAAGTGCCGCGCTTCGCCGTCGGGCACAGCTTCGGCGGCGTGCTCACCAGCCTGGTGCTGGCTCGCCACAAGGAACTGTTCGAACGTGCCGTGCTACTCGATCCGGTGCTGTTCACCCCGGCCCTGATCGGCGTGATGGTGCTCTCCGACGCCGTCGGCCTGTATCGCCGCAAC
Source organism: Zestomonas ipomoeae (assembly GCF_057128665.1). Lineage (NCBI taxonomy): Bacteria > Pseudomonadati > Pseudomonadota > Gammaproteobacteria > Pseudomonadales > Pseudomonadaceae > Zestomonas > Zestomonas ipomoeae. The sequence continues at coordinate 256,205 of NZ_JBSKHQ010000002.1, forward strand.
ACCATGGCGACCAAGGCCCGTGCCCGCCGGCGCCACTGGCCGGACCGCGCGGCGGCGTACAACGGCCTGCATGGCCGCGGCATGTTCAAGGGCTGGGCCGACGAAGCGCTGCTGGCCTATGTCGACCACGCGCTGAAGGACGCGGAAGACGGCGGCGTCGAACTGAAATGCCGGCCGAGCCGCGAAGCGGAAATCTTCGGTTCCTTCCCCAAGCGCCTGTGGCCGTCGCTGGCCAAGGTACGCACGCCGACCCGCGTGCTCTACGGTCAGCAGAGCTACGAGTTCGTCGGCAAGTCGGTGGCCCGCTGGTGTGCAGCGAACCCGTTCGTCAGCGGCCAGGTGGTCGCCGGCGGACATTGCTTCATGCAGGAATTCCCGCAGGACAGCGCCGAGCGGACAGCGGACTTCCTGCTGCGGCGCGACTGACCAACAGGCTATCCGTGTAGGGGCGAATTCATTTGCCCCTACCAGAGCGCCGTTCGATCTTCAGCGCCGTGGGCTGAGCAGCAGGCGCGGCGGCTGTTCCGGTTTGAGGGACGGGTTGAGGCTGAGGGCGAAGCCCGGATCGAGCTTCTTCACCCGCGCGCTGAGCAGGGCGGCGACCCACTGGTAATCCTTGGCCTCGCGCACTTCCACCCGTACCGCGCAGTCGAAGCCGACCACATCGGCAGCAACGCTGTCGAGCAGATTGCGCAGCCCCTGGTTGTCCTGGTAGTCGAGCATCGGCAAGGGTACCGCGCTGCTGGCGGCGCTCGGGTCGATCAGCCTGGCGCGCGGCGCGGCGGCGACACGGGGGCGCTCCACCGGCACCTCGGTCACCTGCTCGGCCTGGCTCGATGCCGCCTGGCGTTCGGCGGCCAGTCGCGCCTGGCGGGCCTGCTCGTCGCGCGCCGCCGCTTCCCGGGCGGCCGCCGCGCGAGCCCGCTCGGCGGCCCGCAGGGAGGCCTCGCGGGCCTCGGCGATGGCGTCATCCAGCCCGGTGGTCAGCGCCGGCGCCTGCGGCATCAGCGCGCGGGCATCGCCGAGCGCGCGGGTGGCAGTGTCCAGGTCGCCCTGCTGCAACGCCTGCTGGCCCCGCTGCATATAGGCTTCGGCCAGTTGGCGCCGGTACTGCTCGAGACGGGTGTCGCCGGCGGTGCGGGTCTGCAACGTCTGCAAGCGGCTCTGCGCCTCGTCGAGTCGGCCGGCATCGAGGCTCAGCTCGACCTGGCGAAAGGCATCGACCAGTTCGTCGGTGGGCGGTGGCGGCGCCTGGCGGGCGCTCTGGCAGGCGCCGAGCAGCAGGGTGAACGCCAGGACAGTCAGAGTGCGGGAAGCGAACGGCAGCATTGCGATGGGTTCCGAATTGCGCAAAAAACGCGCAAGTCTACACTGCCGCCCTAGCCGGACCCAACCCATCGACGCGCTGAATCGGCCAAATGCGCGGATCGCTATGTTTCGCGGCGCTCAGGCGAACGCAGGGCAGACGAAGCCCGCCGGGCACGAAGCGGCCAATACCGGTTCCCGCCCTACGCCCGTCGCCGCGGCAGGGCGAAGCTGAACAGGAACAGCGCAGCGGCGCTGACCACGATGGACGGACCGGCCGGAGTGTCCTGGTACCAGGACAGCGACAGCCCGGCGCAGACCGCCAGCAACCCGAGCAGGCTCGCACCGATGGCCATCTGCTCCGGCGTGCGGGCATGGCGCTGGGCGGCGGCGGCGGGAATGATCAGCAGCGAGGTGATCAGCAGCACGCCGACGATCTTCATCGCCACCGCGATGACCACCGCGATCAGCAACATCAGCGCCAGGCGGATCGCCGCCACTGGCAGGCCCTCGACCCGGGCCAGCTCCTCATGCACGGTAATCGCCAGCAGCGGCCGCCATAGCGGCACCAGCACCAGCAGCACCAGCGCGCTGCCGCCGAGAATCCAGGCCAGTTCGCTCGGCCCCACCGCCAGCAGGTCGCCAAACAGGTAGCCCATCAGGTCGACGCGCACATCGCGCATGAAGCTCAACACCACCAGGCCGAGCGACAGCGTGCTATGGGCGAGAATGCCCAGCAGCGTATCGGAGGCCAGCGGCTGGCGGCTTTGCAGGGTTACCAGCAGCACCGCCAGCAGCACGCAGCCGACGGTCACCGCCAGGGTCGGGCTGACGTCGAGCATCAGCCCCAGCGCCACGCCGAGCAGGGCGGCGTGGGACAGGGTGTCGCCGAAATAAGCCATGCGCCGCCAGACCACGAAGGAGCCGAGCGGGCCGGCCACCAGGGCCAGGCCGAGGCCGGCGAGCAAGGCATTGAGCAGGAAATCATCCATGGTTGCAGTCGGGCCCGTGCACGTGGAGTTTGCCGGTCACCACGCCGCCGTGCAGGTCATGGGCGTGGTCGTGATGGTGGTGGTAGATCGCCAGGCTGCGGGCATCGCGGCCGAACAGTTCGACGAAAGCCGGGTCGCCGCTGACCTGCTCCGGATGCCCGGAGCAGCAGACATGGCGGTTCAGGCAGACCACCTGGTCGGTGGTGCTCATCACCAGATGCAGGTCGTGGGAGACCATCAGCACACCGCAGCCATGGCGGTCGCGCAGGCGGGTGATCAGCCGGTACAACTCGGCCTGCCCGGCGACATCGACGCCCTGCACCGGCTCGTCGAGCACCAGCAGTTCGGGCTGGCGCAGCAGCGCGCGAGCCAGCAGCACACGCTGCAACTCGCCGCCGGAAATGCCCTGCAAGGGGCTTTCGAGCACCTGCTCGGCGCCGACCTCCGCCAGTGCTGCGGCGGCCTTGGCACGATCAACCCCCGGCACCAGGCGCAGGAAGCGCAGCACCGAGAGCGGCAGGGTCGCATCCACGTGCAGCTTCTGCGGCATATAGCCGATGCGCAGCTTCGGCTTGCGCCAGACGCTGCCGCTGTCCGGCTTCAGCAGGCCGAGCACGGCGCGCACCAGGGTGGTCTTGCCGGCACCGTTGGGGCCGATCAGGGTGACGATCTCCCCCGGGCGCACCTGCAGGCTGGCGTCCTGCAATACCGCTTGCCCGGCGAATGCGACGCTCACCCGTTCCAGGCGAATCAGTTCAGCGCTCATTCAGTGCTCCCGGCAGGCGGCGCAGAGACCGACCACTTCCACGGTCTGGCTTTCCACGGCGAACCCCACGCTGCCGGCGCCGGCGACGATGGCATCGCTGATCGCCGCCTGCTCCAGCTCGACGGCCGCATGGCATTGCCGGCAGATGAGGAACTGGCCCTGGTGGGCATGTTCGGGATGGCTGCAGCCGACGAAGGCATTGAGCGAGGCGATGCGATGCACCAGGCCGTTTTCCAACAGGAAATCCAGCGCCCGGTAGACGGTCGGCGGCGCCGCGCGACGGCCGTCGGTTTCGCTCAACACGGCAAGAATGTCGTAGGCACCGAGCGGCTTGTGGCTTTGCCAGACCAGCTCCAGCACGCGCCGGCGCAACGCGGTCAGGCGCACGCCCTGGCGCTCGCAGAGCGCATCGGCTTCGCTCAGCGCACTGTGCACGCAGTGGGAATGATCATGGGGACGACAGGCCAGGGGAGTTTTCATCGGACCACGACGCAGGGAAAAAGAGACGTTATTCTATAACTCTTTTGCTCTGGATGCTGCTGCCGTGCCCCGCCTTTTCGCTGTCTTGTTGTTTTGTCTCTGCGCCTGCTCGGCCCAGGCCGACGTGCGCCTGCTCACCAGCATCAAGCCGCTGCAACTGATCGCCGCCGCGGTGCAGGACGGCGTCGGCCAGCCCGAGGCGCTGCTGCCGCCGGGCTCTTCGCCGCATCACTACGCGCTGCGCCCGTCGGACATGCGACGGGTGGCCGAGGCCGAGCTGTTCTACTGGATCGGGCCGGACATGGAAAGCTTCCTGCCCCGCGTGCTCGCCAGTCGCCGGTCACCGAGCCTGGCCGTGCAGGAACTGCCAGGCCTGCATCTGCGGCATTTCGGCGAGGACGAGGAACATGCGCCGCAGGAACACGAGCAGGAGCACGACCATGACCATCGCCCCGGCAGCGTCGACCTGCACCTCTGGCTGCTGCCGGCCAACGCCCGGGGCATCGCCGCGCGCATGGCCGCCGACCTGGCCGCCGCCGACCCGGCCAATGCCACCCGCTACCAGGCCAACCTGAAGGCATTCGACGAGCGCCTGGATGCGCTCGACCAGCGCCTGAACACACGTTTCGCCGCGCTGCGGGACAAGCCGTTCTTCGTCTTCCACGAAGCCTACGACTACTTCGAGGCCGCTTACGGCCTGGAACATGCCGGGGTGTTCAGCGTGCTCGGCGAAGTACAGCCCGGCGCTCGCCACGTCGCCGCCATGCGCCAGCACCTGCAACAGGCCGGCCCCAGCTGCGTGTTCAGCGAACCGCCGCTGCGCCCGCGCCTGGCGCAGACCCTCAGCACGGGCCTGCCGGTGCAGCTGGCGGAGCTGGACCCGCTGGGCATTGACCTAGCCGTCGATGCCCGGGGCTACGAGCGCCTGCTGGAGCAACTGGCCGAGGGCCTGGCGGGCTGCCTGGAATCACTCTGAGCGCTATCGGCGCCGACCGGGCGACCTGCACAAGCGCGTCAGAAACGCTATGGTGAACACAGCAGCCGTGGCTGTTGCGCGCGACGCCGCAAGGCGTCGTGGGTACGCGGCTGCTCCTGGCAGATGAGGGTCTGCAACGGGGGCAGCCCATGGCGAAAAGCAGCGAAACCACCCAGGCCCCGGCGGCGGATATCGCCCTGCAGGCCGCAGCCGTGGACATCTGGGAGCAGAAGTACCGGCTGCGCGACCGCGACGGCACGCCGCTCGACGCCGATATCGACGGCACCTGGCAACGCGTCGCCCGCGCCCTGGCCGAGGTCGAGGCGCCGGCGCTGCGCGATCACTGGCACGGCCAGTTCCTCTGGGCCCTGCGCAACGGCGCCATTCCCGCCGGGCGCATCGTCGCCAATGCCGGCGCCCAGGCCTGCAAGCCGGCCACCTCGACCATCAACTGCACGGTGTCCGGCAGTATCGCCGACGCCATGGAAGACATTCTCGCCAAGCTCGCCGAAGCCGGTCTGACGCTCAAGGCCGGCTGCGGCATCGGCTACGAGTTCTCTACCCTGCGCCCACGCGGCGCGTTCGTTTCCGGGGCCGGTGCGCACACCAGCGGGCCGCTGTCATTCATGGATATCTTCGACAAGATGTGCTTCACCGTCAGCTCCGCCGGCGGCCGCCGCGGCGCGCAGATGGCCACCTTCGACGTCGCCCATCCGGACGTTCGCGAGTTCATCCGCGCCAAGCGGGAGAACGGCCGGCTGCGTCAGTTCAACCTCAGCCTGCTGATCAGCGACGCGTTCATGCAGGCGGTGGAAAGCGACGCCGACTGGCCGCTGGTGTTTCCGGTACATCCCCGCGAGCGCGAGCGGCTGGACCTGCACGACCCGGCCCAGGTGATCTGGCGCGACTGGCCGCTGCGCGACGGCTACAGCGTCGCCACGGACGGCCGGGTGGCCTGCAAGGTCTACGGCAGCGTCAAGGCCCGCCACCTGTGGGACATGCTGATGGCCGCCACCTACGACTACGCGGAGCCGGGCTTCATCCTCATCGACCGGGTCAACCAGTTGAACAACAATTGGTGGTGCGAGGAAATCCGCGCGACCAATCCCTGCGGCGAACAACCGCTACCGCCCTACGGCTCCTGCCTGCTCGGCTCGATCAACCTGACGCGCTTCGTCGAGCAGCCGTTCGGCGAGCAGGCGCGCTTCGACTGGGATCGTTTCCGCCAGGTGGTGCGCATCTTCACTCGCCTGCTGGACAACGTGGTCGAGGTGCACGGCCTGCCGCTGCCCCGGCAACAGGAGGAGATCCTGCGCAAGCGCCGCCACGGCATGGGCTTCCTCGGCCTGGGCTCGACACTGACGATGCTCAGGCTGCGCTATGGCAGCCCCGCGGCCTGCGTGTTCACCGAAGAAGTGGCGCGGGAAATGGCCCTGACCGGCTGGCAGGTGGGCCTGGAGCTGGCGCGGGAAAAGGGTCCCGCGCCGCTGCTCGCCGAAGAGTTCGAGATCAGCGACGCGATGCTGCGTCAGCGACCCGAGCTGGCCGCCGATGGCCACCGGGCCGGCGACCACCTGCCCGGCCGCGTGCTGCACGCGCGCTACTCGCGCTACATGCAGCGCCTCGCCGAGCATGCGCCGGAACTGGTGGAAGCACTGGCCGCCGAGGGCGCGCGCTTCACCCACCACAGCTCCATCGCACCCACTGGCACCATCAGCCTGAGCCTGGCCAACAACGCCTCCAACGGCATCGAGCCGAGCTTCGCCCATCACTACTCACGCAACCTGATCCGCGCCGGGCGCAAGACCAAGGACAAGGTGGAAGTATTCAGCTACGAGCTGCTGGCCTATCGGGCGCTGGTCAATCCGCGCGCCCGGCCCGGCTCGCCGGACCCTGCCGAGTGCCTGCCCGACTACTTCGTCAGCAGCGAGGACATCGGCCCTACCGAGCACGTGGACATCCAGGCGGCGGCGCAGAAGTGGGTGGACTCGTCGATCTCCAAGACCGCCAACGTGCCCACCGACTATCCGTTCGAAGCGTTCAAGGACATCTACCGCTACGCCTGGCGCCAGGGCCTGAAGGGCTGCACCACCTTTCGCTTCAACCCGGCGGCGTTCCAGGGCGTGCTGGTGAAGGACACCGACCTGGCGCGCACCCGCTACCGCTTCGAGCTTGAAGACGGCAGCGTGGTGGAACTGCGCGGCGACGAAGAGGTTGAGTACGACGGCGAAGTGCACAGCGCCGCCAACCTGTTCGATGCCCTCAAGGAGGGTTACTACGGCAAGTATTGAGGCACCCTGGGGTGGGTCAGGCGCGCCACCTGCGGGGTCGAAATGCAAGCGGAAGAGTAGCGGCGCGCCGTAACCCACAAGCGGACTGCCCGAACACCATGGCCATCAAGATCGACAAGCGCATCAAGAGTTTCAAGGTCGTCGACGATACCCTCGCGCCACCCGGCGAGAGCGCCCCGGTGCAGATGGATGAAAGCCTGCAACGTCCGGAAGCACTGGTCGGCGTCACCTACAAGATCAAGTCGCCGCTGTTCGAGCACGCGCTCTACGTAACCATCAACGACGTACTGCTCAACCCCGGCACGCCGCACGAACAACGCCGACCCTTCGAAATCTTCATCAACTCCAAGGGCATGGAGCACTTCCAGTGGATCGTCGCGCTCACCCGCATCATGTCGGCGGTGTTCCGCAAGGGCGGCGACTGCACCTTCCTGGTGGAGGAGCTGAAGGCCGTGTTCGACCCGCGCGGCGGCTACCTCAAGCGCGGCGGAGTCTACATGCCCTCGCTGGTGGCGGAGATCGGCGCGGTGGTGGAGCGCCACCTGATCGATATCGGCCTGCTGAAGGGCCAGGCGCTGGACGAAACGCAACGCAACTACCTGCTGGAAAAGCGCGCCGCCTACGAAGCCAGCCAGAACGCCGAAGCGGTCGAGCCCGGCGAAGGCTTTCCGCCCGGCGCACAGCTCTGCGGCAAGTGCCACACCCAGGCAGTGGTGCAACTGGAGGGCTGCGCCACCTGCCTGAACTGCGGTTATTCGAAGTGCGGGTGAGCGCGCAAATCACACCCGATCGAGACGTCTCGGCCTGAGGCACGGCGGGCCTCCCGACCGGCGTTCTCGCGGGGCCTGCCTACAGCGCGAACGGCAATGCCACATCCACCCTTTGGCGCATGGCCAGGCGCCGGCGGAACTCCTCGGGGTCGTGCACCAGCACCTGCTGGCCGGCGAAGGACTCGGCGGCGATCAGGCGCGACAGCCAGAAGCGCACGCAGGCGATGCGCAGCATCGCCGGCCACAGCTCGGCCTCGGCGGCGGTGAAGCGGCGCAGCGCGGCATAGGCGCCGAGCAGTGCCTGGGCGCGGTGGGCATCCAGGCTGCCGTCGGCCTGCGAACACCAGTCGTTCAGCGTGATCGCCAGGTCGTAAAGCATCGGCCCCGAGCAGGCGTTGTAGAAGTCGATCACCCCGGACAGGTGGTTGCCGTCGAACAGCACGTTGTCGCGAAACAGATCGGCGTGCAGGTTGGCCCGCGGCAGCGCCAGCACTTTGCCCTTGAGCGCGGCGATTTCGGCCAGCGCCTCTCGCATCAATGGCAGGTGCTGTTCCGGCAATTGCAGGGCCAGGCTCGGGCCTTCCGCCAGCATCCAGTCGAGGCCGCGGTCGCTCTTGCGTTCGATGATGCGCTCGCGCGTCGCCAGGTGCAGGCGCGCCAGCAACGTGCCGACTTCGCCGCAATGGTGGGCATTGGGCGCCGCGACGTGCTTGCCGGGCAGGCGCGGCTGCAGCAGCGCCGGCTTCTCGGCCAGTTCGCGGAGGGCCACGCCGTCGACGGTGCGCAGCGCAAAGGGCACCGGCAGCTCGGCCTCGTGCAGCACGTCGAGCAGCTCGATGAAGAACGGCAGGTCCTGCCAGGGGCCGCGTTCGACCAGGGTCAGGACGTACTCGCCCTGCTCCAGGCTGACGAAGAAATTGCTGTTCTCGCTGCCCGCGGCAATGCCCTGGAAGTCGCGCAGACGACCGAGCCCGTAGGGTTCGAGGAAGGTTTCCAGCTCATGACGCTCAAGGGGTGTGAAGACGGACATAGTTACCAGCTAAAGATTTCCCAGGCCGGAATCAACATATCCGGCTGATCGGAACGGACGAAATTGCCATCGCTGCCATCGGCACGCACCAGGAAGTAAGGCTTGCCGCTCTTCGGCACCACCTTGATGGCGTAGAGAAAGCCGTTGACCCGATATTCGTGAATGGTCTTGTCGCCTTCCTGGCGAATGGTGACGTCCGGTTCGGCGCCGGGCGCATCGTCCGCGGCAACGGCCAGGACCGGGGGCAGCGCCAACAGGCTGGCCAGCAGCAGGCGATTGAGTATGCGCATGTTAACCTTGTCCCTTTGCCGTCAATGGTCCGGTCATTCTAGCAGTCTGCCGGCCCCCGCTACCGCCGAAAAGGTTGATCCCGCTCATGAGCCAAGCTCCTCTCGTCCTGGTGGACGGTTCCTCCTACCTGTATCGCGCCTTCCATGCCCTGCCGCCGCTGACCACCTCCACCGGGCTGCCCACCGGCGCGGTGAAGGGCGTGCTGAACATGCTGCTGTCCTTGCGCAAGCAATATCCGGACAGCCCGTTCGCGGTGGTGTTCGATGCCAAGGGGCCGACCTTCCGCGACGAGTTGTTCGAGCACTACAAGTCCCACCGCCCGCCGATGCCGGACGAGCTGCGCGTGCAGATCGAACCGCTGCACGGCTGCGTGCGTGCCCTGGGCCTGCCGCTGTTGTGCGTGGACGGGGTGGAAGCCGACGACGTGATCGGCACCCTGTCCCGCCAATGCGCCGCCGAGGGCCGCGAGGTGGTGATCTCCACCGGCGACAAGGACATGGCACAGCTGGTGGACGGCCACGTTACCCTGGTCAACACCATGACCGGTAGCCGTCTGGACGTCGCTGGCGTGGAAGAGAAATTCGGTGTCGGTCCGGAGCTGATCATCGACTACCTGGCGTTGATGGGCGACAAGGTGGACAACATTCCCGGCGTGCCCGGCGTCGGCGAAAAGACCGCCCTGGGGCTGCTGGTCGGCGTCGGCGGCGGCCTCGACGTGCTCTACGCCAACCTCGACAAGGTGCCCGGCCTGCCCATTCGCGGCGCCAAGTCGCTGCCGGCCAAGCTCGAGGAACACCGCGAGATGGCCTACCTCTCGTACCAGCTGGCCACCATCAAGACCGACGTGCCGCTGAACGTGCAGATCGCCGAGCTACAGCCTGGCGAGCCCAATCGCGAGGCGTTGATCGAGCTTTACCGCACCCTGGAATTCCGCACCTGGCTCGACGCCCTGCTGCGCGAAGCCAAGGCCGATGGCGAACCGACACCGGCCGCCGAAGCGACGGCCGCCAGCGAAACGCAATATGAGGTGGTGTTGGAGCAGGCGCAGTTCGACGCCTGGCTGGCCAGGCTGCAGGCTGCGCCGCTGTTCGCCTTCGACACCGAGACCACCGGCCTGGATGCCCAGCAGGCGCACCTGGTCGGCGTGTCCTTCGCGGTCGACGCCCACCAGGCCGCCTACGTGCCGCTGGCCCACTCCTACATGGGCGTGCCCGAGCAACTGGACCGCGACAGCGTGCTCGCCGCGCTCAAGCCGCTGCTGGAGGACCCGCGCAGGGCCAAGGTAGCCCAGCACGGCAAGTACGACATGAACGTGCTGGTGCGCTACGGCATCGAGGTGCAGGGCCTGACCTTCGACACCATGCTCGAATCCTATGTGCTCGACTCCACCGCCACCCGCCACGACATGGACAGCCTGGCGCTGAAGTACCTCGGCCAGGGCACCGTGCGCTTCGAGGACATCGCCGGCAAGGGCGCCAAGCAGCTGACCTTCGACCAGATCTCCCTGGAGCAGGCGGGCCCCTACGCGGCGGAAGATGCCGACGTCACGCTGCGCCTGCACCAGTGCCTGTGGCAGAAGCTGCAGGCCATTCCCAGCCTGGCCAAGGTACTCACCGACATCGAGATGCCGCTGGTACCGGTGCTGGCGCGCATCGAGCGCCAGGGCGCGCTGGTCGACGCTCGCCTGCTCGGCCAGCAGAGCCTGGAGCTGGGCGAGAAGATGGTCGAGCTCGAGCGCCAGGCCTACGAACTGGCCGGCGAGGAATTCAACCTCGGCTCGCCCAAGCAACTGTGCGCCATCCTCTACGAGAAGCTCGGCCTGCCGGTGATCGCCAAGACCGCCACCGGCCAGCCGTCGACCGCCGAGGCGGTGCTCGCCGAACTCGCCGAGCAGGACTTCCCGCTGCCCAAGGTGATCATGCAGTACCGCACCGTGAGCAAGCTGAAGAGCACCTACACCGACCGCCTGCCGGAGCAGATCAACCCGCGCACCGGGCGCATCCACACTAGCTATCACCAGGCGGTGGCCGCCACCGGCCGACTGTCCTCCAGCGACCCGAACCTGCAGAACATCCCGATCCGCACCGCCGAGGGGCGGCGCATCCGCCAGGCCTTCGTCGCACCCAACGGCTACAAGCTGCTGGCCGCCGACTACTCGCAGATCGAGCTGCGCATCATGGCTCACCTGGCCAAGGACGAGGGCCTGCTGGACGCCTTCCGCCACGACCGCGACGTGCACCGCGCCACCGCCGCCGAGGTGTTCGGCCTGCCACTGGACGAAGTCAGCAATGACCAGCGGCGCAAGGCCAAGGCGATCAACTTCGGCCTGATCTACGGCATGAGCGCCTTCGGCCTGGCCAAGCAGATCGGCGTCGAGCGCAAGGAGGCCCAGGCCTACATCGACCGTTACTTCGCCCGCTACCCCGGCGTGCTCGCCTACATGGAGCGCACCCGCGAGCAGGCGGCTCAGCAGGGCTACGTCGAGACGCTGTTCGGGCGACGCCTGTACCTGCCGGAGATCAATTCGAAGAACGGCGCCATGCGCAAGGCCGCCGAACGCACCGCGATCAACGCACCGATGCAGGGCACCGCGGCGGACATCATGAAGCGCGCCATGGTGGCGGTGGACGACTGGCTCGGCGAGTCCGGGCTGGATGCCAAGGTCATCCTGCAAGTGCACGATGAACTGGTCATCGAGGTGCGCGAGGACCTGGTGGAGCTCGTGCGCGAGGCCGTTCGTCCGCTGATGAGCGGAGCCGCGCAACTGGATGTGCCGCTGCTGGTTGAGGTCGGTGTCGGCGCCAACTGGGACGAGGCGCACTGACCGCGAGCAACCGTCCGGTCCCCGCCAGCCCCCGTCAGCACTCGGCTTGCGGGGGCTGGCTGCGTCTCGCTCGGTGCGCCGATCATGGGCGTCCCCGCCCCGTCTTGCCAGGCCATGCCAGGTGGGAACGGGATGGTCGCGGTGACCTTCCATGCACCGGTTCGGGGCAGACGGCACGGCGGCGGCAACGCCGTGCTGAACTTTTCTTTCGGGCGGTCAGTCAGAGCTTTTACGAAATGGTTGAAAGACCTTTTCGATGCTCCTTGTTGTGTTAAGTGTTGGCAGATATCTGGGCCCCGCCCTAGCGGTCCAGACTTAAACCCCGAACTTCCCCCTCCCCCATACGAAGTTCGGGGTTTTTTTTGCCTGCTGTTTGCCCATCGCAACGGGCATCGCCAATCAGGACTCCGCGTCGGCTTGCGGCTCCTCCAGTAGTCCCAGCCAACCTGCCAGGACTTCATGGGCCTCGTCGATGCCCTGGCGCTTCGGCGCCGAGAACAACTGCACGCTGACCCCCTCGCCCCAACCCTGGCGAATGTCGCGCTGCACCTTCAACAGGGCGTTCTTCGCCGCGCCGAAGGCCAGCTTGTCGGCCTTGGTCAGCAGGACATGCATGGGCATGCCGCTGGCGGCGGACCAGTCGAGCATCAGCCGGTCGAAGTCGGTCAGCGGATGGCGGATGTCCATCATCAGGACCACACCCACCAGGCTTTCGCGGCTGCCCAGGTAGGCCTCCAGGTGGCGCTGCCAGTGCTGCTTGAGCGGGATCGGCACCTTGGCATAGCCGTAGCCCGGCAGGTCGACCAGGCGACGCTGGTCGTCCAGGCGGAAGAAGTTGAGCAACTGGGTTCGCCCCGGTGTCTTCGAGGTGCGCGCCAGGCTGGCGTGGGTCAGGGTATTCAGCGCGCTGGACTTGCCGGCGTTGGAACGCCCGGCGAAAGCCACTTCGAAGCCCTGGTCGTCCGGGCATTGGTCGACTTTGGCGGCGCTGATCATGAAGGCGGCCTGCTGACACAGGCCGAGGATCGGATTCTTGAATGACATTGAGGCGTTCCAAGGTGCGACGCGGTGTCGCAGGGGGCTGTTTCGTTTCCGTTTCGGCGACGCCAGTATATAATGCCGCAGATTTTGTGTGCGCTTTGTCCCACACGAGGGACGAACAGCCAAGGGGAACGATAACTACCTTTCGCGCCTAGAACGCGATGCGTTCCCAGCCCCTGATGAGGTCGATCCCATGAAAAAAATGCTGCTTGCTGCTGGTGTCATTCTGCTCTCTTGCAACGCCCAGGCCGCCCAGGATCCCGAAGCCGTGTTCAACCGGGCCTGCACCGCCTGCCACAGCGGTCAACTGCCGATGGCCCCGAAGAAGGGCGATGCCGCCGCCTGGGCCCCGCGCCTGGAGAAAGGCATGGATACCCTGGTCAAGCATGTGACCGAAGGCTTCAACGCCATGCCGCCGCGCGGCCTCTGCATGGATTGCAGCGCCGAGGACTACCAGGCCGTCATCGAGTGGATGAGCAAGTAATTCGCGCCCGAACCCCTTTCCCTTTTAGCCGTTAGTTGGATGAGCTGATGAACAAAGTACTCGTGAGTCTGCTGTTGACCCTGGGCATCACCGGCATGGCCCATGCCGCAGGCGACGCCGCCGCCGGGCAGAACAAGGCCGCCGTGTGCGGTGCCTGCCATGGCGTCGACGGCAACAGCGCCGCGCCGAACTTCCCTAAACTGGCCGGCCAGGGCGAGCGCTACCTGCTCAAGCAACTGCTCGACATCAAGGCCGGCAACAACCCGGAAACTCCAGCAGGGGTAGGCCGCAAGGTCGTCGAAATGACCGGCCTGCTGGACAACCTCAGCGACCAGGACCTGGCCGACATCGCGGCCTACTTCGCCAGCCAGAAGATGAGCGTCGGCGCTGCCGACCCGGCACTGGTCGAGCGCGGCGAAGCGCTGTTCCGCGGCGGCAAGCTGGAAGAAGGCATGCCGGCCTGCACCGGTTGCCATGCTCCCAATGGCTCCGGCAACGACCTGGCCGGCTTCCCGCAGCTCGGCGGCCAGCATTCGACCTACGTCGCCAAGCAGCTGACCGATTTCCGCGAGGGTGATCGCACCAACGATGGCGACACCATGATCATGCGCAACATCGCGGCCAAGCTGAGCAACAAGGACATCGCCGCGCTGTCCAGCTACATTCAGGGCCTGCACTGAGGCGCTTGATGGGCGGCAGAAAAAGGGTGGCCACGGCCACCCTTTTTCTTTGCTCGGACCGCTACAATGAACCGGAACCGCCGCCCGCCGCAGGCCCTGTCCACGCCACGCCGGGCGCCCCCATCCGCCAAGGAGTCATGCATGCGTAATCTGTTTCTCAGCGCCGTATTCGCCACCGCCAGCCTGATCGGCGCAACCGCCCAGGCCGGCAGTCTCGACGCCGCCAACATCCATGCCGGTAAGCAATACGTGGAACTGAACCAGCCGGTGCCGGTGTCCCAGCCGGGCAAGATCGAAGTGGTTGAGTTGTTCTGGTACGGCTGCCCGCATTGCTACAAATTCGAGCCAACCATCAAGCCGTGGTCGGAAAACCTGCCGGAAGACGTCAACTTCGTGCGCATCCCGGCCATGTTCGGCGGCATCTGGAATACCCACGGCCAACTGTTCCTGACCCTCGAATCGATGAAGGTCGATCCGAAGATCCACGCGGCGGTGTTCAACGCCTACCACGAGCAAAAGCGCAAGCTGGCCACCCTCGAGGAAATCACCGACTTCGTGGTCGAACAAGGCATCGACAAGGACGCCTTCCTCAAGGCCTACAACTCCTTCGCGGTGAAAAGCCAGATGGAGAAGGCCAAGAAGCTAGCCGCCGCCTACCAGATCACCGGCGTGCCGACCATGATCGTCAACGGCAAGTACCGCTTCGACGTCGGCTCCTCCGGCGGTCCGGAGCAGACACTGGACGTTGCCGAATACCTGATCGACAAAGAACGCGCCGCGCAGTAAGCAGCCATGCTGCGCCGCTGGAGTACCGAGCGTGCGACCTGCCTGCGCAGCCCGCGGGTCAATTCGCATTGCCTGGACGCCAGCGGCCTGCCCGCCGACGGACGGCTGCGCCTGCTCAGCTTCAACATCCAGGTCGGCATCAGCACCCAGCGCTACCGCCATTACCTGACCCGCAGCTGGCAGCATCTGCTGCCCCATGCCGGCCGCGCCGTCAATCTGCAACGCATCGGCGATCTGCTCAGCGACTATGACCTGGTCGCCCTGCAGGAAGTGGACGGCGGCAGCCTGCGCTCGGGCTATGTCAACCAGGTCGAACACCTGGCCCAACTCGGCGCCTTCCCCTACTGGTACCAGCAGCTCAACCGCAACCTCGGGCGCTTCGCCCAACACAGCAACGGGCTGCTCAGTCGCTTGCATCCTGGTCTGCTGGAGGATCACCCGTTGCCCGGCCCGCCGGGGCGCGGTGCCATCCTGTTGCGTTTCGGCGAGGGCGCCGATGCCCTGGTGGTGGTGATGATGCACCTGGCCCTGGGCGCCCGCACCCGTACCCGTCAACTGGCTTATATCCGCGAACAGGTGGATGGTTATCGCCACCTGGTGCTGATGGGCGACATGAACACCCATGCCAACGACCTGCTGGAAAGCTCGCCGCTGCGCGGTCTCGGCCTGCTGGCGCCACAGGTCGAGGCGACCTTTCCCAGCTGGCGCCCACAGCGCTGCCTGGATCACATCCTGCTCAGCGCCAGCCTGACCCTGGAGCGCGTCCAGGTGCTGGCCCAACCGATTTCCGATCACCTGCCGGTGGCCATGGACATCCGCCTGCCCGATCACCTGCACCAAGATGCGCTGCCGGTCGTGCGGCAGGATGGCGGGGTGCCGGCATGAGCGACGACAGCCAGCGCTGGAAGGCCAAGTACCTGGAGAACCTCGAGCAGCAGGAGCAGCTCGAGCGTCGCTGGAAGGCCCGCTTCGATCTGCTGCGCCGCGGCCTGGTGCGCAGCAGCCTGGCCGCCGAGGGCAGCGACAAGGCCGTCGACCAATGCCTGACCGACCTGCGCGAGATTCTCCGCCACGACGACAACGACACCGCATTGGCGGCCCTGGTGCCACGCCTGGAAAAAGCCGTGCTCGACTCCGAGCGGCGTCGCCAGGAGCGGGTCGCCCAGCTCACCGAAGCGCTCGCTTCGCTCGCCGGGCAGTTGCAAGACCTGCCGCTGCCGCGGGAACTGCGCAAACCGCTGAAACAGTTCACCAAGCAGTTGGACGAGCGCGTCGGCCAGATGCGTGAGCTGCCGCTGCTGCTGGGCGAGCTGAGCGAACTGCAACGCAAGGCCCTGGCCCTGCTGGAAAACGCCGAGGCGCCTCGACCCGGCCTGTTGCGCCGCCTGTTCGGCGAGCGCGAGGCGCCTGCCGAGCCCACGCCCAGCCCGACGCCGGCCACTGACCTGAGCGTGGAACCGCCGCCCCCGGCTTTGGCAGCCGAGACCGCCGCACCGCTGCCGGTGACCGAGCCACTGCCGCCGCTGGTACCCGCGCCACCGGTAGCGGCACAGCCCACCGCACCGCCTCCGGTACAAGCCCAGGGGCAGGACGCCGCCTTCGCTCTGCCGGTGGCCCCCGAGCCGGGCTACAGCGCCATTGCCGAGCATGTCGAAGCGACCTTGCTCGGCCTGCTCGACGAGCTGCCGATCCCCGAACGCCACCAGCCCCAGGCCGAGGCCCTCGCCGAGCGCATCCGCCAGGGGTTGAACTGGTATGAGCTGGTGCCGGTCCTCGATGACCTGGCGGTGCTCATGTTGGCGGTGGCCGACCTTGGCCAGCGCGAGTTCGAAGGCTATCTCAAGCAGCTCAACGATCGCCTGGCAACCTTCCAGGGTAATCTGCAGGATGCCCACGAGGGCTATGCGGAAACCCTCAGCGCCGCTCGCGAGCTGGACAACGAGCTGCGTGAGCAGGTCGGCGGGTTGCACAGCAGCGTGCGCGAGGCCACCGACCTGAACAGCCTCAAGCAGGTGGTGGAAAGCCGACTCGACGGCCTGCTCAACACCATGGACCAGTACCAGCGCCAACGCGCGGGCCAGGAGCAGCTCGTCGCCGAACGCCTGCAAACGCTGGTCGAGCGGGTGGCGAGCATGGAGCAGGAAGCCAAGAACTTCCGCGACCACATCGAGGAGCAGCGACAGAAGGCGCTGACCGACCCGCTCACCGGCCTGCCCAACCGCGCCGCCTGGAGCGAGCGGCTGGATCTGGAGATGGCCCGCTGGCAACGCTATGGCGGCGACCTGCTGCTGGCGGTGCTGGATGTCGACCACTTCAAGCGCATCAACGACAACTACGGGCACCTGGCCGGCGACAAGGTACTGAAAATCATCGCCGGCGAGCTGGCCAAGCGCCTGCGCAAGACCGACTTCATGGCCCGCTATGGCGGCGAGGAATTCGTGCTGCTGGTGCCGGGCACGCCGCTGGAGGGCGGCCTGCAACTGCTGGAAACCCTGCGCGGGGCCATCGCCGCCTGCCCGTTCCACTTCAAGGGCGAGCCGGTGACTATCACCCTCTCCGCCGGCATCACCGCATTTGCCGCCGGGCAGCGAGCCGACCAAGTCTTCGAGCGGGCCGACCAGGCGCTCTATCGGGCGAAGAACGGCGGCCGCAACCGCATCGAGACCGGCTGACCCACCACTACGCAGCGCTGGGCAGGTACGGCTGCCAGGCCTGGGGAATGCGTTCCAGACGCGGATAGTGCAGCGCCTCCAGCTGCTGCGCCGGTAGCAGGAACGGGGTGTGCCGCAACCGCGGCGGCAGGCTGCGCAGCTCCGGCAGCCAGAGGCTGACGTAGGCGGCGTCCGGATCGCTCTGGCGGGCCATGCGCAGCGCATTGAACGCCCGGCTGCGGCGCTCGTCGCTGGCGACGCCGGCGAGGTAGGCCCAGTTGCCCCAGTTGCTCGCCGGGTCGTAGTCGAGCAGGTGCTCCTCGAACCAGGCCGCGCCATGCCGCCAGTCCTGCTGCAGGTCGTGCACCAGGTAACAGGCCACCACCTGACGGCCGCGCCGGGACATGAACCCGGTATCCGCCAGTTCGCGCATGTTGGCGTCCACCAGCGGCAAGCCGGTGCGCCCCCGGCACCATTGCTCGAAGCGCTCGTCCAGCGTCTGCGGCGCGCCTTCGGTGGCCCTGACGCCCCCGGCACGGAACAGCGCTTCGCCATGGCGCACCAGCGTCCAGCGGAAAAACTCCCGCCACAGCAGTTCGCCAGCCAGGCAGCGGGTGGAATCGTTGCGGCCGTACTGGGCTTCGTGGCGACGCAGTTCGGCCATCACCCGGCGCGGCGACAAGCTGCCGTTGGCCAGCCAGGGCGACAGCTTGGAGGAATACTCGGTCCCGATCATGCCGTTGCGCACGGCCTTGTATTCGCGCACGTTGCGGGTGATCCACAGGTAGTCACGCAAGCGCGCACGGCCCGCTGGCTCCCCGCCGGAGAAGGGAAAGGCGTTGCCCGGCACGCTGAGCGGCTCGCCAAGGCCGAGTTGCGACAGGCTCGGCAGCGGCACGACCAGCCGGTCGGCACCATCCGGCAACGGCGGCAGGCGCTCGGCCGCCGGACGCGGCTGGAACACTTGCGGGCGCTGCTCGACCAGTTCGCGGAAGCGGCTGAACACTGCCGGCAGTTGCTCCACCGCACAGGGCAGCTCGCTGGCACTCAGCAGGTCGTTGCCGGGCAACAGGCGCAGCGACACATAGCCCAGGCTGCTGCGTACCCGTGCCAGTTGCGCACGCTCTTCCGGCGCAATCTCATCGAGTGTCAGAACCTCGTCGATGGCAAAGCGCTCGACCTGCTGCACCAGCACGTCCTCGGCGCGACCGGGCAGTACCAGCAGGCGCGAGCCGCGCTGGCGCAGCTCGCCATCGAGGGCGGCGAGGCTTTCGAGCAGAAAACGCGCACGGTGCACGCCCATGCGCCGATCGCCGAGCGGGCCGCTTTGCAGCAACTGCGGATCGAGCACGTAGACCGGCAAGAGGCAGCCGGCGTCCAGGGCGGCTTGCACGGCGGGGTGGTCGTCGAGACGCAGGTCCTGTTTGAACCAGAGCAGCAGGCGGCGCATGGTGAGTGTCCTCAAAGCCATCAGGCCTATAGCAACGATAGGCTTCTCTTGGACAAATGTAGAGCCGCTCATCCACCGGTCCGTTCCCTGTGTCCGATAACTTTGCCGCTCATCCGGGTGCCCGGAACGCATAACATGACGCCTGCACGACAGCCGCCGATAACCCGGCTGCACTAGACTTCAGCCACGCCGTTCGAGGAGTACGCCCGTGGATATCTTTGGCATTGCCGTTCTGATCTTTCTGGTCACCGACCCCTTCGGCAACATCGCCATCTACCTGGCGGCATTGAAGAACGTTGCGCCGGAACGACGCCTGCGGGTGGCGTTGCGCGAACTACTCGCCGCACTGGCGTTGCTGCTGCTGTTCCTCACCTTCGGCGACAAGGTGCTGAGTGGCCTCGGGCTATCCCGCGAGGCAACGGCCATCGCCGGCGGCATCATCCTGTTCGTGATCGCCATGCGCCTGATCTTCCCCACCCCGCAGGGCGTGCTCGGCGACCTGCCGGATGGCGAGCCGATGCTGGTGCCGCTGGCGACGCCAGCAGTGGCCGGCCCCTCGGCCCTGGCAGTGCTGATGACCTTGCGCAATACCCACCAGGGGCCGCTCTGGGAGCTCTACCTGGCCCTCGGCCTGGCCTGGTCGGCGACCGCCTTCATCCTGCTGCAGGCGTCTTTCCTGCAGCGTTTCCTCGGCCCGCGCGGCCTGACCGCCGTGGAGCGCTTGACCGGCATGCTGCTGATCATGCTCAGTGTCGACATGCTGTTGGATAACCTGCAGAGCGTTTTGCACATCGACTCATGAAAGTTCTTCCACTGTTGCTGACCACCACCCTGCTGGCCGCCTGCGCCAGCGGCCCTCCCATCGATACGACCCACACCGCCTCCAGCCAGGACAGCCGGGTACAGTTCATCGTGGTGCACTACACCTCCACCGATTTCGAGCGCTCGCTGAAGATCCTCAGCCAGGGACCGGTGAGCAGCCACTACCTGATCGACCAGCAGCCGCCGACCATCTACCGGCTGGTGGACGAGAACCGGCGCGCGTGGCATGCCGGTGAGAGCCAGTGGCAAGGGCGGACCTGGCTGAACGCCAGCTCGATCGGCATCGAACTGGTCAACCCGGGCTATCGCGAGACCGCAGCGGGGCGCGTCTGGCAGCCGTATCCGGACGAACAGATCGACGCCCTCATCGCCCTGCTCAAGGATCTGGTCAAGCGCCACGGCTTGCCGCCGGACAGCATCATCGGCCACAGCGACATCGCCCCGCAGCGCAAGGTCGATCCCGGCCCGCAGTTTCCCTGGAAGCGCCTCGCCGACGCCGGGCTGATCACCTGGCCGGATGCCGGCGCGGTGGCTCGCCAGCAACAGCGTTTCGCCGACCACCTTCCGGCTGCCGCCTGGTTCCAGCAGTTGCTGGCACAGCTCGGCTACGCGGTGCCCCGCAGTGGCGAATGGGACGAGGCGACTCGCAACGTGCTGGCGGCGTTCCAGATGAAGTACCGGCCGGAACGCTTCGACGGCATCGGCGATGCGCAGACGGCAGCGCTGCTGTTGGTGCTGAACGGCATCGAGGCGCCCGAGGAGCACGACGGCGAGCTGTGCGACGGCCTCGCCGCGCCGCAGCCGGCGGGCAGCAGCTAACCGCGCGGTACGCTGCCGTGCAGTCGCGAGTCGGCCAGGGCGGCGGTGCGATGCACGGTGGCCGCGCGGTATTCGGGATCGGCGAGCATGCTCAGGAAGGCATCGCGAGACGGGTAGCGCACCAGTAGGAGGTCGTCCCACTGCTCGTCCGTCGGGGCGATCAGCGCCATCTTCACCTCGGCCAGCACCTGCACCTCGCCGCCGACGCCGCGGACTTTCGCCAGTGCCGTCCGGCTGTAGCGGGCATAGGCCTCGCGGCCGCTGCAGGGGCTGTGGCCGCTGTCGGCCGGGTAGTCGGCCTGCTCGCGGTAGCGCAGCAGGTTGAGCATCAGGATCGGTCCTTGCGCCGGCATCCGCTCGGCGAAGGCGGCCAGTTGTTCGCGGGTCGGATTGAGGCTGGTCATGAGCGGCTCCCGGATAGTTTTCGGGGCAGGCTGCGGGCCTCGGGCATACCGGTCAAGCGCTATTCACGACACTGATGATGTCCGCTGGCGCCGCTCAGATCGGCAACGCCACATAGAAAATCGTGCCGTGCCCCAGCCGCGAATGCACCCCCAGCCGCCCGCCATGCAGCTGGGCGATTTCCTTGCACAACGCCAGGCCGAGGCCGGAGCCGCCGCGCTTGCGGCCGATCTGCACGAACGGCTCGAAGATGCGCGCCTGCTGGCTGTAGGGAATGCCCTCGCCGGTGTCCTCGACGCTGAGAATCGCGCGCTCGCCATGGCGCCGCGCCAACAGGCGGATCTGCCCGCCGCGCGGGGTGTGCCGCAGCGCGTTGTTCAGCAGATTATCGAGCACCCGTTCCATCAGCAGCCGATCGAGATTGAGCACCGGCAGCGGTGTCTGCAACTCCACCTGCAGGTCGATGCCCTGCTCGCTGGCCTGGGTGCTGAAGCGCTGGCGACTGAGTTCCAGCAGTTCGGGAATGTCACACGGCGCCAATTCCAGCTTCTGCTTGCCGGACTGGTAGCGGGAAAAATTCAGCAGGTCGTTGACCAGCCGCACCATGCGCCGCATTTCCTCGTCGATGGTATGCAGCAGGTCTTTCTCGCGGGCGTCCTCGGGAAACTCCAGGCGCTCGCAGAGCAGGCCGAATGCCATGTGCATACCGGTCACCGGCGTGCGCAACTCGTGGGAGGCGCGCAATACGAACTCGTTGCGCACCCGCTCGAAGGCGCGCTGGTCGGTGACGTCGCGCATGACCATGACCGCCCCCAGCACCCGCCCGTCGGTGTGGCTGACCGGGCTCAGCCGCCAGGCCAGCAGACGGGTCTCGCCGTCGGCGCGCACCTCCAGGTCGGCCGGCGGGCTTTCCAGCGGCTGGTTGCGCAAGACCTGCTGGACGATCAGGTCCAGCTCCGGATAGTCCAGCACCTCGCCGAGCGCCTGGCCGAGCTGCTCGGTTTCCCAGGCCAGCTGGCGCTGGGCCACCGGGTTGGCGTGCTCCAGGCGACCACGGCGGTCGATGATGAGCAGGCCGTCGTCGATGCTGTCGAGCACTGCCTGCAGGCGCCGCTGGCCGTTGAGCAGAGCCTCGACGTTGGTCGCCTTGAACAGCCGCAGGGCCTCGGCCATGAGGCCGAAACGACGGATCAGCGTGGCCAGCTCGGCGATCGGCGAAATCGGCAGGCTGACCTGGAAATCGCCCTGGCCGATCTGGTCGGCGGCCTGGGAGAGTTTTTCGATCGGCGCGCCGAAGCGCCGGGCAAAGCTGTGGGCGGTGATGAAGCCGATCAGCAGCACGGCGAAGCCGACGATGCCGAGCAGCGTGGCGAGCAGGATGGCGCGCTCGCGGGAGCGCCCTTCTTCGCCGATGACGCTGTCGATGGTGTGCTGCTGGGTTTCGATCAGACGCAGGCGCACGGCGTTCAACTCTTCGCTGAACTGGTTGTCGTCAAGTATGCGCCGGCGAGTGCCGGCCGGCTGGTTGAACCATTTGCGCAGTGTCTGGTAATGCTCGGCAACCTGCTCGAACAACTCGCGCTTGCGCGGATCGCTGGTCTCCCGCAGCGCGTCGTCGAGCAAGGCGGTGAACTCCTCCTGGGCCTGGGCCATGGCCTGCATGTCCGGCTGTTCGCTGAGCAGGATCACAATCTGGTCGCCGAAGCGCTGGCGCAGCCGGGCGCCGCGCTCCAGGGCAGCGAAGTTGTCCCGGACCAGATGTTCCTGGGTCGTGGCCATCTGCATCACGCTGCTCAGGGCCAGCAACAGGCCGAGCAGCGCCACCGTCATCAAGGCCGAGAAGCTCAGGAACAGCCGGGTGCGCAACTTCATCTGCAGCTTCATAGGCTGTATTGCTTGCGTTTTCGGTAGAGGGTCGAGGCATCGATGCCGAGGATTTTCGCCGCCTGATCGAGGGTCTCGCTGGTCGCCAGCACCGCGGCGATATGGGATTTTTCCAACTCTTCCAGGCTCAGCGGCTCGCCGATCCGCAAGGCATTACCGGAGGAGGGCTCGGCGAGGCCGAGGTGGCCGACGTCGATCAGTTCCTGCGGGCAGATGATGCTGGCGCGTTCCACCACGTTGCGCAGTTCGCGCACGTTGCCCGGCCAGCGGTAAGCCTGCAGCGCGCGCAGGGCCGGCTCGCTGAAGCCGCGCGCCGGGCGCCCGTAGTTCTTGATGAAGAAGGCCAGGAAACGTTCGGCCAGGTCGAGGACGTCCTCCGGTCGCTCGCGCAACGGCGGCAGGTTCAGGGTGATGACGTTGAGCCGGTACAGCAGGTCTTCACGGAAGCGCCCTTCGCGCACCATGTCCTCCAGGTTGAGGTTGGTCGCCGCGAGGATGCGCACGTCGGCGCGACGGGTCACCGGATCGCCGACCCGCTCGTATTCCTTGTCCTGGATGAAGCGCAGCAACTTGGGCTGCAAGGCCAGCGGGAAGTCGCCGATCTCGTCGAGGAACAGGCTGCCGCCATCGGCCTGGTTGACCCGGCCCAAGGTACTCTCGGTGGCGCCGGTGAAGGCGCCGCGGCTGTGGCCGAACAGCTCGCTTTCCATCAAGTCAGCCGACAGGGACGGGCAGTTGATGGTAACGAAGGACTTTTTTGCGCGACGACTCCACTCATGGATCGCTCGCGCCAGTTCGCCCTTGCCGGTGCCGGATTCGCCGAGGATGAGCACGTTGGCATCGGTATCGGCGACCTGCCGGGCGGTTTCCAGCACCGCCATCATCGCCGGGCTGTTGGAGCCGAGCACATCGCTGGACTTGCTGCGCTCGCCCTCCAGCGCTTCCAGACGCGCAGCCATCTGCCGCACTTCCAGCTGCTTGGCAGCGGCCATGCGCAGCTGATCGGGGCTGCAGGGCTTGACCAGGTAGTCGGCGGCGCCAGCCTGCATGGCGTCCACCGCGGCATCCACCGCCGAGTGGGCGGTGACGATCACCACGCGCATCCAGGGCGCCTGCACGCGCATCTGCCGCAAGACATCGAAGCCGCTGTCCTCGCCCAGGCGCAGATCGAGAAAGCACAGATCGAACACCTGTCGCTGCAGCAACGCCTCGGCCTGCGCCGCGCTGCTGGCGGTGGCCACGCTGTAGCCCCGATCTTCCAGGCAATAGCGAAAGGTCCGCAGGATCGCGGCTTCGTCGTCGACCAGAAGCACACGCCCACTGGCTTCCAGGGGTTGTTCCATTTTCATCGCCCTCCATGTTCGGCTGCGCGGGCGCAGATGAAATGCGCTGCGCTTGAGTTAGTCCGGTAAAAGCCGTGCAAGTTGCACGATGATTTTTTCCAGATCCTGCACCCTGCAAGGCCGCCGCGTCTGCCTTCAAAATGCCACTTGATTGATTTTTATGGATTTTTCGTTGGAAAACGGACTGGCACAAGGCTTGCGATAGAGACGGGTACCGGTTGCACGACGCAACCAAGCCGATCAAGGAGAACGTGCCATGTACCCACGCAAAACGCTCGTCCTGGCTATGGCTGCCACCGCCCTGATGAATTTTTCCTGGCCCGCCATGGCGGCCGATGAAGACCTGACCAATCAATTGAGCGAGGCCCGCCAAGAGGGCTCGCTGTGGACCGCCCTGGCGTTGAACCAACACCTTAACCCGTTCCGCATCGACGTGGATGTGGAAAACGGTCGAGCCTTGCTCACCGGCAAGGTGGAAAGCGAGGTCGACCGCCAACTGGCCGAACAGATCGCCCTGGGCATCGACGGCATTCGCGAAGTCGACAACCAATTGCAGGTCGACGCCGCGACCCAGCGCACCAACAAGTCCGAGCTGTCGCAGAACTTCGACAACGCCACCACCACCGCCACGGTGAAATACAAGCTGCTGTGGAATCGCAGCACCGAGGGCCTGGATATCGATGTCGACAGCCATAACGGCGTGGTCACCCTGAGCGGCACCGCGCAGTCCGACGCTGCCAAGGACCTGGCCGGCAAGCTCGCCGCCAACACCGATGGGGTGCGCGAGGTGAACAACCAGATTCGCGTCACCGAGCAGCCCGGCACCGTCGCCAAGGCCAAGGAAGCCGCCAGCGAGGCCGGCGACAGCATCAGCGACGCCTGGATCACCAGCAAGGTCAAGGCCAGCCTGCTGTACAACCGCGACATCGACGGACTGGCTGTCGATGTCGACACCAACGACGGCAAGGTCCAGCTCAGTGGCGTGGTTTCCGACCCCACCGAAAAAGACCTGGTGGTGGAGACCGCCCGTAGCATCCGCGGCGTGCGCGAGGTCGATGCCTCGGCCCTGAAGGTCGCCAGCTAACGCCATCCGCCCGATTCTCACCCGTAAAGGAGACACGTCATGACCAATACAGCCAAGCAACTCAACGAGCTGATCGAAATCACCCGCGATGGCCAGCAGTTCTACCAGCACGCCATCGGAGAAGTGAAGGACGGCCAGCTACAGCAGCTGTTCCGCGACATGGCCCAGGCCAAGACCCAGGTCATCCAGGCGCTGACCATCAAGGTGGCGGCCAATCATGAGCAGCCCGCGGAAGGCGGCACCATGGTCGGCAAGTTGCGCCAGACCTATGCCGACACCCGCGCGGCGCTCTCCAGCGACGAAGGCGCCACCTATGTGTCGCAGTTGGAGGAAGCCGAAGACCGCATTCTGCATGCCTTCGAGGACGCCTTGGAAGAAGCCGAGCCGGACGTACGCGCCCTGCTCGCGGTGGAGCTGCCCAAGATACGTGCCTGCCACGATCGCATGCGCAGCCTGAAACAGAGCTTGAAACACTGATCGACTGGTAGTGGTAGTCAGGTTTTGCTTGGGACAGGGACGTCCCGGGCCCTTTGACCGAATCGTGCAATTTGCAAGGTGAAAACCGTCAGATCGTGCAAATCGACCGATCAAAAACCGCTCAACATCACTAAGTTGTTGATTTTTAAAGATGTGAACTACGGCTTCGGTTGGCTTGACGATTGCTTGATACAGACCCAGGTCAGGAGATTGCCCCGGCCCCGGTCTGATTAGGCCCTGCACTGGGAGGAGATTCAGGATGAAACACCACAACGCTCTTTTTGCATCACTGCTTGGTAAAACCCTGCTCGTCGGCCTCGCCACCCTGCTCATGCTCGGCAACGGCTCGCCAGACGGCGCGACTTCCGCGGCAACGCGGTTTTCGCCCCAGTCGGAACTGAGACAGCCGTATCAAGAAAATTCTCCATGGAAGATGCACGGCCAGACTGCCAGCCAGGCTTCCACGATCAGCCAGTCGAATTACAACAGCGAACGTCTGCCGCGCTGGGTGTTCTGAAGAAAGACAAGGAGGAGCGCATTGCAGACCTTGTCTACCTGGGGGGAGAACCGGCAACGCCACGGTGTTGCGCATGGCCGCGCCGGATAGCGCCAGTGCTCGATCGGCAACCGCCAGCTAGGCGGTCCGTCCCGATCGATGCCAACGCGGCAGTCGCCGCCCGTTATCCGGCCGCATAATTCCAAGCTACAGGAGAAGCATTATGTTGAGTTGGGCCATAACCTTCCTGATCATCGCCATCATCGCCGCAGTACTGGGCTTCGGTGGTATCGCGGGCACCGCCACCGGCATCGCGAAGATCCTCTTCGTCGTCTTCCTGGTGTTGTTCGTGATTTCCCTCATCTTCGGCCGCATGCGTCCACCGCGCTGAGGCCATAAAACCGCAACGAAATTCGCGTACAAGCTAAGCGGCAGGGAACAGCCTGCAGGTCGACACGGAATTCCGGGTCACCGCCGCGAAGGACCGCATGGAGTTCGCGCACATCCGCCCAATCGGGCGGCGTAAGGGACCAGGGGGCCGGGTTGCTCTGCATGCGGAGCGACCCAGGGGTACAGGGAGTACCTCCGCCATGGCGGGCCGGGTCCGGCAGCCTGCAGCCGGGGTAGAGCCATCCGCCCTCCCCGGCTCGCAGCGCCAATCCTCCTCTTGCAACCCGCACCCGACGACTACGCTGATAACCGGCCACCGGGCGGATGACGCTGCGGTGTCAGCCTCGCTATCATCGTGCGCTCATCGGGGGATTCCACATGCTCAACGGGCTCTGGCTGGGCTTTTTCTTCATCGCCGCGCTGGCCGCATTCGCGCGTTGGCTGTTCGGCGGCGAGGCCGAGGTGTTCGCCGCCCTGGTGGAAAGCCTGTTCGCCATGGCCAAGCTGTCGGTCGAGCTGATGGTGGTGCTGTTCGGCACCCTGACCCTCTGGCTCGGCTTCCTGCGCATCGCCGAGAAAGCCGGGCTGGTGGAGTTGCTGGCGCGACTGCTCGGCCCGCTGTTCCGCCGCCTGATGCCGGAAGTGCCGCCGGGCCACCCGGCGCTCGGCCTGATCACCCTCAACTTCGCCGCCAACGGCCTGGGCCTGGACAATGCCGCCACGCCGATCGGCCTCAAGGCGATGCGCGCCCTGCAGGAGCTGAACCCCAGCCCGACCACCGCAAGCAATGCGCAGATCCTGTTCCTGGTGCTCAATACCTCGTCGCTGACCCTGTTGCCGGTGTCGATCTTCATGTACCGCGTGCAACAGGGCGCGCCCGATCCGACCCTGGTGTTCCTGCCGATCCTGCTGGCCACCAGCGCCTCGACCCTCGCCGGGCTACTGGCCGTGGCCGCGGTGCAGCGCCTGCGCCTGTGGGACCCGGTGGTGCTGGCCTACCTGGTTCCCGGCGCACTGTTGCTCGGCGGCTTCATGGCGTTGCTCGGCGGCATGAGCGCAGCCGCCCTGGCGGCGCTGTCCTCGCTGCTCGGCAACCTGGTGCTGTTCGGCCTGATCCTGCTGTTCCTGCTGGTCGGCGCGCTGCGCCGGGTCGCGGTCTACGAGAGCTTCGTCGAGGGCGCCAAGGAAGGTTTCGACGTGGCCAAGAGCCTGCTGCCCTACCTGGTGGCAATGCTCTGCGCCATCGGCGTGCTACGCGCTTCCGGCGCCCTGGACTTCGGCCTCGACGGCCTGCGCGCGCTGGTGCAATGGGCCGGCTGGGACAGCCGCTTCGTCGATGCCTTGCCAACCGCGCTGATGAAGCCGTTTTCCGGCAGCGCGGCCCGCGCCATGCTGATCGAAACCATGCAGAGCCAGGGCGTCGACAGTTTCCCGGCGCTGGTGGCCGCCACCGTGCAGGGCAGCACCGAGACCACCTTCTACGTGCTGGCCGTGTATTTCGGCGCGGTGGGCATCCAGCGCGCGCGCCACGCGGTAGGCTGCGCCCTGTTGGCGGACCTGGCGGGCATCACCGCGGCGATTCTGGTCTGCTACTGGTTCTTCGGGGCGCTGCCGACGGCTGGTGTACCGGGCTGACCGAGCAGGACTAACCGCCGATGCTTGGCTTGGCCAGCACGATCTGGTTCTTGCCGCGCCGCTTGGCCTCGTACATGGCCGCATCGGCGCGGGCGTAGAGCGCGCCCAGGTCGGCGTCCTCGCTGTCCAGGCTGGCCAATCCCTGGCTGACGGTGACATGGAAGCGGCGACTTTCGGTTTCGAACATCAGCCGCTGCACCTCGCGCTGCAGCCGCTCGGCAATCTGCAGCGCCAACTCCGGCGGGCAGCCGGGCAGGATCACCGCGAACTCCTCGCCGCCGACCCGGCCGAACAGGTCGCCGCGGCGCAGCACCGTCTCGCCGCAATGGGCGATGCGTTGCAGTACCTGGTCGCCGACCTGGTGGCCGTAGCTGTCATTGATCTTCTTGAAGTCATCGATATCCAGCAGCAGGAACCCCAGCGGGCTGCCGCCGATGCGCGCGCGGTCGAACTCGCGCTGCGCACAGTCGAAGAAATGCCGGCGGTTGCAACTGCGGGTCAGCACGTCGGTGGTGGCCAGGCGCTGCAACTCCTCTTCCAGGTGCTTCTTTTCGGTGATGTCCTCGGCAATACCGACCAGGGTCAAGGGCTTGCCGGCGGCGTTGCGGTTGCTGACGAAGCATTTGTCGCTGATCCAGCGCAGTTGCCCGTCGCTGCGAATGATGCGGTACTCGCGCGCCTCGTCGGCGCCCTTCTCCAGCACCTCGCGCAGGCTTTGCTGGGAGTATTCCAAGTCGTCCGGATAGATGCTGTTCAACCACTCGCGGTAGTCGGCCAGCAGCAGCGCGGCGGAACGGCCGAAGACCTTCTCGTACGCCGGGCTGACGTAGGTGACCTGCTGGGACTTCCAGTCGAAAGCCCAGAGTACGGCGTTGACGCTGCCGAGCAGGCTGCCGAACAGCTCCTCGCGCTCGCGCAGGCGTTCCACTTCGGCGCGGCTGTGCAGCAGGGCAAGGAACAATTGTTCGGGTTCGGTGGGCAGGTTGGCGATCTCATCCATGCGGTTTCCCCTAAGCGCGTGACCTGGACCTCCGTAGGACAGCGAAAAACGGCAAAAGACCCTATTTTTTGTATTTTTTTATGCCGCGCGGGCCCTGTTCAAGCCGAGGCGCGCGCCGCGGTGCCGGGGTCGAGGGCACAGAGCGCCTCGTATTGGCTAACGAACACCCGCCCGCCAAAGCGCTGGAGGAAATCGGAGCGGCCGAGCTGGTCCATCACCGGCCCCTTGACCTCCGACAGGTGCAGCTGCACGCCGGCTGCGTGCAACCGCTCGACGATCGCTTCCAGGCTGTCCAGCGCGCTGGCGTCGATCAGATTCACCCCCGAGCACATCAGCACCAGGTGGCGGACCTGCGGGCGCGCGGCGACCAGCTCGCCGATGCGCTCCTCCAGGTAGCGGGCGTTGGGAAAGTACAGGCTCTCGTCGACCCGCAGCGACAGCACCTGGGGGCTTTCCACCACGGCGAAACGCTCGACATTGCGAAAATGCTGGCTGCCCGGCAACTGGCCGACTACCGCCATGTGCGGCCGGCTGGTACGCCAGAGAAACAGCAGCAGGGACAAGCCGACGCCGAGCAGGATGCCGGTTTCGACACCGAGCAGCAGCACGCCGGCCAGGGTCGCCAGTTGCGCCGCGCCATCCTGGCGGGAAAAGCGCCAGGTGCGCAGCAAGGCCTTGAGGTCCACCAGACTGAGCACCGCAACGATGATGGTCGCCGCCAGCACCGCCTGCGGCAGGTTGTGCAGCAGCGGCGTGAAGAGCAGCACCGCGATGCCGATGCCCAGTGCCGTGAGTACCCCGGCCATCGGCGTTTGCGCCCCGGCGTCGAAGTTGACCACCGAGCGGGCGAAGCCACCGGTGACCGGGAACCCGCCGCTCACCGCCGCCGCCAGGTTGGCCGCGCCGAGGCCGAGCAGTTCGTTGTCCGGCTCGATGCGCTGGCGCCGCTTGGCGGCCAAGGTCTGCGCCACCGACACCGACTCGACGAAGCCCACCAGGCTGATCAGCAGTGCCGCCGGCAGCAGCTTCCAGGCCAGCGCCGCATCCAGGGTCGGCAACGCCAGGCTCGGCAGCCCCTGGGGCACCGCGCCGACCACCCGCACCCCGGCCTGGTCCAGATGCAGCCAGTCCACCACCAGGATCGATACGACGATGGCCAGCACCGGCCCGGCCTTGGCCAGGGTGCCGGCCAGCGTCGACGCGACCCCGCGCCGTACCAGCCAGGCCTTCAGGTGCTGGCGCATCCACCAGAGCGCCAGCAGGCTGCCGGCGCCGACCAACAGGGTCGGCAGGTGCGTGCGCGGCAGGCCGGCCAGCAACGCCGGCAGCAGCCGCACCAGGTTCTCGCCGGTCGCCTGCACGCCGAGGATGTGCCTGAGTTGCCCGACTGCTATGAGAATGCCCGAGGCACTGATGAAGCCGGAGATCACCGGATGGCTGAGAAAGTTGGCGACGAACCCCAGCCGCAGCAGCGCCATGGCCGCCAGCAGCAGGCCGGAAAGCAGCGCCAGCAGCATGGCCGCGCCGACGTACTCGGCGCTGCCGGCGGGAAACAGCGGCCCGAGCACGGCGGCGGTCATCAGCGAGACGACTGCCACCGGCCCCACCGCCAGGGTGCGACTGGAGCCGAACAACGCATAGCCAAGCAGCGGCAGCATGCTGGCGTAGAGCCCGGCCACCGGCGGCAAGCCGGCGAGCATGGCGTAGGCCAGGCTCTGCGGCACCAGCATCAGGGTAACGATCAGCGCCGCCAGCCCATCCTGGGCAGCACGCGTCCGGTCGTAGCGACGCGCCCACTCCAGGCACGGCAGCCAGCGGCGCCAATTCACTTGCCCTTCTCCTGCCCGAAGCCGCAGGCTGCCGGAGCCTGTACCGGCAACGGCTCATGGGGCAGGCGCTGGGGCTTGGCCAGCCATTCGTGGCCGCGCAGCATCAGATCGAAGTAGATGTTCGGCATCAGTTGCGCCTTCAGCGCCCAGGCCAGGCGCCGCGGAACCCGCGGATCGAGGGGAAAGGTCGGCAACAGCTTGCCGCCGTAGCCGAACTCGGCCAGCACCACTTTGCCCCGCTCGACGGTCAGCGGGCAGGCTCCGTAGCCGTCGTAGATCGCCCGCGGCCCGGTACCCGCCAGAATCGCCAGGACGTTCTCCGCCACCACCGGCGCCTGCTTGCGCACGGCAGCGGCGGTCTTGGCGTTCGGCGCCGCGCAGACGTCGCCGAGGCTGAAGATGTTGCCGTAGCGCGGATGGCGCAGGGTTTCATGATCGGCCTCCAGCCAGCCGTCGGCATTGGCCAGGGCACTGTAGCGGATGAACGCGGGCGCGCGTTGCGGCGGCACCACGTGCAGCAGGTCGAACGTCTGTTCGACGGTAGCGTGGCTGCCGTCGGCCGCCGGCCGCGTGAACCAGGCCTTGCGCGCCGGGCCATCGACGGCCACCAGGTTGGTATTGAGGTTCAACCGGGCGTCGTAGCGCTCGATATAGCGCATCAGTGGCGGCACGAAGTCGGCCACGCCGAACAGCGCGCCGGCCGCCGAGCAGAACTGCACGTCGATGTCGCCGAGCACGCCCTGCTTCTGCCACCAGTCGCAGGACAGGTACAACGCCTTCTGCGGCGCGCCGGCACATTTGATCGGCATCGGCGGCTGGGTGAACAGGGCGCGACCCTGGCGCAGGTTCTGCACCAGTTGCCAGGTATAGGGCGCCAGTTCGAACTGGTAGTTGGAGGTCACGCCGTTCTGGCCCAGGGTGTCCGTGAGCCCCTCGATACCGGCCCAATCCAGGGTCAGCCCCGGGCAGACGATCAGGGCGCGATAGCCCAGGCGGTTGCCGTCCTCGAGCACCACGCGCTGCTGCTCGGGCTCGAAGGCGGCCACGGCGGCCCGAATCCACTGGGCGCCGTGGGGGATGCAACGGGCCATCGGCCGCTCGGTACGGGCTCGGTCGAATACCCCGGCGCCCACCAGCGTCCAGCCGGGTTGGTAGTAGTGCCGCTCACGCGGCTCGATCACTGCAATGCGCAGGTCCGGGTCGCGCCGCAACAGGCTGGCACTCACCGCACAGCCGGCCGCGCCGCCGCCGACCACCAGCACATCGTAGCGCGCGGTATGCGCCGGCGGGCTGAGCGCCTCGCCCTGCCAGCGCCGCTCCAGCCGCGGGCGCAGACCGCTCAGGTCGTAGCCGGCCGCCTGCGCCGTATCGAGCACCGCCTGCGGGTCGAGATGGGCGGCTTCGCTCAGCGCCCAGAGGCTGATGGACCGGGTACCGGTGCGGCAGCAGGCGACCACCGGCCCCTTGACCTGGGCCAGCAGCGCGGCGAAGGCAGCCACGTCGCCATCGCCGATCTGCCCGGATACCACCGGCAGATGATGGTATTCGAGGCCCGAGGCCTGGGCGGCGGCAGCCACGTCGGCGGAACTGGGCTGACCATCGCCTTCGCCATCGGGGCGGTTGTTGATCACGCAGCGATATCCGGCGGCGGCCAGGATACCGATGTCGCCGGGCTCCAACTGGGCGGCGACGGCGAGGAAAGGGGTCAAGCGCTTGAGGCTGTCCATGGCCGTCTCCTCAGAGCACATCGAGTGGGATTTTCAGGTACCGGGTGCCGTTGTCTTCGGCCGGCGGCAACTGACCGGCGCGCATGTTCACCTGCACCGAGGGCAGGATCAGCGCCGGCATGCCGAGGCTGGCGTCGCGCGCGCGGCGCATGGCGACGAAGTCCTGCTCGCTGACGCCCTCATGGACGTGCACGTTGTGGGCACGCTCTTCGGCCACCGTGGTCTGGTTGCGGAAATCGTCGCGCCCCGGCGCCTTGTAGTCGTGGCACATGAACAGGCGGGTCGGGTCGGGCAGCTCGAACAGGCGGCGAATGGAGCGATACAGCACGCCCGCGTCGCCGCCGGGAAAATCGCAGCGCGCGGTGCCGTAGTCGGGCATGAACAGGGTATCGCCAACGAACGCGGCATCGCCGATCACATAGGTCATGCACGCCGGAGTGTGGCCGGGCGTGTGCAGGGCACGGGCGCCGATCTCGCCAATGCTGAAGCGTTCGCCGTCGCGGAACAGGTGGTCGAACTGGCTGCCGTCGACGGCGAACTCGCTGCCGGCGTTGAACAGCTTGCCGAAGGTGTCCTGCACCACGGTGATGTGGCCGCCGATGGCCAGGCGGCCGCCCAGCTCGCGCTTGAGGTAGGGCGCGGCGGACAGGTGATCGGCATGCACGTGGGTTTCCAGCAGCCAGTCCACCGCCAGGCCGCGCTCGCGCACATGGGCGATCAGTCGGTCGGCGCTGCGGTGCGAAGTGCGTCCGGCGGCTGGATCGTAGTCCAGCACCGAGTCGATGATCGCGCAGCGCTTGCTGGCGGGGTCGCTGACCACATAGCTATAGGTGAAGGTGGCCGGGTCGAAGAAAGCGTCTACATGGGGTTGCATGGTCGTGTCCTCTGATCGTTCCCCAGGCGGGGATCAATTAAGGACAAGCGTAACTGTAATTTCGTTCTATGCTTAGAAGAATAAAATATAAAAGACTTGTACTCATTCGCTGCCGGCCTTAACCGTGCCAGCGATGGCGCTACGGGAGAGCGCCGCTGGATGGCGACTGCACTCCGCGGGGAACGTTGCGGGGAAGCTGACGGGTTGCACCTGCCCTGCCAGTCCACTGGATGGTGCGCTGGAGGTATGCCCCCCTCAGTGCAGGCGCCGGCTCTCCAGCACCTTGAACAGGCCCATGCCAACCAGCATGGCGAGTGCGAACAAGGGCGCCTGCCAATGGCCGCTGAAGAGCATGGTCAGGGCCGGCCCCGGACAGATGCCGGCGATGCCCCAGCCGATGCCGAACAACAGGCTGCCGACGAGCAAGCGACGATCCAGTTCGCGCTTCTGCGGCAATTGCATGGGTGCGCCGAGCAATGAGTGCTGCCGGCCCTTGGCCCAGGTGAACGGCAGCAGGGCGACTACGATGGCGCCCAGCATCACCAGCGCCAGCGACGGGTCCCAAGCGCCGGCCAGGTCGAGAAAGGCCAGCACCTTGGTCGGGTTGGCCATGCCTGCCAGCAGCAGGCCGAAGCCGAACAGCAAGCCAGCGAGGAATGCGGACAGTTTGCGCATGATCAAGCTCCGAGGAGATGGCGCAGGACGAATACCGTGGCGAAACCAGCAGCCATGAAGGCCAGCGTCGCCGCCAGCGAGCGCGGCGACAGCCGGGAAATGCCGCACACGCCGTGACCGCTGGTACAGCCGGCACCGTAGCGGGTGCCAATGCCCACCAGCAGCCCAGCCACCATCAACCCGGGCCAGCCGTTGTGGAACTCGATGACCGGCAAAGCCGCGAACAGCCGCCAGAGCAATGGCGCCAACAGCAGGCCCAGCAGGAACAGAGCCTTCTCGCTACGCCCCTCGCTTCCCGGCTCCAGCACGCTGCCGAGCAGCCCGCTGATGCCGGCGATGCGCCCGTTGCCCATCACGAAGATGGCGGCCGCCAGGCCGATCAATGCGCCGCCGGAAAGTGCCGTCCAGGGGGTGAAATGCGCCCAGTCGATGGTCATTGTGTTTGCCCCTCGCAAAACAACCGGTAGAGCGTCTCGATCACCGCCAGGGCCGCCGGGCTGCTGATGCGGTAGTGGATGGACTTGCCTTCCCGGCGGGTTTCCACCAGCCCCTCGCGGCGCAGTACCGCCAGTTGCTGGGACAGTGTCGGCTGCTGGATACCCAGCAGTGCTTCGAGCTCGCCGACATTGCGCTCGCCTTGGGAGAGCTGGCAGAGCAGCAGCAGGCGGTCGGGGTTGGCCAGGGCCTTGAGCAACTGACCGGCAGCGTCGGCATTGGCACGTAGTGACTGGATATCGAGCGGCGATGCGGGCATGGGCGCACTCCTCAGTTAAGACGCTAACAATATATTTTTTTATATATTATCAGACAAGCACACCCGCTAAGCGCCGGACCGCTGCGGCGCTACGGAGCGCTTCGGTCGCCCAAGGGAAGCCAGGCGGCGTCGAGTGCCGCCAGCACCCGCGGGTCGTAGCCATAGAGGTCGGGAAACAGCAGCAGCTCGTCGTCCTCGCCCACCTCCGCAGTCCAGTAGGTCAGCAGGATCGGCACCGATGTGGGCAAGTTGGCGCGCTCGGTACCGCCACCTCGCCACAGCCGCTCGATGCGCTGCAGCGCATCCGGGCTGGCGCCGGCCAGCAGGTGATCGACCAGTTCGGTGACCCGTTCCACCCGAACGCAGCCGGAGCTGAAGGTCCGCGGCAGGGTCTCGAACAGGCGCTGGCTGGGGGTGTCGTGCAGGTAGACCGAGAATGGATTGGGAAAGCGGATCGCCACCTGGCCCAGAGCATTGTGGGGCCCGGCATCCTGGCGCAGTCGAATGCTGCCCGGCCTGTTCCAGTCGACGCTGTCCGGGTCCAGCTCGTTGCCGTATTGGTCGAGCACGCGCAGGCGGTTGTCCTGCAGATAGCCCAGGTCGCGGCGGATCTCCGGCAGCTTGTCCTCGCGCAGGATGGTCGGCGGCACCGTCCAGGTCGGATTGAGGGTCAGGTGAGTGATCGTCGACTTGAGCAGCGGCGTCTTGCGCTCCGGTCGGCCGACCTGAGTCCGCGCGCGCCAGACTTCCTGGCCGTGGCGATAGAAGAACACTTGCGCGCCAGCGACGTTCACTACCACACCGGTGGACGGCATGTCCCGGGCCAGCCAACGCAAGCGCTCCAGATTCACCCGCAGTTGCTCCAGGCGCTCGGCCGGCGACCGGTTCAACGCCGCCAGCGTCTGCGGGCCGACGATGCCGTCCTCCTTCAGCTGGTGGCGGTGCTGGAACGCCGTGACCGCCGTCACCAGGTCCACGCTGTAGAGCCCGTCGCCACTCAACTGCTCGGCCAGCACCGCGGTCGGCAGGTAGCCCTCGCTGCGCAGGCGCTGCTCCAGCAGCGGCACGCGGGCGTCCACCGCGTCCGGCTTGAGCAACGGACCGTCCGGCAGCGGTAACCAGGTCGGTAGCGGTTGCCGGCGCAGCAGTGCGTAGCGTTTCCGCAACGCCCGGTAGGGTTCGAATGCCGGACGAGCGAGGGCGAAGGTAGTGGGCAGATCGTCGAGCCCGGTTTCGGCGCTCGCCAGGAATGCCGCCTCGTCGAAAACCGGTGCAAGGCCCTCGGCGTACCAGATCGGTTCCACTTGGGCGCGTGCCAGGCTTCCCACCCGTAAATCCCGCAAGGCACGCAGGTACGCGTGGCTGGCCAGGGCATCGAGGCAAGCCTGCAGCGGCGCCGGCGGCTGCTCGGCCAGCCGCAGTTGGCGCAGCGGCCCGAGGAAATAGCGCTCGGGCGCCAGGCCGTCGTCGGCCAACTGCGCCAGTTGCTCGAGCAACGCATCCAGGCGCGGCGCGCTCCAGGCCGGACGGTAGTCGCGCCAGCCGTAGAAGCCGCGCAAAGCCTGTAGGTCGGCAGCGTCGAGTCGCGGCGCCGGCATCAGGCAGGTAAGG
The DNA here is from genome assembly GCF_057128665.1 of Zestomonas ipomoeae. NCBI lineage: Bacteria > Pseudomonadati > Pseudomonadota > Gammaproteobacteria > Pseudomonadales > Pseudomonadaceae > Zestomonas > Zestomonas ipomoeae. The sequence continues at coordinate 292,844 of NZ_JBSKHQ010000002.1, forward strand.
CGTCCTTCGTCTAGGAGCTGGCGGACCGGCTCGACAGGTTCCGGTGACGGCTCACCCTGAGCCAAGCCACCGGCGAGCAAAAATCCGACGAACAGAAGTGTATATTTTTTAAACAACTTCAGCTCCAAAAACGCGCCTGTTAGACTCCTGACTTCTTAGACGACAACAATTACATGGCAGCGGTTGCGGATAAGAATAAGCCCAACGGCAGCAGGCGGCAGGACGCGAAGGCCCGCGCAACGAGACCCTTTGTTTATGATGACCAGCTTTCGGCGGCTCGTATTGACCGTGATCAGCAGTGCACTGCTGGCCATGCCCGTCTTGGCGGCCAGCCCCGCTCCATCTGCCCTGGCCAGTGACCTCGCCAAGGCGGCGCCGGCCCTCAACCCGAAGATCCTCCAGCATGCCGTCGCCGCCATGCAATGCGCCATCGACAATGGCGCCAGCCCGGCACGGCGACTGGCAATCATCGATTTTTCCCGGCCGTCCACCGAGCGACGCCTGTGGATCTTCGATCTGCAAAACCACTCGCTGCTGCTGAGTGACCTGGTGGCCCACGGGCAGCGATCCGGCGAGAACCTGGCCACCCGCTTCTCCAACGAGAGCGGCAGCCACCAGTCCAGCCTCGGTCTGTTCCGTACCCAGGAAAGCTACTTCGGCAAGCATGGCTATTCGCTGCGCATGGACGGCCTGGAACCCGGGGTGAACGACCGCGCCCGCGAGCGGGCCATCGTCATTCATCCGGCCGATTACGTGAGCCCCGCCTGGGCCGCGCGCCAGGGCCGCATCGGCCGTAGCCATGGCTGCCCGGCGGTGCGCCCGGAGGTGGCGAAGATGGTGGTCGATACCCTCAAGGGCGGGCAGTTCATGTTCTCCTACTACCCCGACCAGAAATGGCTGCAATCCTCGGTGTATCTGAATTGCCAGCCCCGGCGGGTCGCCAGCATCCTGGCCAGCGCCCGCGGCGGTTGAGCGCCTAGCCTTCGGCGGTTGCCTTGAGCTTGGCCAGGCCCGCCTCGAAATCCGAGCCGACCATGCGATCCAGGCTGAAGAACACCTGCATCAGCCTGGCGACGAACGGGTTGGGCCCATACATGGCCCAGGTGACCTGGGTCGCGCCATCGCGCTCTTCGAGGATGAAGTCCGCGGTATTGTGGGCCTCGAACGGTTGCAGGAAATCCAGTTTGATGCGTACCAGCGAAGGCCCCTGCGCCTGCACGATCTCCATGCGGCCTACGCCGACATTCTTGTCTCCCTGCCACTCGTAGATCGCCCTCTCCCCGCTGCTCGGGCCGGCGAAATGGCGCTGCATCGCCGGGTCCTTGTTCTCGTAGGGCGACCAGCTGCGCCACTGCTGCAGATCGACGATCAGCGGGTAGATGCGTTCGGCTGGGGCCTGGATACGGGCGCTGCGCTCGATGCGAAAGCTGTCCGGACGGCTGGCGGCATAGATCAGCAGGGCGGCAACGAGCAGGACGAAGATCAAGGCAATGGATTTGAGCATGGTTCCCTCCGGGAATGTCGGTAATCGAGCACCTGCCGGCACTCCGGCAAGCACTCTGCATACCTTAGTCGTACGACCGACAGCGATTTCGACACGCCAGACAACAAAAAAACCGCCGTGGCGGGTTTTTCGTGACAGTACCGATCAGGCCATGACCGGCGACGGCCGCAGCGAGTAGGTCTTCAACTGATCGGCGAACTCGCGCAGCGACTGGATACCGCTGGCTTCGGCCTCGTGAATCCACTCTTTGATCGCGGCGAGCATTTCGTGGCCGTTGGCGCTGGTCTTGACCCAGATCTGCTGCAGCGCCAGGCGCTTCTCGTAGATCACCTTGAGTGCCTGGCTCTGTTCCAGCATGCGCTGGATGCGCGCCTGGTGGCCCTCGTCGAGCAGGCTGGTCTCGCGCGACAGCAGGCGCTTGGCACGGCGGAAGTGATGGCGAACCGACTCGTCGGCCTTGGCCAGCTCCTGCTTGACCAGCGGCGCGATCACCAGCTTGCGGTACTGCGCCATGATCTGGAAGCGGTTGTTGAGGATCGCCATGGCGGTGTCCATGTCCAGGCTGCGCTTGCCTTCCACGCGGTGGGCGATGGGTGCCACGCGGGCCACCTTGGCCAGCCGCAGGAAGCTGAACAGCTGGATCCAGGCCCACCCCATGTCGAATTCCCACTTCTTCACCGACAACTTGGCCGAGTTCGGGTAGGTGTGGTGATTGTTGTGCAGCTCCTCGCCGCCGATCAGGATGCCCCAGGGCACCAGGTTGGTGGCGGCGTCGCGACATTCGAAGTTGCGGTAGCCGACGGCATGGCCGAGCCCGTTGATCACGCCGGCGGCCCATACCGGAATCCAGATCATCTGGATCGCCCATACGGTCAGGCCCAGCACGCCGAACAGCGCCAGATCGATGATCGCCATCAGGGTCACGCCGCCAATCGGGAAGCGGCTGTAGACGTTGCGCTCGACCCAGTCGTCCGGACAGTTCTTGCCGTAGATGCGCAGGGTGTCGGCGTTCTTCGCCTCTTCCTGGTACAGCTCCGCGCCCTTGCGCAGCACGGTGGACAAGCCCCTAATCACCGGGCTATGGGGGTCTTCGGCGGTTTCGCACTTGGCGTGGTGCTTACGGTGGATCGCGGTCCACTCGCGGGTGTTCATGCTGGTGGTCAGCCACAACCAGAAGCGGAAGAAGTGTTTGAGCGCGGGATGCAGCTCGAGGGCGCGATGCGCTGAATAGCGATGCAGGTAGACAGTGACGCTGACGATGGTCACATGGGTCATCAGCAGGACGGTCGCCACCAGTTGCCAGGGCGACAGATCGAGAAAGCCGTTGTACCACATAGGAGCAGATGCCTCGGTAGGAGAAAAGCTGGCTTGTCGGACAAACCTACCTGCATTATCACTGACGTGGGTCAGAAAACCAGTCCGTCTTTTAGATAAGACTGTGGGCCGCTTCGCTTTCTCCCACAGGGACGTTCTGCTATGAGCACCCGCCGGATCTTATGGTTCTACTTGGCTTTCGGCACGCTCTGGGTGCTGCTGAGCGACCACCTGCTCACCGGCCTGGTCAGCGATGCCGCCGTGCGCGCCGACGTCCAATTGACCAAGGGCCTGCTGTTCGTGGTCCTGACCGGACTGTTGCTCTACGGGCTCAACCGCCTGCATCTGTGCCGTCTCAACGAGCACCTGCGCGCCCGCCGGACCCACGAAGCCAGCCTGCGCCAGGCCGCCGCGGTGTTCGACAGCACCCTGGAAGGCGTGCTGGTGACCGACGCCGAGCTGAACATCGTGCATGTCAATCGCTCGTTCAGCCGTATCACCGGCTATGAAGAAGGCGAGGTGCTGGGCCGCCACCCCAATCTGTTCAAATCAGGCCGCCATGAGCAGGCCTTCTACCAGACCATGTGGCAGGCCCTGAAGAATCGCCACGAGTGGAGCGGCGAAGTCTGGAACCGGCGCAAGAACGGCGAGATCTACCCGGTCTGGCAAAGCATCCGCGCCATTCACGACGAGTCAGGCTCGCTCAGCCACTATGTCGCGGTCTTCTCGGACATCAGTGCGATCAAGCGCTCCCAGCGCGAACTCGACTATCTGGCCCACCACGATCCACTGACCAACCTGCCCAACCGCCTGCTGTTCACCGAGCGGCTCGAGCAGGCACTGGCGCGGGCGCAGCGGAACCAGCGTGGCTGTGCCGTGCTGCTGATCGACCTGGATCATTTCAAGCTGATCAACGACAGCCTCGGCCACAACCTCGGCGACCGGCTGCTCAAGGCGATCGCCGAGCGCCTGTCCGGCCTGCTGAGCGGCAGCATGACCCTGGCCCGGCTCGGCGGCGACGAGTATGGCCTGCTCTGCGACAGCTGCACCCAGGTGGAGCAGGCGGCGACGCTGGCGCAACGGGTGCTGGCAGCCCTGGGCGCCCCCTTCCATCTCGACGACCAGGAGCTGTTCGTCGGCGCCAGCATCGGCATCAGCCAGTCGCCGGCCGATGCGCAGAACGTCGAACAACTGCTGCGCAACGCCGACTCCGCGCTGTTCAAGGCGAAGAGCAACGGCCGCCAAGGCTATGCCTTCTATACCCAGGAGCTGACCGCCTATGCCCACCAGCGGGTCGCCCTGGCCGCGGCCCTGCGCCACGCCCTGGATGGCGACGAGTTGCGCGTGCACTACCAGCCGATCCACGACCTGCGCAGCGGCCAGGTGGTCGGCGTGGAATCGCTGGTGCGCTGGCAGCACCCCCAGCGCGGGCTGGTGCCGCCGGGCGAGTTTCTTCCCATCGCCGAGGAAAGCGGTTTGATCGGTGCCATCGACGCCTGGGTGCTGGGCCAGGCCTGCCGGCAGATGCGCGCCTGGCAAACGGCGGGCATCTCGCTGAGCTTCGTCGCGGTGAACGTTTCCAGCCGCCTGTTCGGCCGCGGCGAACTGGAGACGCAGGTCGCCGACGCCCTCGCCAGCAGCGGGTTGGACCCCGCCTGCCTGGAACTGGAAGTCACCGAAAGCGCCGTGATGGAGAACCCGGACGCCGCGCTCGACACTCTCAGGCAGTTGCGCGACCTCGGCGTGCGCCTGGCCATCGACGATTTCGGCACTGGCTACTCCTCGCTGCTGCGCCTCAAGCGCCTGCCGGTGCACAAGCTGAAGATCGACCAGGGTTTCATCGCCGGCCTGCCGGATGACGGCGAGGATGCCGCCATCACCCGGGCGGTGATCGCCATGGCCCACAATCTTGGCCTGAGGGTGCTGGCCGAGGGCATCGAGAAACCCGAGCAGGCGCGTTTCCTGCTGAACCATCATTGCGACCTGGGCCAAGGCTATTGGTACGGCAAACCGGTGCCCGCGGATCAGCTGCATTGGGCCCAACAGACGTTACCGGCCTGACTCGCGCCGGCCAGCCAGCGCCGGCAGGCGGAACCCGACCTCCAAGGCCTCGATCAAAGCATCATCGGCACCGCGCTTTCGCCGGCGCCGCGTATCGCTGCGCACCGGCTCAGGCTAGGATGAGCGCACGGTATTGGCGGCCCGCACAGGGGTCGAATTCTTCACAGGAGTTGCATCGATGAACAAACGAGTCGCGGTAATCCTTTCCGGTTGCGGCGTCTACGACGGCGCGGAGATCCACGAGAGCGTGCTCACCCTGCTGCGCCTGGACCAGCGCGGTGCCCAGGTCCAGTGCTTCGCCCCGAACATCACGCAATTGCATGTGGTCGATCACTACAGCGACGACGAAATGCCCGACACGCGCAACGTGCTGGTGGAGTCCGCACGCATCGCCCGCGGCCACGTCAAGGACGTGCGCGAGGCTCACGTCGAGAACTTCGATGCGCTGATCCTGCCCGGCGGCTTCGGCGTGGCGAAGAATCTCTCCGACTTCGCCATCAGCGGCGCGCACTGCACGGTGCAGCCCGACGTGCTGGCTTTCGCCCAGGCCTTTGCCCAGGCCGGCAAGCCCATCGGCCTGATGTGCATCGCACCGGTCCTAGCGGCGAAGATCTACGGCCCGGGCGTGACCTGTACCATCGGTACCGACCACGACACCGCCGCGGCCATCGCCGAGATGGGCGCCGAGCACAAGGAGTGCGAGGTCAGCGAAATCGTCGAGGATACCCAGCGCAAGCTGGTGACCACCCCCGCCTACATGCTGGCCAAGGGCATCGGCGAGGCGGCCTCGGGCATCAACAAGCTGGTCGACCGGGTGCTTGAACTGACCCACTGAGCGGTCTCGGCGCCGTCCGTCCGGAAGGCGCCTGCCCCCACACCGCTTTCCCGAGTGGCGAGGTTGGTTTTCGCCAGCGCCGCCACCTACACTGCCGGTAATGGCTCAGTGCCTCCCGCATGAACAATTCGGCAGGACGCCAGTACGGAGCGTGTCAATGTCCCTACTGCCTTTCGTCATCGGCGAAATCCCCCCGAACCAGGTGGCGCTGCTCGACTGCAACCATACGCCGGGCCTGGTCGTGCTCGCCTATCTGGTAGCGAGCGCCGCCGGCTTCACCGCGCTGGCCATGGCCAATCGCGTCTGCGCCAGCCGGGGCCGCCTGGGCCGCGAGATATGGCGCTGGGTCGGAGCCTTCGCCCTCGGCGGTGGTATTTGGTCGATGCATTTCATCGCTATGCTGGCGTTCCAGGCACCGGTGAAAATCGCCTACGACTTTGGCGTCACTCTGTTTTCCCTGCTGGTGGCCATCGCTGTGTCCTACGTGGTGATGTGGGTCATCGGTCGCGCCCGGCTGGCCGTCTGGCAGTATCAACTGGCCGCGGTCGCCGCCGGGCTGGGCATCGCCACCATGCATTACAGCGGCATGGCGGCAATCCGCTCGCCGGCGACCCAGTACTACGAGCCCTGGCTGTTCTTTACCTCCATCGCCATCGCCATCGGCACCTCCTTGGTCGCGCTGGTCCTGGCCTTCTACTTCCGCAACCGGAGCGGCAATCTGGTGCGCTGGCTGCGCCTGGGCAGCAGTCTGGTGATGGGCGGCGCCATCGTCTCCATGCACTTCACCGGCATGGCCGCCCTGACGCTGGCCCTGCCCGCCGATCTCTACCCCCAGGCCCTGCACCTGCAGAACGGCGATAGCCATGAGATGCTGGCCGGGGCCATCGCCGCCATCGCCCTGCTCATCATCGTGCTCGGCGTCATCGCCGGCTGGGCCGAACAGCACCTGGGCGAGCAGCGTGCGCGGCTGGCGCAAGCGCTCAATCAGCTGGACAGCGTCACCCATTACGACCCGCTAACCAATCTGCTCAATGGCCGGGCATTCATCCGCATGGTCGAGCAGCAGCTCAGCGGGCCGCCTCAGCGGCACCGCGCCACGGCGCTACTGTTCATCGACCTGGACAACTTCAAGCGGGTCAACGACAGCCTCGGCCACGCCGCCGGCGACGAACTGCTGCAACAGGTGGCGCAGCGGATCCGTGGCGTGCTCGGCGAAGACGACGTGCTGGCGCGCTTCGCCGGCGACGAGTTCTGCGTCATGGCCTCGGTGACCCAGCCCGAGCAGGCGCGGTTCCTGGCCGAACGCGTCCTCTCCCAGCTGCGTCCGCCCTTCAGCCTGAGCAACGGCCAGCTCTGCCTGACCGCCAGCATCGGCTACGCCGTTTCCCCCCAGGATGGCCGCAGCGGCGACGAGCTGCTCAAGCACGCCGGCCTGGCCCTTGGCCATTGCAAGCGGCATGGACGCAGCGGGAGCCAGCGTTTCAGCAGTATTCTCGAAGTCCATGCCCAGGAGAGCCTGGCCCTCGAGCAGGACCTGCGCCGCGCCCTGGTCGAGGATGCCCTGGAGGTGCACTACCAGCCGATCGTCGCCTGCGCCAGCGGCCGGGTGGAGGCCCTGGAGGCGCTGGCGCGCTGGCCGCATCCGGGCCAGGGCATGATCGTCCCGGACCGTTTCGTCTCCCTCGCCGAGCAGCACGGCTTCATCGGCGAGTTGGACCTCTGGGTGACCCGCCGCGCCTGCGCCGACCTGCACAAGCTGCACCTGGCCGGGCATTCGCAGCTACGCGTCGGGGTGAATTGCTCGGCGCTCAACCTGGCCAACCCGGCGCTGCCGCGGACCATTGCGCAGATTCTCGGCGAGACCGGACTGGCACCTGCCGCCCTGACCCTGGAGGTCACCGAGAACGCGCTGATGAACAACATGGGCGCCGCCATCGAGGTGCTCAACGCGATCCGCCTGCTGGGCGTGAAGATATCCATCGACGACTTCGGCACCGGTTACTCCTCGCTGACCTACCTGCGCAAGCTGCCGGTGGACAGCCTGAAGGTGGACCGGGCCTTCATCAGCGAAATTCCCCATGCCTCGGGCGACATGGCGATCACCGCGGCGATCGTCGCCATGGCCCACAAACTGGGACTGAAAGTGGTGGCCGAGGGAGTGGAAACCGACGAGCAACTGGCGTTCCTGCAGGCCAACCAGTGCGATCTGATCCAGGGATTCCTGTTCAGCAAACCGCTGGCGCTGGCTCAACTCGAAACCTGGTTGGCGCAGCGAAAGGACATCACGGAGCAGGCACGGCTCTATCAGGCACGTTGAAATTCCTGGCCTGGGCGCCGCCTGGCGACAGGCTAGCCGCGCTGCCGGACCAGGCGGGTAAGAAGGCGATCCAGCGCATTGGCGAAGGCCTGCCGCTCGCGCTCGCCGTAGGCGGCCTGACCGCCGCCTTGCAGGCCCTGGTCGCGCAGATCGGTGAACAGGTTGCGCACCGCCAGCCGCTCGCCCATGTTGCGCTCGTCGAACTCGCGACCGCGAGGATCGAGGGCGGCGACACCCTTCTTGACCAGGCGGTCGGCCAGCGGCACGTCGCTGCAGATCACCAGCTCGCCGGGCAACGCATGCTCGACCAGATAGTCGTCCGCCGCATCCGGCCCGCTCGGCACCACGATCAGCCGCACGCAGGCGAAGGCCGGCTTGACCTGGCCCTGCCCGGCCACCAGCACCACCTCGAAGCGGCGCTTCAGGGCGAACTTGACGAGTTGGTCCTTGGCCGCCTTGGGACAGGCATCGGCATCGACCCACACCCGCATGGCGATCGCTCCCGCGTCAGGCGCGGAAGAACGCCTCGCAGCGCTCGCGCACGGCGGTGGACAGGCTGTCGTCGGCCAGCTCGATCAGATCCATTTCCAGGTCTTCCGGCAACAGGTCGGCGATCAGCGCCGCCAGCCGGCGGTGAACCTGCACGTTGCCGCCGGCCACCGCCAGCAACAGCCGCGGTTGCGGCCCCATGGACGGGTCGCGCACGGCGGCCAGGTAGGCTTCGCGCAGCGGCAGCTTGGCGCAGGCAGCGGAGATCGCCTGTTCCAGCGGCGGGTGCCGCAACGCCGCGATGGACAACTCGGCATTGCCGGTATAACTGTCGGATTGGATCGAGGACGACATGGATTCGCTCTGCAAAAAGGGAATCAGATTAGTAGCGCTTGGCCAGGCTGTCGCGGCACCGCATCACATTGCTCAGCCCGCCGGGGCACGGCGCAGGGTAGCGAGCAGCGCAGCGGCGCCGACGAACAGCGTGGCGAAGGTCCGGTTCAACAGGCGCTGCTGGCGCGGGGTGCGCAGCAGGCGCAGGACCCGCGCAGCGAGCCCGGTATAGCCGGCCATCACGATCAGATCGACCGCGATCATGGTGGTTCCCATCAACAGGTATTGCTCCACCAGCGGTGCATGCGGATCGATGAACTGCGGCAACACGGCCAGCATGAACACCACCGCCTTGGGGTTGCTGGCATTGACCAGGAAGCCCCGCAGCACCAGGGTCAGCGGCCGGCCCAGAGGCCGCTCGGCCGACTCGGCGGCCAGCTCGGTGGGCAAAGCCTGCCATTGGCGCACGGCCAGGTAGACCAGGTACGCCACGCCGAACCACTTGATCAGGCTGAAGGCCAGGGCCGAGGCCGCGAGAATGGCGCCCACCCCGGCGGCGACGATGGCGATCTGCAAGGCCAGGCCCAGTTGCAGGCCGATGGCATTCCAGTAGCCGCGGCCGAAGCCGTATTGCAAGCCACAAGACATCGAAGCAATGGCGCCGGCACCGGGTGACAGGCTGATCACCCAACAGGCGACGAAGAAGGCAAGCCAGGTTTCGAGCGCCATGGCAGGGCAACCTCGGATCGGGAAAAGCGCTACTCTACGCCGCCCCGCCCTGGCTGCCCAGCGGCAACCCGGCCACTCAATCGGCCGGGGTGTTCTTGCGCAGCTGCACCGGCCTGGCGCGCTTGCCGCGCATACGGATGTTCAACGCCTCGACCGCCAGCGAGAAGACCATAGCGAAGTAGACGTACCCCTTGGGCACATGCACTTCGAACGCCTCGGCCACCAGCAGCGTACCGACCACAATGAGGAACGACAGCGCCAGCATCTTCAGCGATGGGTGCTTATCGATATAGGCGCTGATGGTGCTGGCCGAGAGCATCATCACGCCGACGGCGATGACGATAGCGGCGATCATCACCGGCACGTTTTCCACCAGACCGACCGCGGTGATCACCGAGTCGAGGGAGAAGATGATGTCGATGATGGCGATCTGCACGATGACGCCTATGAAGCCGCGGCCCGCGCCACCGCCCTGCTGCGCCTCCTCGTCCTCGCCTTCGAGGCCGTGGTAGATCTCCAGGGTGCTCTTGAACAACAGGAACAGGCCGCCGAAGAACAGGATCAGGTCGCGGCCGGAAATACCCTGGCCAAACAGGTGGAACAGGTCTGCGGTAAGCCGCATCACCCAGGTGATCGACAGCAGCAGCAGGATGCGCGTGCCCATCGCCAGGGCCAGGCCGAAGAAGCGCGCGCGCGGCTGCTGTTCCACCGGCAGGCGACCGACCAGGATCGAGATGAAGATGATGTTGTCGATGCCGAGGACGATTTCCAGGGCGGTCAGAGTGAGGAAAGCGATCCAGATTTCAGGACTAGTCAGCCATTCCATGAGGGGTTCACGACTCGCGCTTGATGAGGGATAGGGTGTCGCCACCGCGCCAACGGCGCATGGCTCTCTGGAAGAACAGGCTGTTGGGCACCTGGATCAGCGCGCCGGTCTCGACCTCGCCCTGTTCCGCGAGCGTGGTGTAGAGCAGATTGATGGCGGTCACCCGCCCCTTGATGCCGGGCTTGTCGGGGCTTTCCAGCAGCTCCACCAGGTCGCCCAGGCGAAACGGCCCGACCACGAAGATCAGCACCGCGCACAAGAGGTTGGAGAGCACGCTCCAGATGGCGAAGAAAGCGATTGCCGCCACCGCGAGGAAGCCGGAGATGGCCGTCCACAGGACGGTCGCGGAGACGCCCAGGCGCTCCAGCACCATGATCAAGGCTCCACCGACGATCAGCCAGCGCAGGCCGCCGCGCACCGGCACCAGCAGTTCCAACGGCAGGTCGTAGCGCTCGCCCATGCCGGTCAGGCCACGGGAAACCAGGCGTTGCAGCAGGAACGCGAGCCCCAGGATCAATACCACCTGTCCGGCCAGCAGCAGGGGCGCGGCCCAGACCGGGGGCAGTATGTGGGTCAGCTCGGTCAAGAAGCTTCCTCCAGTTGGCGCTGCAGGTGCTCGAGGGTCTCCAGTGCCTCCAGCCAGCGCTCTTCCAGTTCGGCTTCGCGGCTTTTCAGGGCGGCCTGCTGGCCCAGCAGGTCGCGCAGTTCGTCCTTGCGTGCCACGTCATAGAGACCCGCATCGCCCAGGCGGGTTTCCACCGCGGCGAGCTTTTCGTGCAACTGCCCCAGCTCCTGCTCCAATTTGTCGGCCGCCCGCTTGTGCGGGGCCAGTTGCTGGCGCAGGGCTGCGGCCGCCTGGCGCTGGGCGCGCTTGTCGGTCTTGTCCGCCGCCGGGGTGCCGGCCGGTGCGTTGGCGACGGTCTGGCGAGCGCGATAGTCCACCAGCCAGCGGGCATAGTCTTCCAGGTCGCCATCGAACGCCTGCACCCGGCCATCGGCCACCAGCAGGAACTCATCGGTGGTGCTCTTGAGCAGATGGCGATCGTGGGACACCACCAGCACCGCGCCCCCGAAGTCCTGCAGGGCCATGGTCAGCGCCAGGCGCATCTCCAGGTCGAGGTGGTTGGTCGGTTCGTCGAGCAGCAGCAGGTTGGGCTTCTGCCAGGCGATCAGTGCCAGCGCCAGGCGCGCCTTCTCGCCGCCGGAGAAGTTCAGTACCGCCTCGTCGCAGCGTGCGCCGCGGAAGTCGAAACCGCCGAGGAAATCGCGCAGGGTCTGCTCGCGCTCGCCCGGCGCAATGCGCTGCAGGTGCAGCAGCGGGCTGGCCTTGGCGTCCAGGCCATCGAGCTGGTGCTGGGCGAAGTAGCCTATGGCCAGGTTCTCGCCGCGGGCGAGGCGACCGCCGAGCGGCTGCAACTCGCCGGCGAGGGTTTTGATCAGGGTCGACTTGCCAGCGCCATTGGGGCCGAGCAGGCCGATGCGCGCCCCCGGCGTCAGCTGCAGCTTGACCTTCTCCAGCACCGCCTTGTCGGTGTAGCCGAGGCTGCCCTCGGCCAGGTCCAGCAGCGGGCTGGAAATCTTGTCCGCCTCGCGAAAGGCGAACTCGAACGGCGAGTCGACATGGGCCGGGGCTAGCTCCTCCAGGCGCTCCAACGCCTTGATGCGGCTCTGCGCCTGGCGCGCCTTGGTCGCCTGCGCCTTGAAGCGGGCGATGTATTTTTCCATGTGCGCACGCTGCGCCTGCTGCTTCTCGTAGGCCTGCTGCTGCTGGGCCAGGCGCTCGGCGCGGGTACGCTCGAAGGCCGAATAGCCGCCGCGATAGAGGGTCAGCTTCTGCTGTTCGAGATGGGCGACGTGGTCGACCACCGCATCGAGGAAATCGCGGTCATGGGAGATCAGCAGCAAAGTGCCGGGATAACCCTTGAGCCATTCCTCCAGCCAGAGGATCGCATCCAAGTCGAGGTGGTTGGTCGGCTCGTCGAGCAGCAGCAGATCGGACGGGCACATCAGTGCCTGGGCCAGGTTCAGGCGCATGCGCCAGCCACCGGAGAAGTCGCCGACCCGGCGGTCCATCTGCTCGTTGGAAAAGCCGAGGCCAGCCAGCAGCTTGCGCGCTCGCGCATCGGCGGTATAGCCGTCGGCGGAATCCAGCTCGACATGCAGGCGGGCGATAGCGCTGCCGTCATGGGCAGCCTCGGCATCGGCCAATTGACGCTGGATGGCACGCAGGTGCCCGTCGCCATCGAGCACATAGTCGACGGCCAGGCGGTCGAGGGTGTCCACTTCCTGGCGCATGTGGGCGATGCGCCAGTCCGGCGGCAACTGGCAGTCCCCGGCATCCGGTCCCAGCTCGCCGCGCAACAGGGCGAAAAGGCTGGATTTCCCGGCGCCGTTGGCACCGATCAGACCGGCCTTCTGGCCGGCGTGAAGGGTCAGCTCGGCGCCTTCGAGCAGACGCTGCGGACCCCGCTGTAGAGTGAGATTTTGCAATCGGATCATAATGGCGGCGGAGTCTATCAGTTTCCCCCTGCCATCGCCCTAGGAGCCGTATGCCGACCGATCTGTGGAGTTTTGCCCTGGCCGTCTACGCCCTGCCCGGCGTCGAAGCGGCCTGCCTGGACCTGCAGGCCGACGGTGCGGACATCTGCCTGCTGCTTTGCGGCGCCTGGCTGGAGCGGCGCGGCGTGGAGCACAACGCGGAGCGCGCGGCGCTATTGCAAGGCCTGGCGACCCCCTGGCAGAGCCAGGTGATCGCCCCGCTGCGACGGGTGCGCCAACGCTGGCGCGAACCGGCCCGCGAAGACGGCGAGTTGGCGGCATTGCGGGAACATTTGAAGACCCTGGAGCTGGCCGCCGAACGTCAATTGCTGGCACGCCTCGAACGAGCCGCGCGACCTTGGCCGCCGATCACCGCCACGCCATCACCGGCCTGGCTGGAGCATCTGCTGCCGAGACTCAACGAAGAAAGCCGCGCCGCGCTGCAGGTGCTGCGCGACGCGGCGGACCGAACGGCTTAAGGCGCGGTGGCGCCGTTACCGCTGGAAACAGCCGGGGCGGACGGGGCGGGTGTCGGGGCGCTTGGAGCCGGCGCGGCAGGTTTGGCAGCGGCGGGCTTCTTCACGGCCGCCGGCTTTTTCGCAGCCGGCTTGGCGGCGGGCTTCGCAGGACTCTTGGCCGTGGCAGCCGTGCTCGCGGGCTTCTTCGCCGCGGGCTTGGCAGTCGTAGCGGCGGCAGCCTTGGCCGTCGGCGCCTTGGCAGCGGCCGGCTTGGCGGCAGGTTTGCTCGATGCCTTCGCGGCCGGCTGAGCAGCGGCTTTCGCCGGTGCCTTGGCGGCCGGCTTGGCCTTGCTGGCCGCGGTAGTTTTAGCCGCGGGTTTGCTGGCCGTCTTCGCCGGAGCAGGCTTGGCAGCTGCCTTCGGCTTGCTGGCAGGCTTCTCCGCCGTCTTGGCGGCGGTTGTCTTGGCCGGTGCCTTGGCGGTAGCGGTCCTGGCTGGTGCTGCCTTGCTGGCCGGTTTGGAACTGGCGGCCGGCTTCTTGGCGGCGGCTTCGCGCTGGTCCAGCGCCTTGCCGGCGGCTTCCTTGACCTTGCCCACACCCTGGGCGAGCTTCAGGCTTTCCTGGGCATCACGCTTGAGCTGGGCAATGTAGGCGCGAGTCTCGCTCTGGTGAGCTTTCAGGGTATCGAGCAACTCCTCCAGTTCGGCGACCAGTTGCTTGGCCTTGGCCTGGGTCTTGGCCTTGCCGGCCACGGCTGCATCCTGCAGCTTGGTGCGCGCCTCGTGCAGCTTGTCCTGGGCCTTGGTGCGTTGCTTCTCCAGCTTCGCCAGCAGTTTTTCTGCATCGACCATGGCTTGCGAGCAGGCGCTCTCCAGGTGTTCGAGCAGGCTCTGGGACAATTGCTGCAGCAGATGCAGGGGAGTTCTGACTGGTTTCTTCTTGGCCGACATGGGACGCCTCCTGGCGAATACTGATTCGCCCATACTAGACGCCGCGCTGGCCGGTCGCCAGCGATCGGATTGAGCCGCCCGGGAAGGCTGGCATAATCGCCACAGCCTTCACATCAAGGACCCGCTCCATGTCACGCTATTGCCTGCTACTGCTCTGCTGGTTCGCCTCCGGCCTCCACGCCGAGGACGAACTGGCCTACAGCCTGGGCGTGCGCCTCGGCGAGCGCCTGCGCGAGGAAGTACCGCAACTGGATCTGCCGGCTTTGGTCGAGGGTCTCCAGCACGCCTATCGCGGGGAAGAACTGAAGCTCGACCCGGTCCGCATCGAGCAGGTACTGGCCGAGCATGAAGCTGCGCTCAAGGCCAAACCGGTCGACGACGCGAAGCTGATTGCCGCGGAGCAGCGCTATCTCGCCGAGCAGAAGGCAAAGCCCGGCGTGCGCGAGTTGCTGGGCGGCGTGCTGGTCGACGAAATCCGTGGCGGCAGCGGCCAACGGCCTTCGCCGAGCGGCAAGGTGCAGGTGCGCTACAAGGGCTGGCTGGCCGACGGCAGCCTGTTCGATGAGAGCGAACAACCGCAGTGGTTCAACCTGGACAGTGTGATCGACGGCTGGAGCATCGCGCTGGAGCAGATGCCGGTCGGGGCGAAATGGCGCCTGGTGATTCCCTCGGCCCAGGCCTACGGCAGCGAGGGCGCCGGGGACCTGATCCCGCCTCACGCGCCCTTGGTGTTCGAAGTCGAATTGCTCGACAGTGCGGACTGAGCCGCACCGTACCAAGCCTCTCAGAGGCTCGGCGCTACCTGCTGATGGGCGTTGTGCAGCACTTCGATCAGGCAGTCTTCCAGTTCGAAGCGCTCGTGCAGCAGCTGCCCGAGGTGCTTGAGCTCGGTGCTCAGGCACAGGCTGTCGCCGTAGTCGCCATTGTCGCAGCGATCGTTGAACGCCAGCGAGGCTTCGGTGATGGCTTCGATGCGCGGGTAAATCTGCTTGGCCAGTTCCAGGCCGCGCTGGTCGTTGAAGGCGCGGGCCTCGTTGAGCAATTGCTCGTAGACCTCGAAGTGGCCGGCCGACACATAGTCCACCAGGATCTGACACAAGCGCTGCACCGCTTCGCCGTTGACGGCAGTCTGCGCCTTGTTCTCCAGGGTGGCGAAGGCGGAGATCAATTCATGGCGCTCCTGCAACCAGCGATCGATCAGCAGGTGTACGCCACCCCAACGTTCCTGGGCGTTCTGACAGCTCTCGAGCATGATAGACCTCACTTCCCTAATCATTGGTGCTGTTATATGTCCGCTCCGAGACGGTTTTCTGTCGATCGGTGCTTGGGCTTGGGAAGGTGCGCCGGAATGGCATTTTCCCGTCGGCACTGTGGGGGCAGATTATGCCCGCCGGACACGCCCATCAAGGCACAGGTCGGAGAAACTTTCATACGAGCGTTTAATCGACAACCCGCATGCGACTTGGCTCCGCATGCGGCGAGGAAAATCAGAGGGGCTCATGGCGCCCGGTCGCGAGTGCGCCGGGCGAGCGTTCGCGGGGTGGGCTCAAGCGCGACGCAGCAACTGGAACAAGGCTAGCGCGATCATGCCGACGAAGCCCAGCAGGCTCCACTCGGGAATGCTCATGCCGAACAGCGTCCAGCTGACCTCGGCACAATCGGCGGTACCGTGCAGCACCAGCCGCACGATGTCCTGGAACGGCAGCGCATCCATCATGTACTCGAGGCTCGGCAGGCAGGCCGGCAGCTCTTCCGGCGGCACGTTCTGCAGCCACACCTGGCGACCGGCGCTGGCCGCGCCGCCCATGGCGAACAGCAGGGCGAGCACAGAGTAGACGCGGCGGCCGGCGGCGGCAGGGGCATGGATGGCGGCGACCAGGCAGACCAGGCCGAAGGCGATGACGAAGACGCGCTGGACGATGCACAGCGGGCAGGGTTCGAGACCGAGAGCGTGTTCCAGATAGAGCGCGGCGCCCATCAGCAGGACGCAACCGAGAAACGCAAGGAAGAACAGCGAACGTGGGCTGGCCAGGTTCATGGCGGCTCCGAAGGGGGAAACGAAGAAGGCCGCTACGGTAGAGCAAGCTTCCCGGCCTTTCAAGGCACGCGGCTCTGGGACGCCGTTTTGGCGCCCCCAGCGGTCGTCCGGCTATGCCTGGGCGTCGCGTGCCGGCTGCGGCAACTCGGGCAGGCCGCGATTGAGCAGTCCGAGGCCCTCCTGGAACAGCTGGTTGCTGCGCTCGGTCTCGCCCAGGCGCGCCAGCAGCCGCGCCAACTCGCCGCACACCTCCGCATTGCGCTGCAGCGCCAGACTGGCCTCAAGGTAGTCTCGGGCCTTTCCCCACAGCTGGTTGAGCAGGCACAGGCGGCCCAGGGTAAACAGCAGCACCGGGCTGTCCGGCCGATTCTTCAGCCAACTCTCCGCAGTTTGCAGCTGGCGCACCGGATCGGCTCCGCGAACCAGGCCGTAGAGGTATACCAGCGCATCCTGGTAGTCCTTGGCGATGGCGCCGCGCAGAACCTTCTCGGCCTCCTCCTGGGCGCCGAGCAGGCGCAACTGGTCGGCATAGCCCCGCACCAGCTCGGTATCGCCGCGCAGGCTTGCAGGCAGGTTCTGCCATTGCTCGGTCAGCGGCCGCAACGCGCCTTCGCCGAGGTTCAGGCCGCGCTGGCCGGCCTGCTCCAGGGCGGCCAACCAGGTCAGCCGCTCCAGCTCGTCGAGTTCCTGGCCGGACAAGACCTTGCTACGACGCAGCTCCGGCAACAGCTGACAGAGCGCCGGCCAATCCTGCAGTTGCACATAGAGCCGTTGCAGCATGCCGAGCACTTGCTTATGGCGCGGGCTCTGCTCGCGCAAGCGCAGCAGAGTGGCCAGCGCCTGCTCGTAGTGGCCGCGGTCGATCTGCAAGTGCGCCTGAGTCAGTCCAATGGCGAGTTCGGCACCTGGGTCGCGCTCCTGGGCCAAACGCAGCAGCCGGTCGCTCTCGCCATGTTCGCCGAGCTGATTGGCGGCACGCGCAGCGCCCAGGTAATGCGCCAGCGGCCGCGGGTCGTGGGCCGCAGCCCTGCGCAGATGACGTAGGGCGCGGGCCCACTGCCCTTCGGCCAGGTCGATATGACCCCGCTCGGCGGCCAAGCGCAGGCGCCGATGGCGATGCCGCCGCGACCAGGGGTTTACCAGGCCGTGGGAAACGTTGAGCAACAGCAGGAACTGGCGCACCCCATAGGCCAGCAGGGCGCATGCGCCGAGCAGGGCGAGAAACACCCAGAAGCCGGACTGGTAGCGGAAATTCTTGTAGGCGATCAGCACGTAGCCGGCGTCGGCGGCGATGGCCAAGCCCAGCAAGGTGGCGGCGGCGATGGCGATGAAGAACAGCAGGTAGGTGCGGTTCATGGTGCGTCCGCCTCCCCCTCGGGGGCTGGCTCGGCCGCTCGCTGGCGGCGCTCCAGATAAGCCTGCACGGCGGTGAACGCGGCAGACAGGTCGGGGGTCTCGACTTGCACCGGTCGCTCCGCCAGCTCGGCGAGACGGGCGCGCAGGGCGCGGCTCTCCGGATTATCCTGGTCGAACTGGCTGTCCAGCACTTCACGGGCCTGCTCCAGAGCCTGGCGATAGACCTGCGACTCACCGTGCAGCACAGCCCACTGGGCCTGCTCCAGGGCTAGGCTCAAGGCCAGGCGCACCTGCTCGAGGCTCTGCCCGGTCAACAGCGGACGGATATCGCCGTTGGCGTCGAAGTCGATGCGCACGAATCGCGAGAGTTTCTCCCACCAGCGCGCCCAGTAACCCGCTTCGCCGGCCCCTGGTTCGGCATCGCCCTGGGCAGCGGCGAAGCTCGGCGTCAACGGTTGGAGTTCGGCCACCTGTTCGCGCAGGGCCGCCAGTTGCAGGAACAGCCCGGTGCGATCCGGTTGCGGCAGGCTGCGCAGGGCTTCGAGGCTGCGAGCCAACTGCTCGCGGGCGGCGAAGGCGGCGGGGTCGTTCTGCTCACGCAGGATGTCGTCTGCGCCCTTGACCAGGGCGGTGGCGCTGTCGACATCCTGCAGCGCCGACAGGCGCAGGCTGGCCAGGCGCAACAGGTGCTCGGCCTCGGCCAGTCGCCACTCCTGGCGGCTGGCACCCAGCAACCTGTTGAGCCGCTGCTGCAGGAACTGCTGGTCTGCCTGCAGGTCGCCGAGCAGCCGGCGCCGTTCGGCCAGCTCGTCCGCCGTCGGCATCTGCTCCAAACGCTTGTCCAGCGTCTGCGCGTGGGACGCCGAGGCGTCCGCCTGTTCCTGGATCTGCTGCGCGAACTGCTCGACCAGGCGTTGCTCACGGTCGTCCTGCACGCGCAGTTGCCACAGGCTCCAGCCACCGGCGGCCAGGCCGGCGGCGCCGATCAGCAAGGCGAACACGGCCAGGGCCGCTGCGCCGCGTGCGCGGGGAGCTGGGCTGGCGGGAGGCGTGGAAGGCGCGATGGCCGCGGGTTGTTGCGCGTCGTTCGGGGAAGCTGCTTCGCTCACGTATCCATCCTTTGCATCAGGGGGCGGCCGGCGCGGGGCGATCCCGCAACGCCGCCAGCAAGGCCGCGGCACTGGCGCCGCGGCAGTCCACAACAGTCCGGGCACCGGCCGCCCGAGCCAGATCGGCCACGCGCGGACTGGGCACGAACAACGGCAGGCGGGCCACTTCGGGCCAGTGCTCGCCGGCCAGCTCACGCAGGTGTTCGAAGCCCTGCCCACTGCTGACCAACAGGCCGTTCAGGTGTTCCGCTTGCAGCCGTTGCCACAGAGCACCCGCCGGATAATCGGGCAGGCTGCGCCGATAGAGTGGCAGATAGTCGACCGTCACGCCTTGGCCGCGCAAGCGCTCGGCGAGCAACTCACGGCCACCTTCGCCCCGCAGGATCAATACGCGAGGCTCGGGCACCGACAGCGCTGCGGTCAGCTCAGGCAGCGCCAGCAGGGCTTCGCTGTCGTCGCCGGCGGCCGGCCAGTGCACGTCGAGGCCGTAGTCCTGCAGGATTTCGCCGGTGGCGGGGCCAACGCTGAACCAGCGCTGGCGCGCCGGCGGTTGCGGCCAATAGCGATCGAGCCGGTCCAGGCCGAGGCGCGCGGCCGGCTTGCTGACCACCAGCACCGCGCAGTAACGATCCAGCTCGAGCATCAGGCTGCGCTGCTCGGCGGTTTCCGCCAGCGCCTCGATTTCCAGCAGGGGCAGACTGCTGCTCTGGATGCCGTGTTCGGCCAGGGCCACGGCCAGCGCCGTGCACTCCTCCGCCGGCCGGGTCAGCAGCAGGCGCCACTCGCTCACGGATGGCCCGCCTCGCCGTAGACCGCCTGGAGAATGCGCTCGGCGCCCTGGGCCAGCAGGGCCTCGGCGACCCGCACACCAAGGGCTTCGGCGTCGGTCGCTGGCGCGCGCTCCTCGGCACGCAGCAGCAGGCCGCCATCCGGCTGGCCGACCAACCCGCGCAGCCAGAGTTGGTCGCCCTCAAGTTCGGCGTAGCAGGCGATCGGCACCTGGCAGCCGCCATTCAGGCGCTTGTTCAGCGCGCGCTCGGCCTGCACGCGCACCGCGGTGTCGGCATGGTTGAGCGGTGCCAGCAGGGCCTGGATATCGCTATCGGCACTGCGGCATTCGATGCCCACCGCGCCCTGGCCGCCAGCCGGCAGGCTGTCGGCGACGGTAAGGCGCGAGCGGATACGGTCCTCGAAACCAAGGCGGATCAACCCGGCGGCGGCGAGAATGATGGCGTCGTACTCGCCGGCATCGAGCTTGGCCAGACGCGTGTTGACGTTGCCGCGCAGGAACTGGATCTGCAGGTCGGGCCGGCGTGCCAGCAACTGCGCCTGGCGCCGCAGGCTGGAGGTGCCGACGATGCTGCCCGCGGGCAACTCGTCGAGGCTGGCATGGCGGTTGGAGACGAACGCATCGCGCGGATCTTCGCGCTCGCAGATGCAGTACAGGCCAAGGCCCTCGGGGAAATCCATCGGCACGTCCTTCATCGAGTGCACGGCGATGTCCGCCTCGTTCTCCAGCATCGCGGTTTCCAGTTCCTTGACGAACAGGCCCTTGCCACCGATCTTGGCCAGCGGCGCGTCGAGCAGCTTGTCGCCGCGACTGACCATCGGAACCAGGCTGACTTTCAGGCCCGGATGAGCCTGTTCCAGGCGGGCCTTGACATGTTCGGCCTGCCACAGGGCCAGGGCGCTCTTACGGGTGGCGATGCGAATTTCGCGGGGCATGGGGCAATTCCAGGAAACGAACTGCCGGGGATGATAGCAAGCTCCAAGCTCCAAGCTCCAAGCTCCAAGCTCCAAGCTCCAAGCTCCAAGCGAATCAGGGTAGGAGGCCGATCGGCAAAGCCAAGCGGCCCGGCCTGGCTCTTGCTCGACGCTTGCGGCTGCCCTTAGAGGTTGTGCATCAGCTTGCGCACCCCGGCCACGTGCCGACGGCTGACGGTCAGGGCGTCGCCGTTGAGGCCCTTGAGATACAGCTGGAAATGCCCGAGCGGCGTACGCTGCAGGCGTTCGATGCGCTCACGGGCGACCAGCGCATTGCGGTGGATGCGCACGAAGCGATCGCCGAACTCGTCTTCCAACGACTTGAGCGGCTCATCCAGCAACACTTCGCCGCCCTCGTGGCGCAGGGTCACGTACTTGTGATCGGCGATGAAGTAGATCACCTGGTCCAGCGGGATCAGCTCGATACCCTTGCGGGTGCGCGCGCTGATGTGGCTGCGCGGGCCGCTGCCGTTCTCGCCCGCCGGGCGGGTCAACGCGGCCAGTTGCACGCGATTGGGCCGCTCGGCCTTCTTCAACGCCTCGGCCAGGTGCTCGGGGCGCACCGGCTTGACCAGGTAGCCCACCGCGCTGACCTTGAAGGCGTCCAGCGCGAACTCGTCGTGGGCGGTGCAGAAGATCACCGCCGGTGGCGTATCGCGCTCGCAGAGCTTGGCCGCCACCTGCAAACCGTCGAGACCAGGCATGCGGATGTCGAGCAGCACGATATCGGGTTTCAGACTATCGATCAGCGCCAGGGCCTCCTCGCCATTGCTGGCGGCCGGCTCCAGAACTCGATAGCTGTCCAGGTCGCCCACCAAGCGGCTCAGGCGCTCTCGGGCTAGGGGTTCGTCATCGACAATCAGGACATTCATATTGCTCTGGCTTCCTGCGTGAGTCGTTCACAAGGATAGCGTAGACAGGTGAAATGACGCCCGTCACGGCGCTCCACGCTCAGACTGGCCCGCGGCCCGAAAAGTGCCGCCAGACGCGCGTCTATGTTCAACAAGGCCTGGTGGGTACCGCCCGAGGGCCGTTCGCTGCCGTGCTCGTCATAGGGATTGCTGACGCACATCGTGAACACCCCGTCGCCGTAGTCCGCCTCGACCTTCACCAAGCCTCCTTCGATACGTGGTTGGATGCCGTAGATCAGCGCATTCTCCAGCAGCGGCTGCAACGTCAGCTGCGGAATCGGCAGATCCTCCGGCACATCATCCACCCGCCACTCTAATTGCAGACGCTCGCCGAGGCGGTATTGTTCAATCGACAGATAACGTCGGGCCAATTCCAGCTCGTCGCGCCAGGGCACCAGGGTGCCGGGCTTGGCCAGGCTGGCGCGGAACAGATCGGACAGATCCAGCACCGCCTGCTCGGCCTTCGGCGGGTCGCAGCTGACCAGGCTGGCGATGCTGTTCAGGCTGTTGAACAGGAAGTGTGGGCGGATGCGCGCCTGCAAGGCTTCGATGCGTGCCCGTAGTTCGGCCTGCTCCTGCCGTCGCCATTGGCTCTGTAGATAGAAATAGCGTAGCAACAGCGCCGACATGATCAATGCGATCAACGCGTGGCGCAGATAAAGATTGACCTCGCCAGCATGCGGCAGCGGCCCGCCGAGATCGTAGACGTCCGCCACCCAAGTGCAGCCGAGGGTCAGGGCCACCACCAGGGTACTGCTCAGGCAGCCGGCCAGCGCCGGCCTGAGGCGCGCCAGCAGCGGTCGCAGGCGGCACAACAGCGCCGCCGAGAGCAGCACGATCCACTGCACGAACAACGAGGTCAGCGCCAGGCGCACCCAGTTGAAGCCCGGCAGCATCGGTTCGGAAAGCACCAGCACCAGCACCAGCAGCTCCGCCAGCAGGACCAGGCTTAGCAATGCCTCGGGTTGGCATAGTTCGGGAATGAAGAAATCGTCGGTAGGCGCGCTGGGGGGCGCGCTGGGTAGCCAGTCGATACGCATCGGCGCAGTTTCCGTATGGCCCCGGGGGGCGGCAAGCGAGCCGGCACCAGCCGGGCGAATTAGCCGCTGAAATGCACGGGTGGCAATTCCAGCAGAGGCAAACCGGCCCGTGAATCGCTGTCGCGCCGGTTTTCGCGACAACACTGGTATTATTGCCGTTTATCGCCGGCTCGGCGGCCTTCTTCATCACGTATCCAGCAGCGAGCGCATTCATGAGCACCGACAAGACCAACCAGTCCTGGGGCGGCCGTTTCAGCGAGCCCGTCGACGCCTTCGTCGCCCGTTTCACCGCCTCCGTCGAGTTCGACAAGCGCCTGTACCGCCACGACATCATGGGCTCCATCGCCCACGCCACCATGCTGGCCAAGGCCGGCGTGCTCAGCGATGCCGAGCGCGACGCCATCGTCGAGGGCCTGAAGCAGATCCAGGGCGAGATCGAAGCCGGCCAGTTCGACTGGCGCGTCGACCTGGAAGACGTGCACATGAACATCGAGGCCAAGCTCACCGAGCGCATCGGCGTGGTCGGCAAGAAACTGCACACCGGCCGTTCGCGCAACGATCAGGTGGCCACCGACATCCGCCTGTGGCTGCGCGACGAGATCGACGTCATCCTCGCCGAGATCAACCGCCTGCAGCAGGGCCTGCTGGGCCTGGCCGAGGCCGAGGCGGACACCATCATGCCCGGCTTTACCCACCTGCAGACCGCCCAGCCGGTGACCTTCGGCCACCACCTGCTGGCCTGGTTCGAAATGCTCAGTCGTGACTACGAGCGCCTGGTCGACTGCCGCAAGCGCACCAACCGCATGCCGCTGGGCTCGGCCGCGCTGGCCGGTACCACCTACCCGATCCAGCGCGAGATCACCTGCGAGCTGCTGGGCTTCGAGGCGATCTCCGGCAACTCGCTGGACGGTGTGTCCGACCGCGACTTCGCCATCGAATTCTGCGCCGCCGCCTCGCTGGCGATGATGCACCTGTCGCGCTTCTCCGAGGAGCTGGTGCTGTGGACCTCCGCGCAGTTCCAGTTCATCGACCTGCCTGATCGCTTCTGCACCGGCAGCTCGATCATGCCGCAGAAGAAGAACCCGGACGTGCCTGAGCTGGTGCGCGGCAAATCCGGCCGCGTGTTCGGCGCCCTCACCGGCCTCTTGACCCTGATGAAGGGCCAGCCGCTGGCCTACAACAAGGACAACCAGGAAGACAAGGAGCCGCTGTTCGACGCCGCCGACACCCTGCGCGACAGCCTGCGCGCCTTCGCCGACATGGTTCCGGCAATCAAGCCGAAGAAGGACATCATGCGCGAAGCGGCGCTACGCGGCTTCTCCACCGCCACCGACCTGGCCGACTACCTGGTACGCAAGGGCCTGCCGTTCCGCGACTGCCACGAGATCGTCGGTCATGCGGTGAAGTACGGCGTCGAGTCGGGCAAGGACCTGGCCGAGATGAGCCTGGAAGAACTGCGCCGCTTCAGCGACCAGATCGGCGATGACGTGTTCTCCGTGCTCACCCTGGAAGGCTCGGTGAACGCCCGCGATCACATCGGCGGCACTGCGCCGGCCCAGGTACGGGCGGCGGTGCAACGCGGCCGCGAGCTGCTCGCCAGCCGCTGAGCCACACGCCCCGGGCGGACCGCAGCCACCCGGGGAGCGCCCCCCAGGGCGAGGCAGCCTCTAGCGAATACCTGCCCCCCTGCCTACGCGGCCTGCTGTTGAATCAACGCACCCAGGGCGACGAGCGATCCCAAGGAACGCCCGGCCTTCCTCCGCGCGAAAATGCACTTCGACTCGACGCTGCTCGCTTAGCGGGCGGGCAACTCAGAGCCAGCGTTTGAATTTGAAATAGGCGTAGGAGAGCACCGCCGAGCCGAGCATGCCGGCCAGCGCCAGCGGGTAGCCGAGCATCCAGTCCAGCTCCGGCATGTGCTTGAAGTTCATGCCGTAGACGGTGCCGACCAGGGTCGGCGGCAGGAACAGCACGGCGGCAATGGAGAACACCTTGATGATGCTGTTCTGCTCGATGTTGATCAGCCCGAGGGTGGCATCCAGCAGGAAGGTGATCTCCCCGGACATCTTCGTCTGGTATTCGTTGAGCGAGCGTACGTCGCGCTCCACCGACTTCAGCCATCCCCGGGCCGACTCGCTGAGCCAACCGTTACCTCCCTGGCGCGCATAGGTCAGCAGGCGGCTGATGCTGAGCAGGCTTTCGTTGAGCTTGGACAGCAGCGAGTTGTGCCGCCCGAGGTGCTTGATCACCTGCTGCAGGTCGGCGCGCTCCTGCCGGGGCTTGTGGTTCTCGCTGAAGATGCGCTGGGCCAGGGTATTCAGCTGCGCCTGCAGTTTCTCCATGACGTCGGCGACGCGGTCGACGATCGACTCGGACAGGGAGGCGAAGATGTTGTCGCTGCTGCGATGCTGCTCGGGCTGCCGCTGGCGCTTGCCGTCCAGCGCCTGGAAGGCCTTCAGCTCCGCGTAGCGCACACTCACCAGCCAGCGCGGAGTGAGCACGAAGAACACCTCGGTGGCGCTCGGCCGCTGCTCGCTGATGCCGCTGACCACCGTGGCGGTCAGGTAGAGCACGCCGCTCTCCTCGTAGAACCGCGAGGAATCCTCCAGCGCCGACATTTCCTCGCGAGTCGGGATATCCACCCCCAGCGCCTGCTCGATGAAGCGTTCTTCCTCGAGGGTCGGCGAGAGCAGGTCGATCCATATCGCCTGCTTGGGAACGGCCTCGCCGACTTCACCCGCTTGGCGGGACAGAATGCCGTTGTCCAGTCGGTGATAGGTGATCATGCCCGCGGGTTCCTCTACTGCCGATGAGAGGTGGGACCATGCCGCAGCGGCGGAGTGCCGGCAAGCCCCAGGGCGAGCGGGCGCTTGCCAGGCAGTCCTCACTGCCGGCTTGAACCCGCTCGCAGATTCGACGCGTGACGCTTTCCCGGCCGCGCAACGGGACTACCCTCGCAGCAGCGAACCGCTCCACCATCACCGACAGGACTCTGCCATGCGCCACTTCCTCGCCATCGCCAGCCTCTGGCTGCTAGCCGGTACCGCCTGGGCCACCCCGTTGGCCATTCCGGCCGGAGTCAGCTGGCACATGCAGTTGAACGGCCCTCTGCAGCGGCCGGATCGCCAGCTCTACGACATCGACCTCTACGACACCTCTGCGCAGACTATTGCCGACCTCAAGGGCCGCGGACGCATCGTCATCTGTTACTTCAGCGCCGGCACCTGGGAAGACTGGCGCAGCGATGCCCAGCAATTCCCCAAGGCCGCCCTCGGTGCGCCGCTGGACGACTGGCCGGGAGAACGCTGGCTGGATGTCCGCCGCGCCGACGTGCGCAGCCTGCTGGCCAAGCGCATGGACCTGGCGGTGAGCAAGGGCTGCGACGGCGTCGACCCGGACAACGTCGACGGCTACAGCAATGCCAATGGCCTGGGCCTGACCCGCGCGCAGCAACTGGACTTCAACCGCTGGCTGGCCGCCGAAGCGCACCGACGCAACCTGGCCGTTGGCCTGAAGAACGCGGTCGAGCTGCTGCCGGAGCTGTTCGAGCAGTTCGATTTCGCGGTCAACGAGAGCTGCTACAAGTACCGCGAATGCGACGCCTATCGGCTGCTGCGCAGCCAGGGCAAGCCGGTGCTGATCGCCGAGTACCGCACCTACAACGCCAAGCTCTGCCGCCAGGCCGAGGCCAGCGGCTATCGCCTGCAGTTCTTCAAGCTCGCCCTGAAGGGGGTGGGCACGCCGTGCCCCTAGGTCGCGCCAGGACGGCCGCAGCATGGCACACTGGCGCCTTGTCGAGCAGGAGACGCCCATGAGCGAACATGATGACAGCGAAGACGAGACCTTCGCCGAAGCCACCCTGATCCAGGCCGTCGAGAACCAGTTGGAGGCGGATAACCCGCCGGCGGCGCGCGCGACCCTGAACAAGCTGACCCTGGTCGGCTACGAGCGCGAGGAAATCCTGCGCCTGATGGCATTGGTGCTGGCCCACGAGATCGACGCCATGCTGCGCGAGAACCGCCCCTTCGACGCGGCTTGGTACGAGCAGGCGCTGCGCGCCCTTCCGGAGCTGCCCGAACCCGCTTGAGCGAGCCGCCGCGCCCCCCGCTACACTGCAAGGGCTCGCGCCGAGGCGCGGGCCCTCTCCGCCGGGGCCAGCCCCGGTACCGCCCAGCCGATGCAGGAGCATCTATGTCCTTTACCGCCGAACTGGTTGCCGAACTGGAAATCCTCGCCCTGTACAACCTGGCCAACACCCAGGAAGGCCTCAAGGTGCACCGGAACGCTGCGCCCGAAGCGGTCGCCGCCGCCGAGCGCCTGCATGCCAAGGGCCTCATCAGCCAGGCCGACGGTGGCTACCTGACCAGCCTCGGGCTGGATGCCGCCGAGCACGCCCAGACTCTGCTGACGATCCTCACCACCGCCCGCGAAACCGCCTGACGTTTCGTCGGCCCGCCCGGCCGCGCACTCAAGTGTGCCGCCGGGCGCGCCGATAGCAGATCGACCCCCGCTCGCCGCCACGCCGTTGCGACGGGTTGCCGGCGACTTTGCGTCGACCAGCGCTGCCGTCTTTACGCCAGTCCGATGATGCTGCCCAACCGAGAGGCGGCTGCTAACCTAGGGCCATCACTCCGCCATGATCCAGCCATGACGCGCACCCAGGAAATTCGTCCGAACATCGACGAGGGTATCGACCGCAAGGAGCTGTCGCGTCTGCGCGCACGCTTCCTGCAGGTCAACGACGCGCGCCTGGAGCGGGCCATGCAGGCGCTGTCGACGCGCCAGCAACTGGTGCTCAAGCTGCTGCCGCTGTTGTTCCATGTGAACCACCCGCTGCTGCCGGGCTACGTTTCCGGGCAGACCCCCGCCGGCGTCTCAGGCTTCGAGCCGGACAGCCAGTTGCTCGCCGAAGCCCAGCGCCTGACCCGCTCGTTCGCCTACAAGCCGCAGCGCGGCAACCCGCCGCGACCGATCCACGGCCTGTTCCTGATGGGTAGCCTGGGCACCGTGGCGCAGGCGGAAAAGAGCGACATGGACCTGTGGGTCTGCCACGACACCGACCTGCTGCCGATGCGGGTCGACGACCTGCGGCGCAAGTGCGACCTGCTGGAAGCCTGGGCCGCCACCCTCGGCGCCGAGGCGCACTTCTTCCTGATCGACCCGCAGCGCTTCACCGTCGGCGACCGCGAGGCACAACTGACCTCCGACGACTGCGGCACCACCCAGCACTACCTGCTGCTCGACGAGTTCTACCGCACCGCCATCTGGCTGGCCGGGCGCACGCCGCTGTGGTGGCTGGTGCCGGTCTACGAGGAACAGCGCTACCGCGACTACACCCATGCGCTGCTGTCCAAGCGCTTCGTGCGTGCCGACGAGGTGATCGACCTCGGCCACCTGGCGCGCATCCCGCCGGAAGAGTTCATCGGCGCCGGCATGTGGCAGTTGTTCAAGGGCATCGACTCGCCGTACAAATCGGTGCTCAAGCTGCTGCTCACCGAGGTCTACGCCAGCGAGCACCCGCAGGTGGAATGCCTGTCGCTGCGCTTCAAGCATGCCGTTTACGCCAACCAGTTGGACGTGGATGAGCTGGACCCCTACATCGTGGTCTACCGCCGGCTGGAGGAATACCTGCTCGGGCGTCGCGACCACGAGCGCCTGGAGCTGATCCGCCGCTGCCTGTACCTGAAGGTGAACAAGAAGCTCAGCCGCCCGCCCCATGGCCGCCGCAAGAGCTGGCAGCGC
This sequence comes from Zestomonas ipomoeae, assembly GCF_057128665.1. Lineage (NCBI taxonomy): Bacteria > Pseudomonadati > Pseudomonadota > Gammaproteobacteria > Pseudomonadales > Pseudomonadaceae > Zestomonas > Zestomonas ipomoeae. The sequence goes on from NZ_JBSKHQ010000002.1 coordinate 321,158, forward strand.
CTGCTGCTGGAGCGGCTGACCGCCAACTGGGGCTGGGATGCGCGCCAGCTCGCCACGCTCGACAGCCGCAGCCAGTGGAAGGTGCGCCAGGTCAGCGCCGAGCGCCGCGCGCTGGTCAACGAGCTGACCTACAGCTACCGCTTCCTCTCCGAATTCGCCCGCAGCCAGCAGGCCGGCAGCTCGCTGAACAGCCGCGACCTCAGCGTGCTCGGCCGACGCCTGTACGCCGCCTTCGAGCGCAAGGCCGGCAAGATCGAATTCATCAACCCCGGCATCGCCCCCGACCTGGCCGAGGACACCCTGACCCTGGTCCACTGCGCGAGCCCGGAAGCGCCGGGCGAAACCCAGTGGGCGTTGTTCGCCGGCAGCCTGAATGCCCAGGAATGGCCGGACTTCGCCCCGCTCAAGCGGGCCCGCGAACTGGGCGAACTGCTCGCCTGGTGCCACCGCAACGGCGTGATCGACGCCAGTACGCGGCTGTCGCTGCATCCGGGGCAGAGCGACCTGACCGAGTACGAGCTGTCCAACCTGCTGGCCAGCCTGCAGCAGGCACTGCCGCTGCCGTTGCCGCCGGTGGGCGAAGAGACCCTGCTGCGCGCCAGCCATCCGCGCGAGGTACTGTTGCTGGTCAACGTCGGCGTCGATCCGCTGAAGGCCCACAGCCAGCTCAACGTGCACATGGCCACCGGACGCACCGATTCGCTGGGCTACGCCGGGGTGCGCGAGAACCTGGTGCTGACCCTCGACCAGATCACCCTCAACAGCTGGAACGAGCTGCTGGTCAGCCGCTACGACGGCCCCCATGCGCTGCTCGATTGCCTGCGCGACTTTCTCAACAGCCTGCCGCCGCGGGCGCCGCGCCCACAGCTGCGGGTGCGCTGCTTCTGCAAGAACCGCGCGGCGGCGATCGCCCAGCGGGTCGACGAGCTGTTCCATGAGGTACTCGCCACCCTCGACAGCGACCCGGCCAGCCGCTACCTGCTGCAGGTGCAGCAGCACTTCCACTTGCTCGATCTGCAGCCCGGCGCGGTCAGTCACATCGCCCTGCCCGATCTGCCGGCGCTGCTCGAACAGCTCGGCGAAGAACTGCCGCGCTACAGCCCCTTGCACCTCGACCGCCACGCGCTGGAGGAGCACGACCTGGCGCTGATCCTGCCGGTCGCGCGCCCCGACTGCATCCAGGTGTTCTATCGCCGGGACGGCGAGCAGGCCGAGCTGACCCTGCTCGACGAACACAACGCCCTCTGGCGCCAGCGCCTGCCGTTCCGCGACGAACAGAGCCTGCTGACCCCGGTGCAGCGCTTCCTGCAGTCGCTGCTGTATCGCCGCAACGCCCTGCTGCCGCTGAACGACCCGCTGCCGCCGACGGCACTGGAGATTCTCTATTACGAGGTGCTGCCGCCCTTGCCAGGGCGCGCCCAGCAACTGGAGCGCCGCAGCCCGCCACAGGCGCCGATCAGCCACCCGTTCTACGACGTACAGGCCATCGTCGAGCCTGCCGCCGACCCCGGCCGTGTCCACGTCACGCTGTTCTGCAACCACCGCGAGTTTTCCGAGCTGGAATACGGCCCGGAGTTGTTCGCCGCCGTGGCCCGGCATATCCTCGCCCAGCGCCGCACCCCGGAGCGCTATCACTGCTACATCACCGACCTCGACCTGACCCGCGTGCTCGGCGAGGGCTACGCCCAGACCGTGCACTACCTGCGCTACAAGGCCGAGCTGGAAGAGGCGCTGAACCGCGCCCTGCAAAGCGCCTGACGTCAAGGAGCCCCCATGACCCTGGTCCCCACTCTGCTGCTCGGCGGCGCCCTGTTCGCCGGCTACTGGTTGCTGCGCCAGCGGCGCATGGCGGCACGCGAAGCGTTCATCCGGCGCTATCCGTTCCCCCCGCGCCTGCGCAACAAGCTGGCCGCACGCTACCCCCAGCTCAGCGAAGCGCAGACCGCCCGCGCGCTCGAGGGCCTGCGCGAATACTTCCAGCTGTGCCGCATGGCCAACCGCCGCCTGGTGGCGATGCCGTCGCAGGCGGTGGACGTGCTCTGGCACGAGCTGATCCTGCATACCCGCCAGTACCAGCAGTTCTGCAAGCAAGGCATCGGCCGCTTCCTGCACCATGTGCCGAGCGAAGCGATGAAGAGTCCGACCCAGGCCCAGGAAGGCATCCGCCGCGCCTGGCGCCTGGCCTGCGCCCGCGAAGGCATCTCGCCGCGCTCACCCGAGCGCTTGCCGCTGCTGTTCGCCCTCGATGCCGAACTGGGCATCGCCGACGGTTTTCGTTACCGTCTCGATTGCAGCGATGGGCAGGGCATCGCCACCGGCGACTACTGTGCCGGCCACATCGGTTGCAGCTCGGGATGCGCCGGCAGCGGCTGCGGTGGCGATTCCGGCGGAAGCGACGGAGGTTGCGGCGGGGGCTGTGGCGGCGGCGGGGACTAGCGGTGTACACCCGGTCCGTCCGGACAGGCCGCCGCTGGACTGCTTGCCGGCGAGCCGCCAGGACAGCCACACCAGGCTCCGCGCGCAACCCGTAGCGCCGAGCACACGCTCGGCTGCGTCACGCCTGTCGTTGTGTTCCTGGCAGGCTCGACGACCCAGCGGCGCAGCCGATCAGCCGCGCATGGGCGCTTCCGGGTGCTGCAAGGCGTACAGGTAGCAATCGGTCAGGCTGTGGTCGGCCGCCACGCCGGCATAGCTGGCGGTGAAGGTGATCGCCAGGCCGAGGTGCTGATAGAGCCAGGAACCGGTCACCCCCGGCGGCACCTCCGGCACCAGGTCGCTGTCGTTCACCACCCGGTAGGTCGGCACCGCCAGCGCGTTGTAGGCGGCGGCGAAATCCGGCGCGGCCAGCCGCGGGCTGGCGAAGTTGTAGTGCTGCAGCGCCAGGTCCGGCCAGCGCTCCCGCAGGTCGGGCACCGCCAGGCTGGACAGGGTGCAACCCAGGCTGTGGCCGCAGACCCACAATGGGCCGGCGGGCTGCATGTCGTCCAGGGCCTGCAGCGCCAGATCGCGCAGGGAGCGGTAGAGCTTGAGAAAGCCGGCGTGGACCTTGCCGAAGTCGCTGTTCCACGGGTAGGGCTGCTGGTCGGCATCGAGGTCGTCGAGCCAGTCCTGCACGGTGTCCGTGCCGCGGAAAACCAGGTACACCTCGCCCTGCGGGTCGCGGGCGGCAAAGCCGAAGGGTTCCGATTCGTTGATGAAGTGCAGGTCGCTGAGAATGCTCCAGACCGGCGTGGAGAAACTCCAGCCGCTCATCGACGGCGCCTGCCAGTGGAAGTCCTGCGGCCGGCGCGGACGCTTCTGGCTCTGCCACTGGTCGTACTGGTCGTAGGCCGCGGCCACCAACTGCGCGCAGAGCAAAGCCTGCGGCAGGGAGAAACCCGCGGGAAAATACAGGGGAAGACTGGACATAGGGGCCTCCATGCCGGAGTGAGAACGCGCAACCCCGGCACAGGTTCCATGCACCGTTGCGGCTGCCCGCAACTTTAGATCATTACCGCGCTCAGCGCGCGTATTCGCCGGCGGCTTCCGGCTGGTACTCCACCGCCAGCAGCGTCAACTGCAAGGTCTTGCCGGTGGGGGTCGGCCAGTCGATGCACTGCCCGACCGACAGGCCCAGCAGCGCGCAGCCAACCGGCGCCAGCACCGAGACCGTGCCGTCCTGGCCGGCCTCTTGCGGATACACCAGCTTCAGGTGGTAATCCTTGCCACTGCCTTCCTCGCGGCAATGCACGCGCGAATTCATCGTCACCACACCGGCCGGCACTTCGTCATGGCCGACCACCTGCGCCCGCGCCAGCTCGCTTTCCAGCGCCTGCGCAGCGGGACCGTAGTCGTCCAGGCTGTCCAGCAGTTGCTCCAGGCGTTGCAGATCGAGACGGGTGATGATGATCGGTGGCGTGATGCTCATGGCGAAGGATGTTCTCCCTGGAAGGGTTCGGAAAAATAAAAACCCCGCCCGGTGGGGCGGGGTTTCTCGGTACTCGATGGCGAGACTCGGATCGACCGTAACACAGCACGGAGAAAGCGCAAGATGCGCGGCTCGTTCAGCGCTTCGCTTCGGCCGCCCGCTGCACGCGCTCCTGGGCGTCGACGCAGATCTGTCGCCGCCGGCTCTCGTCCGCCGCACCCCACTCGAGGATCTCGGCCAGGCTACGGCCACAGCCGAGGCAGATATCCTGCGGGTCGAGGCAGCACTGCCGAATGCACGGTGAAGGGACCCTCGGCGGCCCTTCAGAGTTCCTCGAAGTCGAGTTCCTCACCGCCCTGCTCCAGGACCACGCGGGTCAGCAATTCGCCCAGCGGCTCTTCGCTGGTGTCGCAGATCCAGCGGCCGGCGGTCTCGTCATAGTCGAAGTGGAACCCGCCCGAGCGCGCCGCCACCCATAGCTGCCGCAGCGGCTCCTGGCGGCTGAGAATCACCTGACTGCCATTGGGAAAGCGCACGGTGAGCACACCGGCGGAATTCTCCAGGTCGACATCCAGGTCGCTGTCGTCGAAAACGTCTTCGATTTCCTGTTGAACGGCATCGATCAGGTCGTGATAGCGAGCTTCGCTCAGGCTCATGGATCAAGCTTCCTCACACAATGGAAGGGACGGCGACACGCCGACCCGTGGCAACAGGATAACGCCGCCCCGGGCCCGCGTCGCGACCCGACGCCGCCGACACCCCCCGTAGCCGGCCGCAAGGCCCGCCAGCCGGGCGCCGGCGCATAGGCAAGGCGCCGGGGGGCCGGTATACTCCGGCACAATTCACGCTTTCATAAAGGATTCCGCCATGAAGCGCCTGTTGCTTCCCTTCCTCGCGCTCGCCGTGCTCGCTGCCGCCCTGGCTGGTTGTGGCCAAAAAGGCCCGCTGTACCTGCCGGACGACGAAAAGGCCGCCAAAGAACACAGCAAAGACCGTTACGAATTCTGATCAGGAGGCACCCATGGAGGCCTTCTCCTACCGCGACGGTACGCTGTTCGCGGAAGACGTAGCGCTGTCTGCCATCGCCGAGCGCTTCGGCACCCCGACTTACGTCTACTCCCGCGCCCATATCGAGGCGCAGTACCGGGCCTATGCCGACGCCCTCGCCGGCGTGCCGCACCTGGTCTGCTTCGCGGTGAAAGCCAACTCCAACCTCGGCGTGCTCAACGTGCTGGCCCGCCTCGGCGCCGGCTTCGACATCGTCTCCCGCGGCGAGCTGGAGCGGGCGCTGGCCGCCGGCGGCGCGCCGGACAAGATCGTCTTCTCCGGCGTCGGCAAGACCCGCGACGACATGCGCCGCGCGCTGGAAGTCGGCGTGCACTGCTTCAACGTCGAGTCCGTCGACGAACTGGAGCGTCTGCAGCAAGTCGCCGCCGAGCTGGGCAAGACCGCCGCGATATCGCTGCGGGTCAACCCGGACGTGGATGCCGGCACCCACCCGTACATCTCCACCGGCCTCAAGGAAAACAAGTTCGGCATCGATATCGAGCAGGCCGAGGCGGTCTACGCCCGCGCCGCCGAGTTGCCGAACCTCGCAGTGGTCGGCGTCGACTGCCACATCGGCTCGCAACTGACCGCGCTGCCGCCGTTCCTCGATGCCCTCGACCGCCTGCTGGCGCTGATCGACCGGCTCGCCGGGCGCGGCATTCGCATCCGCCACCTGGACCTCGGCGGCGGCCTCGGCGTGCGCTACAAGGACGAGAACCCGCCCCAGGCCGGCGACTACATCGCCGCCGTGCGCCAGCGCATCCAGGGCCGCGACCTGACCCTGGTGTTCGAGCCGGGCCGCTCCATCGTCGCCAACGCCGGCGTGCTGCTGACCCGCGTGGAATACCTCAAGCACACCACGCACAAGGACTTCGCCATCATCGATGCGGCGATGAACGACCTGATCCGCCCGGCGCTGTACCAGGCCTGGATGGACGTGGTGCCGGTACAGCCGCGCGACGGCGCGACACGCCCCTATGACCTGGTCGGGCCGATCTGCGAAACCGGCGACTTCCTCGCCAAGAATCGTGCGCTGGCACTGGCCGAGGGCGACCTGTTGGCGGTGAAGTCGGCCGGCGCCTACGGCTTCGTCATGAGTTCCAACTACAACACCCGCGGCCGCGCCGCCGAGGTGCTGGTGGATGGCGCAAAAGCCTTCGAAGTGCGCCGCCGGGAAACCGTGCAGGAGCTCTACGCCGCCGAAAGCCTGCTGCCGGAGTGATGCCATGCTGTTGCGATTCACCAAGATGCATGGCCTGGGCAACGATTTCATGGTGCTCGACCTGGTCAGCCAGCACGCGCACATCCAGCCCAAGCACGCCAAGCAATGGGGCGACCGGCATACCGGCATCGGCTTCGATCAACTGCTGATCGTCGAGCCGCCGAGCAATCCGGATGTCGATTTCCGCTACCGCATCTTCAATTCCGACGGCTCGGAAGTGGAGCAATGCGGCAATGGCGCACGCTGCTTCGCCCGCTTCGTGCTGGACAAGCGGTTGACGGTGAAACGGCAGATCCGCGTCGAAACCAAGGGCGGCCCGATCGAACTGGACGTGCGCCCGGATGGCCAGATCCGCGTCAATATGGGCCCGCCACGGCTCGAGCCGAAACAGGTGCCGTTCCAGGCGGAGACCGAAGCCACTCACTACCGCGTCGAGGTCGACGGGCAGACGGTCGAACTGGCCGCGCTGTCCATGGGCAATCCCCATGCCGTGCTGCGCGTCGATGACGTGGGCACGGCACCGGTGCATGAGCTGGGGCCGAAGCTGGAACACCACCCGCGCTTTCCGCAGCGGGTCAACGTCGGCTTCCTGCAAGTCGTCGACCGCAAGCAGGCCAGGCTGCGCGTCTGGGAACGCGGTGCCGGCGAGACCCAGGCCTGCGGTACCGGCGCCTGCGCCGCCGCCGTCGCGGCGATTCGCCAGGGCTGGATGGACTCGCCGGTGCAGATCGAACTGCCCGGCGGGCGGTTGTCCATCGAGTGGGCAGGGCCCGGGCAGCCGGTTATGATGACCGGGCCCGCCGTGCGCGTTTACGAAGGACAGGTTCGTCTATGACCGATCAGCCGCCCAAGCCGCTCGACTCCGAGACCGTCGCCGCCTATCTGCGCGCCCATCCCGAGTTCTTCGTCGACCACGACGAGCTGATTCCCGAGCTGCGCATCCCCCATTCGCGCGGCGATGCGGTGTCGCTGGTGGAGCGCCAGGTCAAGCTGCTGCGCGAGCGCAACATCGAGATGCGCCACCGCCTGGCCCAACTGATGGACGTGGCCCGCGACAACGACCGGCTGTTCGACAAGACCCGCCGCCTGGTGCTCGACCTGCTCGACGCCACCAGCCTGGAAGAGGTGATCGGCACGGTGGAAGACAGCCTGCGCCACGAATTCCAGGTGCCCTATGTCAGCCTGATCCTGTTCAGCGAGATGTCGCTTGGCGTCGGCCGCTCGGTCAGCGCCGCCGAGGCGCACCAGGCCATTGGCGGCCTGCTCGCTGGCGGCAAGACCATCTGCGGCGTGCTGCGGCCCCACGAACTGAGCTTCCTGTTCGGCGAGGCCGAGCGTGACCAGGTCGGCTCCGCCGCGGTGGTCAGCCTCAGCCACCAGGGTCTGCACGGCATCCTCGCCATCGGCAGCCCGGACCCGCAGCATTACAAGAGTTCCCTCGGCACGCTGTTCCTCGGCTACGTCGCTGAGGTGCTGGCCCGCGTGCTGCCGCGCTTCGCCACGCCGCTGCGTTCGGTACGCTAGGGGCAGCCACGAGCTGCCAGAACAGCGGCGGACCGCATCAACTGGAGCTTGAGCTTGAAGCTTGCCGCTGATCTGGACGCCTACCTCGAACACCTGCGCAGCGAGCGCCAGGTGTCGCCGCACACCTTGGCCGGCTATCGGCGCGACCTGGAAAAGCTGATCGCCCTCTGCACCCGGCAGGCCATCGACGACTGGGCGAACCTGGACGTGCGCAACCTGCGCAGCCTGGTCGCTCGCCTGCACCAGCAGGGCCAGTCCAGCCGCAGCCTGGCGCGACTGCTTTCGGCGGTGCGCGGGCTCTATCGCTACCTGCTGCGCGAAGGTATCTGCCAGCACGACCCGGCCGCCGGCCTGCGTCCGCCGAAGGGCGAGCGTCGCCTGCCGCACACGCTGGACACCGACCGTGCCCAGCAACTGCTGGACGGTGCGGTGGAGGATGACTTCCTGGCCCGCCGCGACCAGGCCATGCTCGAACTGTTCTATTCCTCCGGCCTGCGTCTGGCCGAACTGGTCGGCCTCGACCTCGACGGCCTCGACCTCTCCGCCGGCCTGGTGCGGGTATGCGGCAAGGGCAACAAGACCCGCGAACTGCCGGTCGGCAGCAAGGCGCGACAGGCCCTGGAGGCCTGGCTGCCGTTGCGCGCCCTGGCCGGCCCGGTCGACGGCGCCGTATTCATCGGCCAGCAGGGCCGCCGCCTCGGCCCCCGTGCCGTGCAGTTGCGGGTGCGCCAGGCCGGCGTGCGCGAACTGGGCCAGCACCTGCACCCGCACATGCTGCGGCACAGCTTCGCCAGCCACCTGCTGGAGTCCTCCCAGGACCTGCGCGCAGTGCAGGAATTGCTCGGCCATGCCGATATCGCCACCACCCAGGTCTACACCCACCTGGACTTCCAGCACCTGGCCACGGTCTATGACCGCGCCCATCCCCGCGCCAAGCGCAGTAAAGGCGACCCCTCATGAGCATTCGGCTGATTACCTTCGATCTCGACGACACCCTGTGGGACGTCGCCCCGGTGATGCATGGCGCCGAAGCCGCCTTGCGCGACTGGCTGGGGGGCCACGCCCCGCGCCTGGGGCCGGTGCCGATCGAGCACCTGTGGGCGATTCGCTCGCGCTTGCTGGAGGCTGACCCGATGCTGCGCCACCGCCTCAGCGAACTGCGCCGACGCATCCTGTTCCACGCCCTGGAGGACGCCGGCTACACCGCGGTGGAGGCCAGCGAACTGGCCGAGGCCGGCTTCCAGACCTTTCTCGAGGCCCGCCACCAGGTCAGTCTGTTCCCGGACGTGCAGCCGACCCTGGAACGGCTCGCCAATCGCTACATGCTCGGCGTGCTCACCAACGGTAATGCCGACGTGCGTCGCCTGGGCCTTGCCGACTACTTCCAGTTCGCCCTCTGCGCCGAGGAGCTGGGCATCGGCAAACCCGACCCGCATCCCTTTCGCGAAGCGCTCAAGCGCGCCGGAGTGGAAGCCGAGCACGCGGTGCATATCGGCGACCATCCCGGCGATGACATTGGCGGCGCGCTGAATGCCGGCCTGCGGGCGATCTGGTACAACCCGCTGGGCAAGCCGTGGACCGGCGCAACCCCGGCCCACGCGGAAATCCGCAGCCTGGCGGAGCTGCCCGCGCTGCTGGAAGGTTGGGGCCGCGCCTGACCCGTCGCCAGCACACTGGCGCCCCTGACAGCTCGCCCACTGGGCTTTCGGCAGCGGATTCGCGTCCTCTTCACCCGCAGCAACGCACACCACGACCACAAAAAAGCCCGCCAGTAGGCGGGCTTTTTCTTTCGCATTCGGGGAACTAGATGGGGCGGCTGCCGTACTTGCTATCCGGCTTCTTCGGCGGATCGGCAACTACGTTGGGCTCCACTTCCTGGACCTTGCCACCACGGGCGAGGAACTCGGCCATGGCTCTTTCCAGGGCTTCGCGCTCCTTCTGCTTGGCTTCGATGCTCGGCAGCTCATCGGCGTCGACCGCAGCCTTGGCCTTCTTGCCCGTGGGCGCCGCGCGCTCGGAACTGTCGTCGTCGCCATCGCCGTCGTCATCCGCCGTGGCCAGCTCTTCGCCGTCCTCTTCGTCGGTTGCTTCCAGATCGTCTTGTTCCAATTCTTCGTCGCTCATGCTCAACCTCATGACTTGCGAAAAGCAGGTTAGTTATAGCCCAGCAGCGCCAGCTTTCTAACGCTGCCGGAAAAAATTCAACAACCACTGCAACCCGAGTGGTGCTGCGGCACACCGTGCCGGTCGCCGATGCAAGGCACCGACGAGAGCCGGGGCTAACCAGCCGGCTCGGCAAGCGCCTCCCTGGCGCCGCCTTCAAATTCCTCGCCATGCAGGGTGGCGAGTAGCCGGCGCGCACCGCCATGGTCGCGATGCTCGCCGAGGTAGATTCCCTGCCAGGTGCCCAGCGCCAGCCGCCCCTGCGCAATCGGCAGGCTCAACTGGCAACCCAGCAGGCTGGCCTTGAAGTGCGCCGGCAGATCGTCCGGCCCTTCGTAATCGTGCTCGTAGCCGCCCTGGCCCTGCGGCACCAGGCGATTGAAGAAACGTTCGAAATCCCGCCGCACCGCGCTGTCGGCATTCTCGTTGACGGTCAACGAGGCCGAGGTGTGCTGCAGGCAGAGGTGTAACAGACCCACCCGGTAGGCTGACAGTTCCGGCAACGCCGCCAGCACCTCATCGGTGACCAAGTGGAACCCGCGAGGACGCGCCCGCAAGGTGATCAAGGTTTGCCGCCACATGAAAGCCCCGTTTCGTCATACCGCCTGAATCATACGGTGCCGAATCGCCCGCAAGGTTCAATGCCGCACGCCGCGCTGCGTTCCAGCGCCGCGCATTCTAGCGCGGCCAGGAAAAAAACAAAGGGCGCCCGAGGGCGCCCTTCGAAGTTCTTCCGGAAATTACTGCTTGGTGAATTCCGGATAGGCTTCCATGCCGCATTCGGCGATGTCCACGCCTTCGTATTCTTCTTCCTCGGATACTCGCAGGCCGATGACCAGCTTGAGCACACCCCAGACGACCAGGCTGGCAATGAACACCCAGGCGAAGATCACCCCGATGCCCAGCAGTTGGGCGCTCAGCTTGGCGTCGCCATTGGTCAGGCAGACCGCCAGCAGGCCCCAGATGCCGACCACGCCGTGCACGGAAATGGCACCGACCGGATCGTCGATCTTCAGCTTGTCGAGGCCAAGGATGCTGAATACCACCAGCACGCCACCGACGCCGCCGATCAGCGTGGCCTGGATGGCGGACGGGGTCAGCGGCTCGGCGGTGATGGCCACCAGGCCGGCCAGGGCGCCGTTCAGGGCCATGGTCAGATCGGCCTTGCCGAACAGGATGCGGGCTACGATCAGCGCGGCGATCAGGCCACCGGCGGCGGCCATGTTGGTGTTGACGAACACGTTGGCCACGGCATTGGCATCGTCGATGGTGCTCATCTTCAGCTGCGAGCCGCCGTTGAAGCCGAACCAGCCCATCCACAGGATGAAGGTGCCGAGGGTGGCCAACGGCAGGTTGGCGCCGGGGATGGCATTGACCTGGCCCTTGGCGCCGTACTTGCCCTTGCGTGCGCCGAGCAGCAGCACGCCGGCCAGCGCGGCGGCCGCACCGGTCATGTGCACCACGCCGGAGCCGGCGTAGTCGAGGAAGCCCGCTTCGTTGAGGAAGCCCGAGCCCCACTTCCAGTAGCCTTCGACCGGGTAGATGAAGCCGGTCATCACCACGGCGAAGGCCAGGAACGCCCACAGCTTCATGCGCTCGGCGACAGCGCCGGAGACGATGGACATGGCGGTGGCGACGAACACCACCTGGAAGAAGAAGTCGGAACGCGCCGAGTAGTAGGGCGCGCCGTCACCGCCGGCGGCGATCACGTCGGCGGCATGTTCCTCGCCGAGCAGGAAACCGAAGCTCGGCAGGAACCCGCCTTCCGGGCTGGAATACATGATGTGGTAGCCGATCAGCATGTACATCACGCAGGCCACCGCGTACAGGGCGACGTTCTTGGTCAGGATCTCGGTGGTGTTCTTGGCGCGCACCAGGCCCGCCTCGAGCATGGCGAAACCGGCCGCCATCCACATCACCAGCGCACCGCAGATCAGGAAGTAGAAGGTATCCAATGCGTACTGCATGGGAATCAGTGCTGTGTTATCCATGAATCACCTCTTGCCGTGGCGCTTTTCCAGCGCCGTTCGGTTAAGGCACCCGGGTTGGCTCCGGGCGCGCTCCGTGTGCTTACAGGTTGTAGCCACGCTCGTTGTGCAAGGCGAGGTCGAGGCCGACGGTCTCTTCCTCATCGCTGACGCGCAAGCCCATCACCAGATCGATGACTTTCAGGATCGCGAAGGTCAGGACCGCGGTGTAGATCACCGTGAAAGCCACCCCCTCGGCCTGGATCCAGAGTTGCCCCGCGATACTTTCCACTTCGCCGAAACCGCCCAGCGCGGGTGCCGCGAAGGCGCCGGTTAGGATGGCGCCGACGATGCCGCCGACGGCATGCACGCCGAATACGTCGAGCGAGTCGTCGTAGCCGAGCTTGCGCTTGAGGCTGGTGGCGCAGAAGAAACAGATCACCCCAGCAGCCAGGCCGATGACCAGCGCGCCCATCGGGCCCACCGTGCCGGAGGCCGGCGTGATGGCCACGAGGCCGGCCACCGCACCCGAGGCGATGCCCAGCACGCTCGGCTTACGGTGGGTGAGCCACTCGACGAACATCCAGCCCAGCGCAGCGGCGGCGGTGGCGACCTGGGTCACCAGCATGGCCATGCCGGCGGTGCCGTTGGCGGCCACCGCGGAACCGGCGTTGAAGCCGAACCAGCCGACCCACAACATGCTCGCGCCGATAAGCGTGTAGCCGAGGTTATGCGGCGCCATCGCAGTGGTCGGGTAGCCCTTGCGCTTGCCCAGCACCAGGCAGGCCACCAGGCCGGCGATACCGGCGTTGATGTGCACCACGGTGCCGCCAGCGAAGTCGAGCACGCCCCAGTCCCACATCAGCGCGCCGTCGCCGCTCCAGACCATATGGGCGATGGGCGCGTAGACGACGGTGAACCACACGGCCATGAAGATCAGCATCGCGGAGAATTTCATGCGCTCGGCGAAGGCACCGACGATCAGCGCCGGGGTGATGATGGCGAAGGTCATCTGGAAGGTGACGAACACGCTTTCCGGAATGCTGCCTACCAGGCTGTCGGTGCCCAGGCCGCTGAGGAACGCCCTGGAGAAACCGCCGACGAAGGAGTTGAGGTTGATCACCCCTTGCTCCATGCCGGTGGTGTCGAAGGCCAGGCTGTAGCCGTAGACGACCCACAGAATGCTGATCAGGCCGGTGATGGCGAAGCACTGCATGAGCACCGAGAGTACGTTCTTCGAACGCACCATGCCGGCATAGAACAGCGCCAGGCCGGGGATGGTCATGAACAGCACGAGCACGGTAGCGACCAGCATCCAGGCCGTGTCACCGCTGTCGAGGGTTGCCTCCTGCGCCCAGGCAATGCCTGGAACGAGGGACAAAAGGGCTCCTAGCCCTGCGATTTTTCGCAGAGTCATGGGTTTGGCTCCTGGGGCTTTTTGGGGGTTCGGGGGCGCTTAGATCGCGTCGGTGCCGGTTTCGCCGGTACGGATGCGGATGGCCTGCTCCAGGTTGACCACGAAGATCTTGCCGTCACCGATCTTGCCGGTGTTGGCGGCCTTGGTGATGGCCTCGATCACGCGGTCGAGCTGGTCGTCGGCGATAGCCACGTCGATTTTCACCTTGGGCAGGAAATCGACCACGTATTCGGCACCGCGGTACAGCTCGGTATGGCCCTTCTGCCGACCGAAGCCCTTGACCTCGGTGACGGTGATGCCCTGCACTCCGATCTCCGACAGCGATTCGCGCACGTCGTCCAGCTTGAACGGCTTGATGATGGCAGTGACTAGCTTCATATAACTCTCTCCCGTGTAAGGTGGACTTGCCCCAGGAATGCGAACCCGGCTCAAGTCTAAGCGCAGTATCTGGCTTTGTAACGCGCCGCAGGCCCGCCGTGGCCCGTGTGACACCAGCCAACCGCTCCTGGCGAAAGCTCCAGCTCCGCCCGACGCACCGGAACTGCATCGGTGCACGCGTCACGGGGCATAAAGCAGAAATCTTGCCACTCTGGTGAAAAGTTCGGTTTTTCATGCGCTTAGCCGGCAAAACGACAGCATGGCGGGGTTTCGCACGGCCGCACCCGCACTACAACGGTGCGCCCCGCCTTCATCCCCTGCGCAAAAAGCGTGCACCACTGCGGGCGAAAGGCCTCGTGCTACACTGCCGACCGCGTTTTTCACCGGAATCGTTCCCATGCTGCCGCCCAAAGCCCTGCTAGACGCCCTCGGCACCCACGCATCGCGCCTGTTCAATGGCGACTCCCCGCTGCCGCGCAGCGAAGTGGAAGCCCAGCTCAAGGCCCTGTTGCAGAGCGCCTTCAGCAAGCTCGATCTGGTCAGCCGGGAAGAATTCGACAGCCAGATGACAGTGCTCGCGCGGACCCGCGCCCGCCTCGAGGCACTGGAGGCCAAGGTCGCCGAACTCGAAGCCAAGATTCCACCGCAGTCGCCGCAGACGCCGCCCGCCGAGTAAACGCTCGCCGCGCGGCATGCCATCAAGGAGTGATGCATGTCCCTGGCCATTGTCCACAGCCGCGCCCAGGTCGGCGTCGAAGCCCCCGCCGTCACCGTCGAGGCCCATTTGGCCAACGGCCTGCCGTCCCTGGCGTTGGTCGGCCTGCCGGAAACCGCGGTCAAAGAAAGCAAGGACCGCGTACGCAGCGCCATCCTCACCTCCGGCTTCGATTTTCCGCCTCGCCGAATCACATTGAATTTGGCTCCCGCCGACCTGCCGAAGGACGGTGGTCGCTTCGACCTGGCCATCGCCCTGGGCATTCTTGCCGCCAGCGGCCAGTTGCCTGCCGAACGCCTGGCGGACGTCGAATGCCTGGGCGAGCTGGCGCTGTCCGGCGCCCTGCGCCCGGTGCAGGGCGTGCTGCCCGCCGCCCTGGCCGCCCGTGCCGCCGGGCGCACCCTGGTGGTGCCGAGCGCCAACGCCGAGGAAGCCTGCCTCGCCGCCGGGCTGACCGTGCTGGCCGCCGACCATCTGCTGCAACTGGCGGCCCACTTCAACGGCCAGACGCCGCTGGCGCCCTACCAGGCCCAGGGGCTGATCCGGCGCAGCCAGCCCTACCCCGACCTGGCCGACGTGCAGGGCCAGGCCGCCGCCAAGCGCGCCCTGCTGGTGGCCGCCGCCGGCTCGCACAACCTGCTGTTCAGCGGCCCGCCGGGGACCGGCAAGACCCTGCTGGCCAGCCGCCTGCCCGGCCTGTTGCCGCCGCTGGACGAGGAGGAGGCACTGCAGGTCGCTGCCATCCATTCGGTAGCCAGCCATTCGCCGCTGGATGCCTGGCCGCAACGCCCGTTTCGCCAGCCCCACCACAGTGCGTCCGGCCCGGCGTTGGTCGGCGGCGGCAGCCGCCCGCGGCCGGGCGAGATCACCCTGGCGCACCAGGGCGTGCTGTTTCTCGACGAGCTGCCGGAATTCGATCGCAAGGTTCTGGAGGTGCTTCGAGAGCCCCTGGAATCGGGCGAAATCGTGATCGCCCGCGCCCATGACAAGGTGCGTTTCCCCGCACGTTTCCAGCTCGTCGCGGCGATGAACCCCTGCCCCTGCGGTTACCTGGGCGACCCCAGCGGCCGCTGCCGTTGCACGCCAGAGCAGATCCAGCGCTACCGCGCCAAGCTGTCCGGGCCGCTGCTCGATCGCATCGACCTGCACGTCACCGTCGCCCGCGAGGCCACCGCACTGCATGTCGCCCCCGGCGGCGGCCCGGACAGCGCCAGCGCCGCCGCCCAGGTCAGTGCCGCGCGACAACGACAGCTCGCTCGCCAGGGCCGTGCCAATGCCTTCCTCGACCTGCCGGGCCTGCGCCAGCACTGCGCGCTGCACGGCGACGACCAGGCCTGGCTGGAAAAAGCCTGCGAACGTCTCGGGCTGTCCTTGCGTGCCGCCCATCGCATCCTGAAGGTGGCGCGCACCCTGGCCGACCTGCAGCAGTCCGAACGAATCGATCGGCAGCATCTGGGCGAAGCGCTGCAATACCGCACCAATCTGGGCTAGCTGCGCGCTGCGCCGACCGCCGCCAGGCGCGCCGCCCAGATCACCGTGTCCGCCAGCATGAACAAGGTGTCGTTGCCCGGCCCGCCGAAGCAGAAGTTCGCCACGCCCGGCGCGATGATCTCGCCGAGCAGGTCGCCGCTGGGGTCGAATACCTGCACGCCGCTGGCCGAGGAACTGTAGACCCGTCCGGCGGTGTCCAGTTTGATGCCGTCCGGAATGCCCGGACTCACCACGGCGAACAGCCGCTCGTTGGCCAGATGCCGACCGCCCCGTACATCGAACGCACGGATATGGTGCGGCCGCTCGACGAAGTAGCTGCCGGGCACCTGGATGGCGCCACTGTCGGTGATATAGAGCACCGACTCGTCCGGCGAAAAGGCCAGGCCGTTGGGCTTGTCGAAGCTGTCCGCTACCACGCTCAAGCCCCGCGAGCACGGATCGTAGCGATAGACGAAGTCGCCGAGCAGCGGCGCTTCCTTGAAGCCTTGCAGCGCACCGTAAGCGGGGTCGGTGAACCAAATGGTGCCGTCGCTCTTGACCACCACGTCGTTGGGCGAGTTGAAACGCAGGCCGCGCCATTGGTCGACGACGGTTTCCTGCGCCCCGCTGGCCCGGTGCAAGCGGCTGATGCGCGCAGGCGATGTCTTGCTGCCCTGCTCGCAGACCAGCAGGTAGCCTTCGCGGTCGAGGGTCATGCCGTTGGCCGCGTTGCTGGCGGCGCACACCGTGGTCGCGGCGTCGGGCGGCAACGGAAAATCGCCGCCGCGCAGGTCGATGCGCCTGATGTCTACCTGCAGGAAACCAGGCAGCGGCACGTTTCCGCTCTGTGGCAGCGTAGTGAAGTAGAGGGCGTCCTCCTCGGGCACATACACCGGCCCTTCATGGGCATCGGTTTCGATCACGGTGAAGAACTGTGGATCGGCGCCGAGCACGTCGCGGAACGCCTCGCTGTGGCTGATGAACGGGGAGCTCATGGGAATTCCTTTTCGCGGGGGATCCCACCAATCTAGGCCGCGTAGCGGATTTGGCCAGCCGAGGCGCTCACGGCAACTCGCATGAGAGCGGCTTCGCCGAGTCGGGAACTCCGAATAGCCGGTCGAACAGCCACTGGAACACGAAGGCATAGAGCAGGAAGAAGATGAACAGGCTCAGGTTGGTCGCCAGTGCCGCCAGCCAGGAAATGTCCAGCCAGAAGGCCACCAGCGGCAGCAGGATCAGCACCAAGCCCCCTTCGAACCCCAGCGCATGCACAATCCGCCGCGCCAGCGTGCGCGACCGGCGGGCCTGACGCGCTTCCCAGGCCTCGAACGCCGCGTTGTAGCCCATGTTCCAGAGCAGCGCGATCACCGAAATCAACACCGCCAGCGTGGTCGAGTAGGCCAGCCCCTGGTCATGGACCAGCGCGAGGGCCGGGGAGATGCACAACACTGCCAGCGCCTCGTACAGCAACGCCTGTATAACTTTCCTCACGGGCCCCTGCATATCCGCCTCCACGCCTTCGAACAGGCTGCCTACGCTAGGCAGGCGAGGGTGAGCAGGCAAATGAGCTATAGTCCGCCAGGCTGAATTCATTTCATCTCTGGATACCCAATCATGTTCGCCCGGCTGCCGCTGACCGCACTGCGCACGTTCGAATCCGCCGCCCGGCTTGGCAGCTTCAAGGCCGCCGCCATCGAGCTGGCGGTCACGCCAACGGCGATCTCCCACCAGATCAAGGCGCTGGAGAGCGGGCTCGGCGTGTTGCTGTTCGACCGTGCCGGCAAGGGTGTTCAGCTCACCCAGGCGGGCGAACAGCTCTTCGGTCGTCTGCACGACGCATTCATTGAAATCAACCGAAGCCTGGACCGGCTGCGCCCGTCCCTCGACGCCGACAGCCTTACCCTGACGACCACCCCGGCATTCGCCGCGCTGCGCCTGATTCCCCGGCTGGGCGAATTCCACCGCCGTCATCCCCGGGTGCACGTGCGCGTCGAGACCAGCAACGAGCTGGTGGACCTGACACGGAATGCCGGCATCGATCTGGCGCTGCGCTGCTGCTTCGGCGAACCGGGGGAGCTGTACCAGATGCCCTTGCTGGATGAGCAGTTCGGCGTCTACGGCGCCGCGTCCTGCCTGCGGCGAGCGGAGCAAGGCCGTCTCGAGCTGATCAAGGTGCATTGGACCTCGCCACCGATGGCCGCCATCGACTGGCCGGCCTGGTGCGCTGCCGCCCGGGCCGAGAGCTGGCTCGACGGCGCCAGCCTGCGGGAGTTCGACGACGAGCACTATGCGCTGCAAGCCGCCATCGCCGGGCAGGGCCTGGTACTGGCCAGCACCGTGCTGGTGGCCGAGGCGGTCGAACATGGCCTGCTGCTGCCCTACCGGCCGGAAATCAAGCTACCCGGTGGCCGCTACCTGGCGGCGTGCGTGCCCGGCCGCGAACGCCATGCGCCGGTCAGGGCATTCCTCGACTGGCTCGCCGACGCCCTGCCCGCCTCCGACACAAGCGACCGGCAGGCCGTTGAATAGCGTCGGCGAGGCACGCAAGACAAGGCCTAGACGGCCCCGCAAGACTGGCGCGGAAGCGGCAGGGGTCGCACCCGACTTACGCGCTGTAGATGAGCCTTCCGACCGGGCTGGCGATCCAGCCTGTTTTTTGACGCAGGTAGTTTTTCAACCGCCTGCTAGGCCTCTCGGCTGTCCAGCAACTGCACCTGCGGCAAACGCATTGCCGTGATTTCCGCCAGCAGAAAGTCGCGCAGGCGCTGCAGGCGCTCCTGGCCGCTGCGGGCCCTCGGCCAGACCAGGTAGTAGCTGTCGCCGCTGGCCACCGCGTTGGGCCAGGGCAAGCCGAGGCGGCCGGCTTCGACGTCTTCGGCGACCATCACCAGGTCGCCGATGGAAATGCCGTAGCCGCGCGAGGCGGCGACCATGCCCAGTTCCAGGGTGTCGAACACCTGGCCGCCCTTGAGCGATACCGTGCCGTCCAGACCCATGCGGTTCAGCCACTGGCGCCAGTCACGGCGGTCGGGGGTCGGGTGCAACAGGTCGGCGGCGGCCAGGCGCTCGGCGGTCCAGGGGCCGGAAGCAGCCAGCCCGGGTTCGCAGACCGGGATCAGCCACTCGCGAAACAGCAGCGTGCACTCCCACTCCGGATTGCTCGCACCTTCGCCAAGCAGCAAGACGGCGCAGTCGAAGGGCTCGTTGAGGAAATCGACCTTGTCCACGTCCATCCAGGCGCTGGTCAGCTGCACCTCGCTGTCGCTGTGCAGGTGGCGGTAGCGGCTGAGGCGCGCCAGCAACCAGCGCATGGTCAGGGTCGAGGGGGCCTTCAGGCGCAGGATGCTGTCGTCCACCCGCAGGCTGGCGCAGGCCCGCTCCAGCGCATCGAAGCCGTCGCGCAGGCCGGGCAGCAGCAGCCGCGCCGGCTCGGTGAGCTGCAGGTTGCGGCCCTGGCGCTGGAACAGCCGGCAGCCGAAGTGTTCCTCCAGGGTGCGGACATGCCGGCTCACCGCACTCTGGGTGATCGCCAGTTCATCCGCCGCGCGGGTGAAGGAGGCGTGCCGGGCAGCGGCTTCGAAGGCGCGCAAGGCATACAGGGGAGGAAGTCGGCGCACGGCGATTACCTATGAGTTTTAATCATGCCTTCCATCGCTTTTATCCTTTTGTGCAGCGACGGTTAACACCCGGAGAATTGGCGCCATTCTCAGCCTGCGCGTCGTGCGCCGGCAAGACCTCTCGCTGAGCCAGACTCATGACTGCACGCAACGAACTGAAAGCCATCCTGCATCTGGCCGGGCCGCTGATCGCGGCGCAGTTGGCCCATGTGCTGATGGTGTTCACCGACACCTTGATGATGGGCCAGCTCGGCCCGGCGGCACTGGCCGGCGGCGGCCTTGGCGCGGCCAGCTATTCGTTCGTGTCGATCTTCTGCGTCGGGGTAATGGCGGCGGTGGGCAACCTGGTGGCGATCCGGCACGGCGCCGAGGATGTCGCCGGTGCGGCGCGCATGACCCAGGCCGGATTGTGGATCGGTTGGGTGCTGGCGGTGGCCGCCGGCGCGCTGCTGCTGGGGCTGCACCGGCCGTTGCTGGCGTTCGGCCAGGCCCCGGAGAGCGTCGCCGGGGCGATGAGTTTTCTCTCTACCCTGGTATTTGCCCTGCCCGGTTATCTCAGCTTCATGGCGCTGCGCGGCTTCACCAGCGCCATCGGCCGGGTCGGCCCGGTAATGGCCATCAGCATCGGCGGCGCGCTGGCCAACTTCCTGCTCAACTACGCGCTGATCCATGGCTGGTTCGGCCTGCCGCGCCTGGGTCTGGCCGGTATCGGCCTGGTCACGGCGCTGGTGATGAACAGCATGGCGCTGCTGCTGGCACTGCATATCGGCCGGCACCCGGCCTATCGCGCCTACGCCTTGCTCACCGGCCTGCTGCGGCCGTCGCGGGAAGCGCTGGGCGACATGCTGCGCCTGGGCCTGCCGATCGGCGGCACCTATGCGGTGGAATCCGGCCTGTTCGCGTTCTCCGCGCTGTGCATGGGCGCGCTGGGCAGTGCGCAACTTGCCGCGCACCAGATCGCCATTCAGTCGGTGTATGTGGCCTTCATGGTGCCGGTGGGGCTGTCCTATGCGGTGACCCTGCGCATCGGCCAGCACTTCGGCGCCGGCAGGCTGGAAGAGGCGCGGCGCGCCGGACGCCTGGGCATCGGCTTCGGCGCCACCTGCATGCTCGGCTTCGCGGCACTGTTCTGGCAGGCACCGGAGTGGGTGGTGGGGTTGTTCCTCGACCGCTTCGACCCGGCCTATCGCGAGGTCGTCGAGCTGGCGGTATCGCTGCTGGCGGTGGCGGCCTGGTTCGAGCTGTTCGATGGCACCCAGACCATCGCCATGGGCGCGATCCGCGGGCTGAAGGACGGCAAGACCACCTTATGGGTCGGCCTGGTCTGCTACTGGCTGATCGGCGTGCCGGCGGCCTGGCTGCTGGCCTTCCCGCTGGGCTGGGGCGCCGACGGCGTCTGGTGGGGGCTGGCGCTGGGCCTGGCCTGCGCGGCAACCGGCCTGACCCTGGGCTTCGAATGGAAGACCGCGCGCCTGCTGCGGCCAGCGGCTCCGGTTGCAGGGATGTGCGCGACGTAGCGAGCGGGGGCGTTGGGCGTCGTCGCTGCGCTCCCCAGGCTACGCGCCCCGCCGCAACCTGCAGCCCAACCCAAATGGCGGGAGTCGGCTGCAGGTTGGCGTTGAGCGAAGCGAAGCCCAACATTTCGCTGTTCCGGCCAGACGCGCGCAGCCAACCTGGCATGCGGTCAGCTCGGTTGTTGCCCCGCCAGCGGCTGGCGCCCGCCGAAGATCAGGAAGCGCGCCAGTTCGGCCAGCGGCAGCGGCTTGCTGATCAGGAACCCCTGTACCTGGTCGCAACCGAACTGCCGCAGCAAGCTGAGCTGCTCGGCCTCCTCCACACCCTCGGCCACCACCTCCAGGTTGAGGTTGTGCGCCAGGTTGATCATCGCCCGAACCAGTTGCTGATTTTCCGGCCGCTGGCTCATGCCGCCGACGAAGCTCTTGTCGATCTTCAGCAGAGTGATCGGCAGGCTGTTGAGGTGCACGAAGGAGGAGAAGCCGGTGCCGAAATCGTCGAGAGAGAAGCGCACCCCGAGCCGGCCGAGCGCCAGCATGGTCTGCTGGACCTGATCGCTACGGCGCATCACGGCGGTTTCGGTGAGTTCGAACTCCAGCCATTCGGCATCCACGCCGCGTTCGAGGATCAGCCGGTTGAGCGTCGGCAGCAACTGGCTGTCCTGGAACTGGCGGAACGACAGGTTCACCGCCATGTGCAGCGCCGGCAGGCCGCGTCCGCGCAGCCACTGCATATCGCGCAAGGCGCGGGAGATGACCCAGTAGCCGAGCGGCACGATCAGCCCGCTTTCCTCGGCCAGGGGCACGAACTCATTGGGCGTGAGCAGGCCGCGTTCGGCATGCTGCCAGCGCACCAGCGCTTCCAGCCCGAGAATGCGCCCGCTGCTCAGGCACAGCCGCGGCTGGTAGTGCAACTCCAGTTCGTCGCGGCGCAGGGCGCGGCGCAGCTCGCTTTCCAGGTCGGCGAGGCTGCGGGCGTTGCGGTTGATGCGTTCGTCGAAGACATGGAAGGTGCAGCCCTGGGCGCTCTTGGCCTGCTGCATGGCGATGTGCGCATGCCACATCAGCGGGTCGGCGTCGCTGTCGGAACGGGCGTAGGCCAGGCCCAGGCTGCAGCCGAGCAGCAGGCTCTCGCCGTCGACCCAGTATGGCTCGCCGAGGGCTTCGGTAATGCGCTCGGCCAGGCGCTCGACGCGTGCCGGGTCGCGGCGGATATCCAGCAGCAGGGCGAATTCGTCGCTGCCCAGGCGTGCCAGCATGTCGCCGGCCTCCAGCTGACCCTTGAGGCGCGCCACCACCTGCAGGATCAGGCGGTCGCCGGCCTGATGACCGAGGGCGTCGTTGACGTGGCGGAAATTGTCCAGATCGAGATGGCCGAGGGCCAGACCGTGGCCGCCGAACTCGGCCAGGCGCGCGGCGAGCAGGGTGTGAAAGCCCTGACGGTTGGCGATCCCGGTCAGCGGGTCTTGCTCGGCCAGGCGCTGCAGGGTGTCTTGCAGGGTGCCGCGTTCGCGCTGGTAGCGCAGGCAACGACGCAGCACATCGAGGGACAGCTGGTCGCGTACCAGCCAGTCGCTGACCCCCACCGGGGGCTGTTCCGGCTCCTGTTCGAGCAGCAGCACGATGGGCAGTGGGCACTTGCCCGGCGCCGGCAGGCAGGCAGGCGTGCACAGCAGCAGGCCATGGCCATCGTCATCGAACAATGCGCTGGCGGCCTCCCAGGAGGGGGCGGTGATCAGCGGGAAACCATCGCCGAGCAGGGTCAATCGCGCGCGCAGCAACTCAGCCCACTCCGGTGCTTCGGCCAATAGGACCAGACGCAAGGATTCGGCAAGCGCTGACAAACGACCTCCCGGTCAGGTTGGATGCTGAGGGTGCACGTTACAGGCAAAAGCGTCGGCCGTCATGCCCGGGCGCATCCGTGCGCGGGCGGCCACTTGCCGCACGTTGTGCGCTGGAACTGACGAGTTGCTGGCGAAATCCCGACCAACTTAGTCCAGGCACGGGCACGCTCGCCAGCGGCTTTGCCGAAACCTGTGAGCGATGTCATATCAAGCTGTGCACGATGCCTGGGCACGACCTGATAGAGCGCTTCAGGTTAGCGAGCTATCCACTTAATTTATAGTGGAATTTTGTTAAGACGACGTTCGCCATCCGGCAGCCGGGCGCAACCGCAGGGCGCAAGCCTGCTAGAATCGGCGGCCTTTTCAGCCCACCCGCGAATTCTCTCCATGTCCCGACTCAATCCTCGGCAACAGGAAGCCGTGAACTACGTCGGCGGCCCCCTGTTGGTGCTCGCCGGCGCGGGCTCCGGCAAGACCAGCGTGATCACCCGCAAGATCGCCCATCTGGTGCAGAACTGCGGCATCCGCGCCCAGCACATCGTCGCCATGACCTTCACCAACAAGGCCGCGCGCGAGATGAAGGAACGCGTCGGCACCCTGCTCAAGGGCGCCGAAGCCCGTGGCCTGACGGTGTCGACCTTCCACAACCTGGGCATGAACATCATCCGCAAGGAGTACGCCCGCCTGGGCTACAAGCCCGGCTTCTCGATCTTCGACGACGGTGACATCAAGGCGCTGCTGTCGGACATCATGCAGAAGGAGTACGCCGGCGACGACGGCATCGACGAGATCAAGAACTACATCGGCGCGTGGAAGAACGACCTGATCCTGCCCGAGCAGGCCCTGGCCGCGGCGCGCAATCCCAAGGAGCAGACCGCCGCCATCGTCTACCTGCACTACCAGCGCACCCTCAAGGCGTACAACGCGGTGGACTTCGACGACCTGATCCTGCTGCCGGTGAAGCTGTTCCAGGAGCATGCCGATATCCTGGAAAAATGGCAGAACCGCATCCGCTACCTGTTGGTGGACGAATACCAGGACACCAACGCCAGCCAGTACCTGCTGGTCAAGCTGCTGGTGGGCATGCGCAACCAGTTCACCGTGGTCGGCGACGACGACCAGTCGATCTATGCCTGGCGCGGCGCGCGGCCGGAAAACCTGATGCTGCTGAAGGAGGATTACCCCTCGCTGAAGGTGGTGATGCTGGAGCAGAACTACCGCTCCACCAGCCGCATCCTCAAGTGCGCCAACGTGCTGATCGCCAACAACCCCCACGTGTTCGAGAAGCAGCTGTGGTCGGACATGGGCCACGGCGACGAGATCCGCGTCATCCGCACCCGCAACGAGGATGCCGAGTGCGAACGGGTGGCCCTGGAGATCCTCACCGAGCACCTGCGCACCGGCCGCCCCTACAGCGAGTTCGCCATCCTCTACCGCGGCAACTACCAGGCCAAGCTGATGGAGCTGAAGCTGCAGCACCACCAGATCCCTTATCGCTTGTCCGGCGGCACCAGCTTCTTCGCCCGCCAGGAGGTGAAGGACCTGATGAGTTACTTCCGCCTGCTGGTCAACCCTGACGACGACAACGCCTACCTGCGGGTGATCAACGTGCCGCGCCGGGAGATCGGCTCCACGACCCTGGAGAAGCTCGGCAACTACGCCAGCGAGCGGGGCATCAGCATGTACGCGGCCAGCGACGAGATCGGCCTGGCCGAGCACCTGGACGCACGCTTCACCGAGCGCCTGTCGCGCTTCAAGCGCTACATGGACAACCTGCGCCAGCAGTGCGCGCAGAACGACCCGATCGCCGCCATTCGCAGCATGGTGATGGATATCGACTATGAGCAGTGGCTGCGCCAGAACGCATCCAGCGACAAGGTCGCCGAGGCGCGCATGGGCAACGTCTGGTTCCTCGTCGACGCGCTGAAGAACACCCTGGAGAAAGACGAAGACGGCGGCATGACCATCGAGGACGCCATCGGCAAGCTGGTGCTGCGCGACATGCTCGAACGCCAGCAGGAAGAGGAAGAAGGCGCCGAGGGCGTGCAGATGATGACCATGCACGCCTCCAAGGGCCTGGAATTCCCCTCGGTGTACATCATCGGCTTCGAGGAGGAAATCCTGCCCCATCGCTCCAGCATCGAGGCCGACACCATCGAGGAAGAGCGGCGCCTGGCCTACGTCGGCATCACCCGCGCCAAGCGCAACCTGGCGTTGACCTACGCCGCCAAGCGCAAGCAGTACGGCGAGATCGTCGACTGCACGCCGAGCCGTTTCCTCGACGAGCTGCCCCAGGAGGATCTGGTCTGGGAAGGCCTGGAAGACGCTCCGGTGGAGCAGAAGGCCGCACGCGGCAACGACGCCCTGGCGGCCATGCGGGCGATGCTCAACAAGGCCTGAGGCCAATGACACAGTGAGCGTGGCCCGGCCCGGTACTTCAGTGGCTTGAACAAGCCCAGCCCGTTGGGCTTCGTCGCTACGCTCCTCAACCGCAACCGACGGGGGCGGATGGGTCTGGGCGGCCAGTGCGAAGCACGGATGGGTTGTCCCGGGCCGATGGCTTGGTTCGGACGAACCTGTTTGCGCTGTGCCAGTCGTACCTCTTAGCGACCATTGTTCTGGCAGCGAGGAGGCCGCATGAGCCCAGCGCGCAATCCGCAACAATCGCCCTGGTGGCAGGGCGCGGTGATCTACCAGATCTACCCGCGCTCGTTCGCCGACAGCAACGGCGACGGCATCGGCGATCTCGCCGGCATCGAGCGCCACCTCGATCACCTGCAGCGGCTCGGCGTCGACGCCATCTGGATCTCGCCGATCTTCCGCTCGCCGATGGCCGACGCCGGCTACGACATCAGCGACTACTGCGACATCGACCCGCTGTTCGGCTCGCTGGAGAACGCCGACCGCCTGATTGCCGCGGCGCACCAGCGCAATATCCGCGTGCTGCTGGACTTCGTGCCCAACCACACTTCCGACCGCCACCCGTGGTTCCAGGCGTCGCGCTCCTCGCGGGAAAACCCCAAGCGCGACTGGTACATCTGGCGCGACCAGCCGAACAACTGGCGTGCCGCACTAAACGCCGGCAGCGCCTGGACCTGGGACGAACACAGCGAGCAGTACTACCTGCACCTGTTCCTGCCGCAGCAGCCCGACCTCAACTGGCACAACCCCGAGGTGGTCGCGGCCATGCACGACGTGCTGCGTTTCTGGCTCGACCGCGGCGTCGATGGCTTTCGCATCGACGTCGCGCACTGCACCGGCAAGGACCTGAGCTTCGCCGACAACCCGCGCTGCCTGGCCGGCGAGCCGCTGGCCGATTTCAACGACCAGCCCTACAGCCACGAAGTGCTGCGCGGCCTGCGCACGGTGGTCGACGAATACCCCGGCGAGCGGGTGCTGGTCGGCGAGGTGAACATCCGCTCGACCGAACGGGTGATCGAGTACTACGGCGCCGGCGATGAGCTGCACCTGGTGTTCAACTTCTCGCCGCTGGACGCGCCCTGGGACCCGGTGACCTTCCGTACCTGCGTGCGCGGCGTCGAGCGCCTGATCGCGCCCCTCGAAGCCTGGCCGACCTGGGTGCTGTCGAACCACGACAACCGCCGCCAGCGCACCCGCTACGGCGGTTCGCTGGCCCGCGTCCGGGCGGCGGCGGTACTGCTGCTGACCTTGCGCGGCACGCCGTTCATCTACCAGGGCGACGAACTCGGCCTGGAGGACGCGGTGATCCCGCCCGAGCGCCAGGTCGACCCGGGGGGCCGCGACGGCTGTCGCGCGCCTATGCCGTGGAGCGCCGAGCCACCCCACGGCTGGCCGGGCGCGGCGACCTGGCTGCCGTTCCCACCGCAGGCCAGCGAGCTGGCCGCCGACAGGCTGTGGCAGGACGACGGCTCGATCCTGCACCTCTACCGGCGCCTGCTGCAGCAACGCAAGGCCAGCCCGGCTCTGCGCGTCGGCGACTGGCAGGAGTTGCCGTCCGACCCGCAGGCACTGGTCTATCGACGGCGCCAAGGCAACGACCAGCGCATCGTCTGCATCAACTTCGCCGAACACCCACTGGCCTGTCCGCTGGAGGGCGCCTGGCAGGTCGACCTGGCCAGCGACGGCCACGGCGAAGGTGGCAACTTCGACGGTCGGCTCGCGGCACAGCAGGCCGTCATCCTCAGTCCGGCGAGCGCGCCGCGATGAAACCGCTGTGGTACCGCAACGCGGTGATCTACCAGATCGATCCGTCGCAGTTCCTCGACAGCAACGGCGACGGCACCGGCGACCTGCTCGGCATCGCCGACCGCCTCGACTACGTGCGCGGCCTCGGCGCCACCGCCATCTGGCTGATGCCGTTCTATCGCTCGCCGTTCCGCGATGCCGGCTACGACGTCAGCGACCACCTGGCGGTAGACCCGCGCTTCGGCAACCTCGCGGACATGGTCGCCCTGCTGGAAAAGGCCGAGGAACTGGGCCTGCACGTGGTCATCGAACTGGTGGTGCAGCACACCTCGGTCGACCACCCCTGGTTCCGGGAAGCCCGCCGCGACCGCCATTCGCCCTACCGCGGCTATTACCTGTGGGCCGACGAGCCGCCCAGCGACGATAGCCTGCAGCCGATCTTCCCGACCGTCGAAGACAGCATCTGGACCTGGGACGAAGAGGCCGGCCAGTACTACCGGCACTTGTTCTACCGGCACGAGCCCGACCTGAACCTGGCCAACCCACGGGTGATCCGCGAAGTCGAGCGCATCATGGCGTTCTGGCTGCGCCTGGGCGTGTCCGGCTTTCGCGTCGATGCCGCCGCCCACCTCATCCGCCAGGCCGGCGGCGGCAGCACCCAGGACGGTCTCTGGCTGCTGGAGCACATGCGCGACTACGCCACCCTGCGCCGGCCGGAGGCCATTCTGCTGGGCGAGATCGACGTGCCGCCGGAGCAGTACGCCGACTTTCTCGGCGACGGACGCCGGGTCACCCTGCTGCTGGATTTCTGGATCAACAACTACCTGTTCCTGGCCCTGGCGCGCAGCCAGGCAGCGCCGCTGGTCGAGGCACTGCAGACCCAGCCGGTGCCGCCGCCCCGGGCGCAGTACGCCATCTGGCTGCGCAACCACGACGAACTGGACCTGGAGCGACTGAGCGCGGAGCAGCGCGAGGAAGTCATGCAGGCCTTCGCCCCGGAGCCGCGCATGCGTGCCTATGGCCGGGGCATCCGCCGGCGCCTGGCGCCGATGCTCGGCGGCGACAACCGTCGGCTGGCCATGGCCCATGCGCTGCTGTTCTCCCTGCCGGGCACGCCGATCCTGCGCTACGGCGAAGAAATCGGCATGGGCGACGATCTGGAGCGCCCCGAGCGGCTGGCGGTGCGCACGCCGATGCAGTGGTCCAACGAGCCCAACGCCGGCTTCTCCACCGCTGAGGCCGGCCAGTTGGTGGCGCCGCTGATCGACGCCGGCGAGTTCGGCTATCCGCGGCGCAACGTCTATGCCCAGACCCTGAAGGAAAGCTCGCTGCTGGCGAAGATGGGCACCCTGGTGCGCACCCGCATCGGCCTGCGGGAAATCAGCGGCGGCCGCTGCCGCGCGGTACAGGTGGACGGCCCGGCGGTGTTCGCCGTGCGTCACGACCAGGGCGACTCCACCGTGCTGATGCTCGCCAACCTGTCGGCGGACGAAGTGAGGGTCCAGGTGCATGATCGCGACCTTCAGGACTTCGTCGACATCCTGGCTGACTGCGACTATGAGCAACCGCAGGGCCACCCGCTGCACCTGCGCCTGACGGGCTATGGCTACCGCTGGCTGCGCCGCAAACAGCAATTGTTCGGCTGAGGCGGGCTGCGATCCGTCGCAAAGTGCGCGAAAATGCCCGCCAATTCGCCACTTAGGGGACCGCATGCCGTGGAGCGGCTCAAGCAGATGATTCGCCAGCAAGGCACCGTGTTGTCCGAGCACGTGCTCAAGGTCGATGCCTTTCTCAACCACCAGATCGACCCCTTGCTGATGCGCGAGATCGGCCATGAATTCGCCCGGCGCTTCCGCGACCAGGGCGTGACCAAGATCGTCACCATCGAGGCCTCGGGCATCGCCCCGGCGGTGATGGCCGGGCTGGAACTGGGCGTGCCGGTGATCTTCGCCCGCAAGCATCAGTCGCTGACCCTCACCGACAACCTGCTGGTGGCCTCGGTGTACTCGTACACCAAGCAGGTGGAAAGCACCGTGGCCATCTCCACCACCCATCTGCACGCCGAGGACCGCGTGCTGGTGATCGACGACTTCCTCGCCAACGGCGAGGCCTCGCTGGGCCTGATCAACATCATTCGCCAGGCCGGTGCGCGGATCGTCGGGGTCGGCATCGTCATCGAGAAATCCTTCCAGGCCGGCCGGCAGAAACTCGAAGCGCTGGACCTGCGGGTCGAATCGCTGGCACGCATCCGCTCGCTGCAGGACGGCCAGGTCAGTTTCATCGACTAGCGCGGACGCCCCCGGCCCTAGCGGCGTGCCGCCTTCGGCTCGAGACGCAGGCGGGCCTGGCGCGCACCGGCGGTCTCGCAGTCGACGCTGGCCTTGAGCCCGGCCAGCAGCAAGCGGCGGTACAGCCACTCGCGGGCGCTCTGCGGACGCATCAGGTCCATGCGCTGCAGATGCTTGAGGTAGCAGCCCGCCGCAGGCTGGCCGAACAGCAGCCGGCCGCCCAGCCCGAGCAGCGCCCGCGGGCGCAGGCGCCCCTTCAGCCAGCGCAGGGCGCGCAGCAGGTCGCGCTCCTCGCGGCTGAAGTCGCACCCCAGGGGATACTCGCTGAACACCAGCGGGTAGCGCGCCTGCCAGCCGCGCAGCCGCTCGGGAGTGTTCTGGCGGTACTCGTCCGCCAACTGGAAGTCCGCCGGCAGCTTGCCGGCCTGCCGGGCCTGCCGGATCAGCTCATCCTGGAAGCGCGAGTCGGCGATCTTCAGCAGCGCCTCGATCACCTCCGCATCGCTCTTGCCACGCAGGTCGGCGATACCGTATTCGGTCACCACCAGATCACGCTGATGCCGGGCGATGGTGGTGTGGGCATAGCGCCAGTAGAGGTTCGATTGCGCCGCCCCGCCGACCTCGCGCCAACTGCGCAGCAGCAGGATGGACCGGGCGCCCTCCAGCTCATGGGCCTGGGCAACGAAGTCCTGCTGGCCGCCGACGCCGCTGACCACCCGGCCATCCTCCAGCTGGTCGGCGATGCCGGCACCGAGCAGGGTCATGCCGAGCGCGCAGTTGACGAAGCGGGCATCGCGCCGCTGCAGGCGTTTGAGCGGTTCGTCACCGTACAGGCGATTGGTGAAGCCGATGGCCGTCATGCCGATGCGCCGGCGCTGCTCGGGCTCCAGCGCGGCGAGCTGTCGGTAGAACGCCTGCGGGCCGAGAATGAACCCACCGTGCAGCACCACGCCGCCGCGAGCCGCGCCCAGGTAGGCTTCGAGCGCCGCCGCAGTATGCGAGTCGCGCAGGTCGGCGGCGACATGCCAGCCATTGGGCAGGCGCAGGGTGCCGCCCTCCTCCAGGCTGATGCCGTCGGCCAACAACCCGTGGTGCTGCAGCCAACTCAGGTCGTCTGCCTGCAAGCGTGCCGGCAGTCCGGCATCCAGCAGCGCAGCCAGGCTGCGCGGACGGCCGTCGGCGGCCAGCGCCCCGGCGTTGGCCAGCCGCTGCAATCTCGCATCGGGATAGACCCGTCGTCCGACCACGCCGGCATCGGCCAACTGCAGCAGGCCGTGCACCAGCATTTCGCTGCAGCCATAGAGCCCCTCGCGGAACGGGCCGAGGCCGCCCTGCTCGAAGATCAGTGCGCCGTGGCGCTGCTGCGCGCCCATGTCCGTCAGCAGGCTGCGGTAGTCGTCGTTGTCCCGCTGGCGACAAAGCAACGCCGCCACCAGCGCATCGCCGAGCGCGCCGATACCGATCTGCAGGGTGCCGCCATCGCGCACCAGGCTGCTGGCGTAAAGGCCGATGGCTTGGTCCTGCAGGCTGAGCGGCTGGCGGGGCAGGGAAAACAGGGTGCTGCGCTCCGGCGGATCGATCAGCAGATCGAACGCCTCGCGCGGCAGTTCGGCGGCGTTGCCCAGGTACGGCAGCTCGGCGTGTACCTGCGCCACGCAGAGCACGCACTCGCCGGCGGCACGGCGGGCCTGCAGCAGCGGCAGCAGGTCGAGGGTCACGTCCGGGTTGCACGACAGGCTCAGATGCTGCGGCCGCTCGGGATCGGCGGCCACCAGTTGCGCCAGCACGTTGAGGCCCTTGCGGTCGAGTTCGCGGGCCACCTGGCTGTAGTTGAGGCTGACGTAGTCCTGCTGCGCCTGCGGGTTGTCCAGCAGGTCGCCCGGGGGCAGGTAGAACTCCTCCAGCCGCACGTTGGCCGGCAGGGTGCCGCGGTGCAGATCGCGCAGGTAGTCCAGTTCCGGGTAGTCGCCGTAGAGGCGCGCCAGCAGGGGCTCGCTGAAGCGCCGCTCCAGCTCGCCGCCGGGCTGCGGCCGGCCGAGGCTCAGCGCGGTATACACCACCAGCGAACGCTGCGGTTGCTGCTTGATGCGTCGGTAGAGCAGGTTGACGAAGCGATTGGGCTTGCCCAGGCCGAGCGGCAGGCCAAGGTGTATCGGCCCTTCGATGCGCTGTAGCACCTGGTCGACGGCCTGTTCCAAAGAGCAAAGACGCACCGGGGTCTCTCCTGGTCGGTTGCACCCAGGTTGGACCGGACAGGGAGAGGTTTGCTCAACGCAGCCGCCGCAGAAACGACAAAGCCGCCCTCAGGCGGCTTTGCGTTAGGAAAACGACCGGTCAGAGGCCGGACATTTTCTCGATGGCGGCCTTCAGCTCGTCATCCGAGCAGTCGCCACAGGTGCCCTTCGGCGGCATGGCGTTGATGCCGGAAATGGCATGAGCCAGCAGGCCGTCGATACCGCCAGCGGCATCGGCACGCGCCTTCCAGGCAGCGCCGTCGCCGATTTTCGGCGCACCCAGCACGCCAGCGCCATGGCAGGCGTTGCAGTGCTTGGCGATGACATCGTCAGCGCTGCGCGCGCCGCCACCTGCGGCGGCCGTGGCCACTTCGCCAACGCCCGGGCACTCCTGGCCCTGTACGCAGACTTCACCCACCGGCTTGATGCGCTCGGCGATCTCTTCGTTCGTCGCGGCCTGAGCGCTTACAGCCCACAGGGCCAACAGAGCGGCTTTGGCCACCAGCATCGATTTATTCAGGTTCACGTCTCACCCTCATGTGGCTAGTCACGCCCGCGGCCACGGTTTCGCGAGCGGGCGCCAGTATAGCGGCTCACCCGCCGCGCCGAAACAACCCAAGTTGTCGCAGGGATATTGGCGCAAGTCGCAAGCTTCAAACCACCAGCGCAAGCCGGAGCCTTGTATAGGCCCTAACCTGCCGCGCAGCGTGCGGCCCCTGGCTGCCGCTTTAGAAATTCGCAGGCGTGGTGGCGCTGATCAGGCGCGCCGGTTTGTCGAACGGATTGCGAAAGCGGTGCGGTTTGTTGCTTTCGAAATAGTAGCTGTCGCCGCTTTCGAGAATGTAGATTTCGCTGCCCACGGTCAGTTCAAGCTGGCCTTCGACCAGCACACCGGCTTCTTCGCCTTCGTGGTTGAGCATCTCGTCGCCGGTATCGGCGCCCGGCGGGTAGGTTTCGTCGAGAAAGGCCAGGGCCCGGCTGGGGTGCGCCTTGCCCACGAGTTTCATGGTCACCGCGCCGCTGGACAGGTCGGTCAGCTCGTTGGCGCGATAGACCACCTGGGCGGTGTTTTCCTGTTCGAAATCGATGGAAAAAAACTCCACAAGCGACATGGGAATGCCGCCGAGCACCTTCTTCAGCGAACTGATCGAGGGGCTGACGCTGTTCTTCTCGATCATCGAAATGGTGCTATTGGTAACGCCTGCCCGCTTGGCGAGTTCGCGCTGGGAGAGGCCCTTGAGCTTACGGATGGATTGCAGTCGAGCACCGACGTCCAATACGGGAGTCCTCCGGGAGAGCAAACGGAAAGTGGCCGTATCATGGCAACAGCGTTCAGTATTTTCAACACTTTGCCCGAAGTTACTCCCCCGGCCAGGTCTCAGCTTCCGGAATAGACCCGCTTCACCCGCTTCAGGTTGCAGAACAGCTGGTAGGGAATGGTGCCCGCCCGGGCCGCCACGTCGCTGGCCGCAACCTGCCGGCCCCACAACTCGACCCGACTGCCGAGCCCGGCCTGCGGCAGGTCGGTGAGATCGACGGTGAGCATGTCCATCGACACCCGGCCGATCAACCTGGCCGCCTGGCCATTGATAGCCACCGGCGTGCCGCTCGGCGCGTGGCGCGGATAGCCGTCGGCATAGCCCATGGCAACCACGCCGACGCGGGTCGGCCGTTCACAGACGAAGCGCGCGCCATAGCCCACCGGCTCGCCGGTGGGGAGGTCGCGCACGGCGATGATCTTCGACTCCAGGGTCATTACCGGCTGCAGCCGCGCGGCCTGCTCATGGGGCTGTTCGAACGGCGAAGCGCCGTAGAGCATGATGCCGGCGCGGCCCCATTGCTGCTGGCTGGCGATCTGCGGCCAGCCGAGCAGTGCCGGTGAGTTGCACAGGCTGATGTCGGCGGCCAGCCCCTCGCGGGCGGCCTGGAACACCGCTAGCTGTTCGGCGCTGCGCGGGCAGTCGATTTCGTCGGCGCGGGCGAAATGGCTCATCAGCACGATCTTCGCCACCTTGCCGCTGGCCAGCAGACGACGATAGGCGGACTGGCAGTCGTCCGGGTCGATGCCCACCCGGTGCATGCCCGAGTCCAGTTTCAGCCAGACATTCAGCGGCCGCGCCAGCTTGGCGCGCTCGATGAGCTCCACCTGCCACAGCGAATGCACCACGCACCACAGCTGATGCTGGTCGACCAGCGCCAGTTCGTCCGCTTCGAAGATGCCTTCGAGCAGCAGGATCGGTTTGCGGATCGCCGCATAGCGCAGCTCCAGCGCCTCTTCGATGCAGGCCACGGCGAAGCCGTCGGCCTCCTCTTCCAGCGCTTGGGCGCAGCGCACCGCACCGTGGCCGTAGGCATCGGCCTTGATCACGGCCAGGGCCTTGTCGCCGCTGAGTTCACGGGCCAGTCGATAGTTATGACGCAGGGCTTGCAGGTCGATCAGGGCTTGAGCGGGACGCATGACGGCAGCTATCTCGAACAAAAAAGCCCGGCGGGCAGCCGGGCAAGCAGGAAATCAGGGCAGTGCGGCGACAACGGTCATCTCGACCAGGCACGCCGGGGTGTACATCTTCGCCTCGACGCAGGCACGAGCCGGTGCCGCGCCTTCGGCGACCCAGGCGTCCCACAACTTGTTCATCGCGGCGTAGTCGGCGGCCATGTCCTTCAGGTAGATGGTCACCGAGAGGATGCGCGACTTGTCGGTGCCGGCTTCGGCGAGAAAGCGGTCGATGCTGTCCAGGGTCGCGCGAGTCTGTGCCTCGATGCCGTCTTGCAGGTCCTCGTCCAGTTGGCCGGACAGGTAGACCGTGCCGTTGTGGATGACGATCTCGCTGTAACGGGCTTCAGTGTGCAGGCGCTGGATTGCCATGGGCGGAAATCTCCTTGGAATTGCCGTAGCGGAAGATGTCGAGGCCTTCGGCGCTGATCTGCGGGCGCTTCTTCGCCATCAGGTCGGCGAGCAGGCGACCGGAACCACAGGCCATGGTCCAGCCCAGTGTGCCATGCCCGGTATTGAGGAACAGGTTGCGATAGGGCGTGGCGCCGACGATGGGCGTGCCGTCCGGGGTCGCCGGGCGCAGGCCGGTCCAGAATTCGGCCTTGCTGAAGTCGGCGCCCTGCGGGTAGAGGTCGCCGGCAACCATTTCCAGGGTCTCGCGGCGTCGCGGGTTGAGCGACAGGTCGAAGCCGGCGATCTCGGCCATGCCGCCGACGCGGATGCGGTTGTCGAAGCGGGTGATGGCGACCTTGTAGCTCTCGTCGAGAATGGTCGAGTTCGGCGCCATCGCCGGGTCGAGGATATCGGCGGTCAGCGAGAAACCCTTCAGCGGGTAGACCGGCGCCTTGATGCCCAGCGGCTTGAGCAATTGCGGGCTGTAGCTGCCGAGGGCCAGCACGTAGCGGTCGGCGGTTTCCAGCTTGCCGTCGATGTAAACACCGTTGATGCGGTCGCCCGCGAAGTCCAGATGCTGGATGTTCTGCCCGAAGCGGAACTCGACGCCCAGCTCGACCGCCATGGCGGCAAGCTTGGTGGTGAACATCTGGCAATCGCCGGTCTGGTCGTTGGGCAGGCGCAGGGCACCGGCCAGCTTGTGCTTGACGCTGGCCAGGGCCGGCTCGGCGCGGGCGATGGCGTCGCGGTCGAGCAGTTCGTACGGCACGCCGGAGGCTTCCAGCACGGCGATGTCCTTGGCGGCGTTGTCGACCTGAGCCTGGGTACGGAACAGCTGGGTGGTGCCGAGCTGACGACCCTCATAGGCAATACCGGTTTCGGCGCGCAGCTCGTCGAGGCAATCGCGGCTGTACTCGGACAGCCGCACCATGCGCTCCTTGTTCACCGCATAGCGGGCGGCGGTGCAGTTGCGCAGCATCTGCGCCATCCACAGGTACTGGTCGATATCGGCAGTGGCCTTGATGGCCAGCGGTGCGTGGCGCTGCAGCAGCCACTTGATGGCTTTCAGCGGCACGCCGGGGGCGGCCCAGGGCGAAGCGTAGCCGGGGGAGACCTGGCCGGCGTTGGCGAAGCTGGTCTCCATGGCCGGGGCCGGCTGCCGGTCGACCACCACCACCTCGAAGCCCGCACGGGCCAGGTAGTAAGCGCTGACGGTGCCGATCACACCACTGCCGAGTACCAGAATACGCATCGCCGCCTCCTCACCCGAGCTTTCACGGGCGTTGGTTATCTTGAGCCTGGATGCGGCGCAGTATATGCAGGCATAGCCAGTGCAATTCACTATTTAACTGGCTATATTTGGCGAGAATTATCGGCCTAAACGGCTTCTATGGAGGGGCATCCACCGTGCGCACCCAGCATCAGACCAAGCGTGAACTGGACAAGATCGACCGGAATATTTTACGCATCATCCAGCAGGAGGGACGCATCTCCTTCACCGAACTGGGCGAACGCGTGGGCCTCTCCACCACCCCCTGCACCGAACGGGTCCGCCGCCTGGAGCGCGAGGGCATCATCATGGGCTACTCGGCGCGGCTCAACCCGCAGCACCTGAAGGCCAACCTGCTGGTATTCGTCGAGATCAGCCTGGCCTACAAATCCGGCGACATCTTCGAGGAGTTCCGCCGCGCCGTGCTCAAGCTGCCCCACGTGCTGGAGTGCCACCTGGTGTCCGGCGACTTCGACTACCTGGTGAAGGCGCGCATCAACGAGATGGCCAGCTACCGCAAGCTGCTCGGCGACATCCTGCTCAAACTGCCCCATGTACGCGAATCGAAGAGCTACATCGTGATGGAGGAAGTGAAGGAATCGCTGAACCTGCCGGTCCCCGATTGACCTGTAGGGGCGAATTTATTCGCCTACTCGGACCTGCCTGGCGAATGAATTCGCCCCTACCTGCGACTTGCGGCGCCTCGCCTCCCCGCCGTATGCTCCGTAAAATTTTCCAAACACAAAAATCAGGATTCCGCACATGACCGCCGCTGGCTCCGCCGTGCATACCGAGCAGCATGCCCCTTCCTATTACGCCGCCACGGCCAATCGTCAGCTCGACTACCCGCCCCTGGCCGGCGAGGTGCGCGCCGATGTCTGCGTGGTGGGGGGCGGCTTCACCGGCCTCAACACCGCCATCGAGCTGGCCGAGCGCGGCTTTTCGGTGGTGCTGCTGGAGGCCCGGCGCATCGGTTGGGGGGCCAGCGGGCGCAACGGCGGGCAGCTGATCCGCGGCGTCGGCCATGACGTCGACCAGTTCCGTCCGCAACTCGGCGACGATGGCGTCAAGGCACTCAAGCTGATGGGGCTGGAGGCGGTGGAGCTGGTGCGCGAACGGGTGGCGAAGTACGCCATCGACTGCGACTTGACGTGGGGCTATTGCGACCTGGCCACCAAGCCCCGTCACCTGGAAGACTTCCAGGCCAGCCAGGCGGAACTGAAGAGCCTCGGCTATCGCCACGAAACGCGCCTGCTGGCGGCCTCCGAAATGCGCCAAGTGGTCGGCTCGGACAACTATATCGGGGGCCTGATCGACATGGGCTCCGGCCACCTGCATCCACTCAACCTGGCGCTCGGCGAAGCCGCCGCCGCCCAGGGCCTGGGCGTGCGCCTGTTCGAGCAGTCGCCGGCCACGCGCATCGACTACGGCCCGGAGGTTCGCGTGCAGACCGCCACGGGAGTGGTGCGGGCGGACAACCTGGTGCTCGGCTGCAACGCCTACCTCAACCAACTGCACCCCGAGCTGGGCGGCAAGGTCCTGCCAGCCGGCAGCTATGTGATCGCCACCGAACCGCTCGACGAAGCCCTGGCACGCGAACTGTTGCCACGGAACATGGCGGTCTGCGACCAGCGCGTGGCCCTGGACTACTTCCGCCTCTCCGCCGACCACCGCCTGCTGTTCGGCGGCGCCTGCCACTATTCCGGACGCGACCCCAAGGACGTGGCCGCCTACATGCGTCCCAAGATGCTCGACGTGTTCCCGCAACTGGCGAACGTGCGCATCGACTACCAATGGGGCGGCATGATCGGCATCGGCGCCAACCGCCTGCCGCAGATCGGCCGCCTTGGCGACCAACGCAACGTGTTCTACGCCCAGGCTTACTCCGGCCACGGGGTGAACGCCACCCACCTGGCTGGCAAACTGCTCGCCGAAGCCATCGCCGGGCAGCGGAGCCATGGCTTCGACCTGTTCGCCCGGGTACCGCATATGACTTTCCCCGGCGGCCCGCGCCTGCGCTCGCCGCTGCTGGCGCTGGGCATGCTCTGGTATCGGTTCAAGGATCTGTTCTAGAGATCGTCGAAGGGCGTGGGACGTGCAGCCACTTAACCTCGCGCCTCGAAATGAAAAGCAAAAGGCTCGCCCGAGTTAGTTCAGGCATGGGCAGGGATATGACGGACAGTAATCGGCCAGAAGCGGACCTGATGGATAGCCGATCAGGCAGCGGAACAAGGCCGATAACTATGATGATCTACGTGATCGCTTGAACGCTTGGCCCCCGCTGCGCGAACTACAGAATGGCCAGGGCAATGCCCGGTGACAGGCCGGATATACGAATGCAACCGCGCTGACGACAGGATCGAAAAAAGCTGTCCTCACTGCTTGTGGGGAGAGTCCATATACGCATTGTTAGAGTTCTGCACTCTCTGCTTGTGGCTCTAGGGAGTTAATGTCTTTGTTTAAGAGGAACGGAATTATGAACCAGCCAAGGCCGGCGATGAAGCATGAGAATAAAGTTGAAAACAAAACATAGCTGCCAGTAATTATTTTTGCTTTGTAGGCCAAGACCAAGCTTGCGATAGTGAATGGTATAGAAAGAATCGCTGTAAATATTGAAGATACGAATAGTGCTGTAAAGAATTTCGGGATAAAAATCACAGCAAGGGTTCCGCCGATAGCGAAAAGGCTGGCGGCCAGCCAGAGTATGCATATTGAAATTTTTAGTGTGACTCTTAGTGGCTTCATAGTTCTTTGACTGGTGTATTTACGATTTTTGGAAAGCTCTAACAATTAAGCTAACAGGCGAGGAAAAGCGCAGCTTTTGCGAGTCCAGCGAGCGGAGCGAACGGTGTTGAGCGACGTGTTAGCCATCGCTGACTCATAAGGCTTGGGCTATTGCATCTAGGCGGAAAATGTAAATCTTCACGCGCCTATTGCCAGCAACAACTGATTTGAGGAAGGCACCTGCGTCATGTACGTCATGAACACCACGACCTAAATTTACGTTTGGGCAGTTTGCGCCAGTAACAATGCCCGCAAGGCTTTGATTCATTATTATTTTTGCATTCGGGCTTTGATGGGCAATAAAGTTTCGAATGGCATGTACCGTATCAATGAGCTGCGAGTCCGGGATGTTTAGATTGATTATCCCGTTCTTGTGAGGTGCGGCTACCCACTCGTTGCAGCGCTGCTTTAGAGTGGCTACATTTTTGAATGTTAGGTTGTAGGCATCAGGATCTAGCATCTCCTCAAGTTCATCGACCTTGATGTGTTTTACTGCATTAAAAGGGGTGCGCGAATTCGCCCATGCGCCAAATTTATCCTGTATGGATTGAGATATTCTTGCCGCCAAGCCCCTCTGATATTGAGAGAAATCCCGATTTATATATGCAAGAATTAAATCTGAAATGAAACACTCAAAGGCCACGTAAGCAGAGTGCAGAGTGGTTTCAGCTAAAACACTAATATCACGCTTTTCGTGTGGGGTGCCCATTAGTGCTATTTCAACGCGATCAAAGTACGCCAGCCGTTCTGCGACGAAAGCGGAGAAATCATTTTTAACATCTTGGGGGTTCATTTTACGCATGAGTTTTCTTTAGTGGCTAACGATTAAGCTAACGGGCGACCAATAGCGCAGCTTTTGGACGTCCAGCGAACGAAGAGAGACAATTGAGGTTGTTAGCCGACTTACTTCGCGATTCCAATGCCAAAATAAGCGCCGCCCATTCCGTCACCTTTAAATGCAACACTAAAATCAAATTGTTGATTACAGCCATGCGCACGCCATAGCTCAGTTGACTCTTGATATCCTGGTTTGCCACTAGGCTCTTTTATTACAGATGTTTCGATCTTCTTGATTTCCGAGCAACCCTTGGCATTTGCGGTCATGATGATCATATTTGTCACATCACGTTTGAGTTGAGGAGTGGCAAAGCTTTGGCCTTCGAAATTAACTGGCGAGGTCAAGGCACAAGATGAAAGAAGGGTGGAAGTTATTGCGTAAATAATTGGTTTAACGTTCATGGTTTCCTTGTTGGCTAACTATAATTAGACGTCATTTGATGTATAACACGCTGCAAACGTCTGACGGATAAGATTCCTTATCATCTCGACTTCCCTCTCTAAGCTGGGCGTTTTCGAAGGATACTGACCGTATTAGGGAGTTATACGTCACTCCCCGAAGGGAGCTGCGGACGCTGGACGACAGTAGCTGATCAAGTGGCGATCTGCCACTCAAAGACGCGGCTATCTTCGAGGCAAAGTAGTCTGGCACCGGCTTGGTCTGCTTCTGGCCGATTCCCGCCTCTTCTCACCGGCAAAGCCGGACTCTCCGCCCCCATACAGGCATGCCCTACTACTTCTGCCCCAACAACCGCCAGAACGGCCGCTCGGCCTCTGCCAGTGCCTGCTCGCGGGTCAGGCCGATATCACGCAGCAGATGCGCATCCAGTTCGCGCAGGGCGCGGCGGGTGGTCAGGTGGCGCCAGAGCAGGCGCCAATGCGGTAGCGCAGGCCTGGACGCCACCTCTTCCCGCTCGCGTACGGTCACATAGACGTCGCTCCATCCAGTCATTGTCCTTTCCTCCTCGTGCATGGAAGCAAAGGATGCCGCTCGACGAATGTACATTACAGAGCCAAACTATCGATTCTTGGAGCATACAGATCTGCCGTTTCGCCATCTGAATGGTCCACTTCCCACCAATCTGTAATGCTCCCAGGGAGTACTTGCATGACGCTGTACCTGAAGCTCGCCGAGCTGCTCGGCGAGCGCATCGAGCAGGGTCTGTATCGCCCGGGCGACCGCCTGCCTTCGGTGCGCGCCCTCAGCCAGGAGCACGGGGTCAGCCTGAGCACCGTGCAGCAGGCCTATCGCCAACTGGAGGACGGCGGCCTGGCCGAGCCCCGGCCGAAGTCCGGTTACTTCGTGCCGCAGAGCAGACAGAAGCCGGCACTGCCGATGGTCAGCCGTACAGCACAGCGACCGGTCGAGGTATCGCAGTGGGATCAGGTGCTGGAGTTGATCAGCGGCGCGCCGACAGACTCGCTGGTGCAGCTGGGCCGCGGCATTCCCGACCTGACCAGCCCGTCCCTGAAACCGCTGCTGCGCATGCTGTCGCGGCGCAGCCGCCGCCAGACCTCCGTCGAGCTGAGCTACGGCAGCGTGCAAGGCGAGGCGAGCCTGCGGGAACAGATTTCGCGCCTGTTGCTGGACTCCGGATGCCGCATCCCCGCCGAGGAGATCGTCACCACTACCGGCTGCCACGAAGCGCTGTCGGCGTCGATCCGTGCCCTGTGCCAGCCGGGCGATATCGTCGCGGTGGACTCGCCGAGCTTCCATGGGGTGATGCAGGCCCTGAAGGGCTTCGGCATGAAGGCGCTGGAGCTGCCCACCGACCCGATCAGCGGCATCAGCCTGGAGGCGCTGGAGCTGGCCCTGGAGCAGTGGCCGATCAAGGCCATCCAGCTCACGCCGACCTGCAACAATCCGCTCGGCTACATCATGCCGGACGCCAACAAGCGGGCCCTGCTGCGCCTGGCCCAGCGCTACGACGTGGCGATCATCGAGGATGACATCTACGGCGAGCTGGCCTATCGCTACCCGCGCCCGCGCACCATCAAGTCCTTCGACGAGGACGGCCGCGTACTGCTCTGCAGTTCATTTTCCAAGACCCTGGCGCCGGGCCTGCGCATCGGCTGGATCGCCCCCGGCCGCTACCTGCAGCAGATCCTGCACATGAAGTACATGGGCACCGGCATGACCGCCCAATTGCCGCAGCTGGCGCTGGCCGAGTTCATCGCCGGCGGCCACTACGAGCCGCACCTGCGGCGCATGCGCGCGCAGTACCAGCGCAACCGCGACCTGATGACCGACTGGGTCAGTCGTTACTTCCCGGCCGGCACCCGGGTCAGCCGGCCGCAGGGCGGCTTCATGCTCTGGGTGGAAATGCCCGAGCACTTCGACAGCCAGCGACTCAACCGCCTGCTGCGGCCACAGGGCGTACAGATCGGCCCGGGCAGCATCTTTTCCGCCGCCGGCAAGTACCGCAATTGCCTGCGCCTGAACTACGCGGCAAAACCTACGGCAGAGCAGGAACAGGCGGTGCGCAAGGTCGGCGAACAAGTCGCCGAGCTACTCGCCGAGGGCGGCGACTAGCCAGGCGGTGCTGAATCTTTGCCGGACGGGCGGCGTCTAGATGCACAGATGACTCCGCCCTGGAGGCTCCGTTGCCCATCCGCCTGTTGCTCTTGGCCCTGCTCTGCCTGGCCGGCTGCGCGGCCGTCCCGCCGCAGCCCAGCCAGGCGCTGCCGGGGACCGGCACGCGGCTCGGCGAGAGCGTGCAGCAGGAGACCCTGCAGCGGCCGCCGGGGCAATCGGGGTTCCGCCTGCTGTCATCCAGCAGCGAGGCGTTCAGCGCCCGGGCCGAGTTGATCCGCAATGCCCAGCGCAGCCTCGACCTGCAGTACTACATCATGCACGACGGCCTCAGCACCCGGCTGCTGATCGATGAGTTGCTGGCAGCCGCCGAACGCGGCGTGCGCGTACGCCTGCTGCTCGACGACACCGCCAGCGACGGCCGCGACGACCAGATCGCCGCGCTCGCCGCCCACCCGCAAGTGGAGGTACGGGTGTTCAATCCGCTGCACCTGGGCCGCAGCACCGTGGTGACCCGCAGCCTCGGCCGACTGTTGCACCTGTCGCGCCAGCACCAGCGCATGCACAACAAGCTGTGGCTGGCCGACAGCAGCCTGGCCATCGTCGGCGGCCGCAACCTCGGCGACGAATACTTCGATGCCGAGCGGACGCTGAATTTCACCGATATCGACCTGCTCTGCGCCGGCCCGGTGGCCGAGCAGCTGGCGCACAGCTTCGACGAGTACTGGAACAGTGCGCTGAGCAAGCCGATCCAGCAGTTTCT
Organism: Zestomonas ipomoeae; assembly: GCF_057128665.1. NCBI lineage: Bacteria > Pseudomonadati > Pseudomonadota > Gammaproteobacteria > Pseudomonadales > Pseudomonadaceae > Zestomonas > Zestomonas ipomoeae. Next base: position 363,706 of record NZ_JBSKHQ010000002.1, read on the forward strand.
CTGGCGGCCCCCTTCCACCGAAGCACTGAAGCGACGCCACGCCGCGCTGCGCGCCGAACTGGCCCGCGCGCGCCATCGGCAGAAGCCGCTCTACGACCGGCTGATCACTTACCTGCGCGAACCGCGGCTCGCACGCTGGATCGACGAGGAACTCGACTGGGCCTACGGCCAGGCGCTGTGGGACGCACCGGCCAAGGTTCTGTCGCAGGGCGAACCGGACCCGCGGCTGCTGCTGACCACGCAACTGGCGCCGGCGCTGGCGGAGGTGGAAGACGAGCTGATGCTGATCTCCGCTTACTTCGTACCGGCACAGACCGGCCTCGACTACCTGACCGGACGCGCCGACGCCGGCGTGTCAGTCCGCCTGCTGACCAACTCCCTGGAAGCCACCGACGTGCCGGCGGTGCACGGCGGTTACGCGCCCTACCGCAAGGAGCTGCTGGAAAGCGGCGTGCACCTCTACGAGCTGCGCCGCCAGCCGGACGGCCCCTCGCCGTACAGTTTCGGCTCCTCGCAGTCGAGCCTGCACAGCAAGGCGGCGGTGTTCGACGGGCGCAAGGTCTTCATCGGCTCGCTGAACTTCGATCCCCGCTCGGTACTGTGGAACACCGAAGTCGGCGTGCTGGTGGAAAGCCCGGCGCTGGCCGAACAGGTGCGCGCGCTGACCCTGGAGGGCATGCATCCGGCGGTCAGCTACGAGCTGCGCCTGCGCGGCGATCACATCGTCTGGATCGCCGAGGACAATGGCGAGCGCCATGTTCTGGAACGCGAGCCCGGCAGCCGCTGGCGCCGCTTCAATGCCTGGCTGGCGGACATCGTCGGCTTGGAGAACCTGCTCTAGTGCGGATCAGTGACTGCTCTCGGATGCCAGTTCGCCCAGCGGGTCGCGCCAGGCCAGCACCACGAAGCCGGCGGCCCCCAGGGCCATCAACAGCGGCAAGGCATGCCCGCTCAGCCATTGGCTGGCGGCGCCGGTAGCCAGCGGGCCAAGCAGGCAACCGATGCCCCAGAGCTGGGCGACATGGGCATTGGCCCGCACCAGCGCATCGTCGCGAAAGCGCTCGCCTATCAGGATCAGCGCCAGCGTAAACAGGCCGCCGGCGCCGGCGCCGAACAGCACCAGCAGCGGCCACATCAACGGCGTGTGCAGCAGCAGCGGCAGCGCCAGGCTCGACAGCAGCAGCAACAGCCCGCAGCCGCGGAACAGCGACTGGCGCGGCAGGCGGTCGGCGAGCCAACCGATCGGCAGTTGCAACAGTGCATCGCCGATCACCACCACGCTGGCCATCAACAGCGCCGTTTCCTGGCCGAAGCCCTGGCGCAGCCCGTAGATCGGCAACAGGGTGAGGATCATCGCCTCGAATGCGGCAAACAGCGCCACCGCCCAGGCGATGCTCGGCATGCGCTGGCAGAACTCCAACAGGCCGCGCCCCGAGGGGCTGTGGGCTTCCACCCGAGGCGCACCGTCACGGCCGAGCAGGATCGCCGCGCCGGCGATCAGCAAGCCGGCACCGACCCAGAACCCCAGATCGCCTTCGCTGCCGAGCAGACTCAGCAGCACCGGCCCGGACAGCTGGCTCAAGGCATAGCCGGTGCCGTACAGCGCCACCAGCCGGCCGCGCCACTGCTCGACGGCGAGCTGGTTGATCCAGCTTTCGCCGAGGATGAACACCACCGTCAGCACCACGCCGATCAGCAGCCGCAGCAACAGCCACAGCGCATAGCTCGGCCACAGTGCCAGCAGCGCCACCGACAGCGCCCCCGCCAGCAGGCACAGGCGCATCAGTCGGGCACTGCCGAGCCAGGCCGCCAGCCGGCTGGCGACGCTGGCGCCGAGCAGCACGCCAACGGCCGGCATCGCCGCCATCACACCGATGGCGAAGGCACCGTAGCCCCAACCCTCCAGGCGCAGCGAAACCAGCGGCAGGGTCACGCCAAGGGCCAGCCCGACACTGATCACCGCCGCGCAGACCGCGAAGTAAGTTGCCCAACGCATGTGCTTTCTCCACGCAAACAACGCGGCCGGGCTCCCTTGCAGGAACCCGGCCGCGGGTGTGGCTCATTCGAGCCGGCCCTGTGGGCCGACCTTGTGCGGGCCGGAAGCTATCCGGCTCGCAGGGTTACAGCTTGATCCAGGTGGCCTTCAGCTCGGTGTACTTGTCGAAGGCATGTAGCGACTTGTCGCGGCCGTTGCCGGACTGCTTGAAGCCGCCGAACGGCGCGGTCATGTCGCCGCCGTCGTACTGGTTGACCCAGACGCTGCCGGCGCGCAGCGCCCGCGCGGTCAGGTGGGCCTTGGACAGGTTGCTGGTCCACACCGCCGCGGCCAGGCCGTAGACGGTGTCGTTGGCAATGGCGATAGCCTCGTCGACGCTGTCGAAGCCGATCACCGACAGCACCGGACCGAAGATTTCCTCCTTGGCGATGCGCATGGCGTTGTTCACGCCGTCGAAGATGGTCGGCTCGACGTAGGTGCCGCCAGTCTCCTCCATCACCCGTTTGCCGCCAGCCACCAGCTGGGCGCCGTCGTCATGGCCGGCCTGGATGTAGGAGAGCACGGTGTTCAGCTGCTGGGTATCCACCAGCGCACCGACGTTGGTACTCGGGTCCAGCGGGTTGCCCGGCTTCCAGGTCTTCAGCGCCTCGACCACCAGCGGCACGAACTGCGCCTTGATCGAGTTCTCCACCAGCAGGCGCGAGCCGGCGGTGCAGACCTCGCCCTGGTTGAAGGCGATGGCGCCGGCCGCCGCTTCGGCAGCGGCCTTGAGGTCCGGCGCGTCGCCGAAGACGATGTTCGGGCTCTTGCCGCCGGCTTCCAGCCAGACGCGCTTCATGTTCGACTCGCCGGCATAGATCATCAGCTGCTTGGCGATCTTGGTCGAGCCGGTGAACACCAGGGTATCGACGTCCATGTGCAGGGCCAGGGCCTTGCCGACGGTGTGGCCGAAGCCCGGCAGCACGTTGAACACCCCGGCCGGGATGCCGGCCTCGATGGCCAGCTGGGCGATGCGGATCGCCGTCAGCGGCGACTTCTCGGAGGGCTTGAGGATCACCGAGTTGCCGGTGGCCAGCGCCGGGCCGAGCTTCCAGCAGCTCATCAACAGCGGGAAGTTCCACGGCACGATGGCGGCGACCACACCGATCGGCTCGCGGGTCACCAGGCCCAGTTCGTCATGGGGGGTGGCGGCCACTTCGTCGTAGATCTTGTCGATCGCCTCGCCACTCCAGCGAATCGCGCGGGCGGCGCTGGGCACGTCGACGTTCAGCGAGTCGCCGATCGGCTTACCCATGTCGAGGGTTTCCAGCAGCGCCAGCTCCTCGGCATGGGTTTCCAGCAGCGCAGCGAAACGGATCATCGTTTCCTTGCGCTTGACCGGCGCCAGACGCGACCACACGCCGGACTCGAAGGTGGCGCGGGCATCCTGCACGGCACGCTCTGCGTCGGCCTGATCGCAGCTGGCGACCTGCCCCAGCACCCGGCCGTCCACCGGGCTGATGCAGTCGAACGTCTCGCCCGAGACGGCAGCCGTGTATTCGCCATGGATAAAGGCGCGGCCTTCGATGGCCAGGCGTTGGGCACGCTGTTCCCAGTCGGCGCGGGTCAGGGTAGTCATGGAAACGTCCTCTTATCGGTTGAGTGACGACGTATTGGGCGTCGCCATCGACAAAAAATTCGCGGGTGCCCGGCGCGCGCCGGGTCATGTGGGCAACCCTAAACCAGCGGCCAGACTGTTTCAATATTTTTTACATGGAGTACTAAAACACCCTTGTCATGTTCGTTTTTTTAAACATAGACTCGCCGGAATTCCTGCCCCGGCCGACAACCTGGCCGAACGACTCGCCAGCGCCATTCGCCAAGCCCACTCTCCGGAGACTCCATGAACATCGACCAGATCATCGACTTCGCCCAGGCCGCCACCGCACCGGAGCACTACCGCCCAGCCGCGGAAAAGGTACTCAAGGGCGACCCCGAACAGAGCGTGCGCAACCACTACGGCAGTCCCTGTGGCCAGTTCAACGTCGGCATCTGGGAAGGCGCCGTCGGCCAGTGGACGGTGAGCTACACGGAGCACGAGTACTGCGAGATTCTCCAGGGCGTCTCGGTGATCCGCGATGCCGACGGCCACGGCAAGACCGTGCGCGCCGGCGACCGTTTCGTCATTCCCGCCGGTTTTTCCGGTACCTGGGAAGTGCTGGAGCCGTGCCGCAAGGTCTATGTGATCTTCGAAAAAACCGCAGGCTGAGCGACCCTGCGCCCTGTCGACGCGAGCCCATCGACCAGGCTGATGGTGCGCCATTCGGCGCGCTTAGCCGCCGACCGACAACAGCCCGGGCGACCACAATGAGGGGTCATCCATAAGGAGAACCCCCATGGACTTTCTGCGGACCCCCGACGAGCGTTTCCTCAACCTGCCCGGCTACGACTTCGCCCCGCACTACGTTCAGGTGGACGACCGCGAGGGCGGCGAGCTGCGCGTGCACTATCTGGACGAAGGGCCGCGCGACGCCGCCCCGGTGCTGCTGATGCACGGCGAGCCGTCCTGGTGCTACCTGTATCGCAAGATGCTGCCGATCCTGGTCGCCGCCGGCCATCGAGCGATCGCTCCCGACCTCGTCGGCTTCGGCCGCTCCGACAAACCGTCCCGGCGCGAAGACTACAGCTACCAGCGCCATGTGGATTGGATGCAGGAGTGGCTCGACCAGCTTGATCTCGACCGGATCACCCTGGTCTGCCAAGACTGGGGCGGGCTGATCGGCCTGCGCCTGGTGGCCGCCGATCCCGAGCGCTTCGCCCGTGTGGTGGCGGCCAACACCATGCTGCCGACCGGCGATCACGCACCCGGTCCGGCTTTCCTCGGCTGGCAGAAGTATTCCCAGGAGGTGCCGGTATTTCCCGCCGGCGCCATCATCCAGCGCGGCACCTGCCGCGAGCTGCCGCAGGCGGTGATCGACGCCTACGAGGCGCCGTTTCCGGAGGAGCGCTACAAGGAGGGCGCCCGGCAATTCCCGCTGCTGGTGCCGATCACCCCGGACGACCCCGCCTCGGCGAAGAACCGGGCCGCCTGGCAGGTACTGTCGCAGTGGCAGAAGCCCTTCCTCACCGCCTTCAGCGACTCGGACCCAATCACCGCCGGCGGCGACCAACTGATGCAGAAGGTGATTCCCGGCACCCGCGGCCAGGCCCATGCCACGCTCGCGGGTGGCGGCCACTTCCTGCAGGAAGACTGCGGCGAGGAGCTGGCGCGGATCGTGGTGCGCTTCATCGACGACACACCCGCCCCCTGAATCGCAGGCAAGAAAAAACCCGCCAGGAGGCGGGTTTTTTCGGCAAGGGCCGGATCAATTACTTGATCTTGGCTTCCTTGTACATCACGTGCTTACGCACGACCGGATCGAATTTCTTGATTTCGATCTTGTCGGGAGTAGTGCGCTTGTTCTTGTCGGTGGTGTAGAAGTGGCCGGTACCGGCGCTGGACACCAAACGGATCAGTTCACGCATGATTAGCTCCTTAGACCTTTTCGCCGCGAGCGCGCAGCTCGGCCAGCACTACATCGATACCGCGCTTGTCGATCACACGCATGCCCTTGGCGGAAACGCGCAGACGGACGAAACGCTTCTCGGACTCGACCCAGAAGCGATGATGCTGCAGGTTCGGCAGGAAACGACGACGGGTTTTGTTGTTCGCGTGGGAAATGTTGTTCCCGGTTACCGGACCCTTACCGGTAACTTGACAGACTCTCGACATGCCTCAGCCCTCTAAAACCACATGCCCAACCCGGCATGGGTTGGCCGCTTATCTCTCAGTCAATCGGCGCTTGCGCCGTATTTCCTCGGGGTCTTACCGGCCACTGCACTGATGCGAAAGGCGGGCCCCCAGAAAAGAGCGCTGCTTTATATCAGAAAGCCCCCAACGCAGCAAGGATCGCCGCACTTTTGCCGACCACCTATCGGGCACCCCTACTCCCTGGACCAGTCAGGAGCGCGGCAAGCGCGCTCCGACCGTTCGTCAGCTATAGCCAGCCATACTCGGCCATGGACAGCGGTTCCCCGTCGCCGACGATGAAATGATCCAGCACGCGCACATCGATCAGAGCCAGCGCCTCCTTCAGCCGCTGGGTGAGCAGGCGGTCGGCCTGACTCGGCTCGGCGACGCCAGACGGATGATTATGGGTCAGGATCAACGCCGCCGCGTTGTGCGCCAGGGCTCGCTTGACCACCTGCCGCGGGTAGACGCTGGCCCCGTCGATGGAGCCCTGGAACAGCACCTCGAAGGCCAGTACCCGGTGCTTGGCGTCGAGGAACAGGCAACCGAACACCTCATGGGGCTCATGGCGCAGGCGCGCCTTCAGGTAGTCTCGCACCGCCTGCGGGCTCTCCAGCGCCGAATCCCGCCGCAGCCGCTCGGCCAGGTGCCGGCGGGCCATCTCCAGCACTGCCTGCAGCTGGGCGAACTTCGCCGGCCCCAGGCCCAGATGCTGGCTGAAGCTGGCCAGGTCCGCCTCCAGCAGCGCGCGCAGGCTGCCGAACTCCAGCAGCAGGCGCCGCGCGAGGTCGACGGCGCTCTGCCCGGCGACCCCGGTACGCAAGAAAATGGCGAGAAGCTCGGCGTCGGTCAGGGCCGCCGCACCCTGTTCCAGCAGTTTTTCCCGCGGGCGTTCCGCCGCAGGCCAATCGCGAATACTCATTGAACCTCCCTGTCGAGTTGGCCCGCTTTCCGGTCGCGGGCGCTGTGCTATCTTAGCCCATCTTTTTCGCTCGGCGACCCGCCTGGGGAGGCGGCATCGCCGCAGCGCAGACTCCCTTTGCATCTATATAAGGCAGGCCTATGCAGCGGCTGTATCGGAAACGCATCGTCTTGGGCGTCGGTGGCGGTATCGCCGCTTACAAGAGTGCCGAGTTGGTTCGCCGCTTGCGCGACCAGGGCGCCGAAGTACGGGTGGTGATGACCCATGGCGGCCGCGAATTCATCACGCCGCTGACCCTGCAGGCGCTCTCCGGCCATCCGGTCCACCTCGACCTGCTCGACCCGGCCGCCGAAGCCGCCATGGGCCATATCGAACTGGCCCGCTGGGCGGACCTGGTCCTGATCGCCCCGGCGACCGCCGACCTGATGGCACGCCTGGCCCAGGGCGTCGCCGACGACCTGCTGACCACCCTGGTGCTGGCCACCGATGCCCAGGTCGCCCTCGCCCCGGCGATGAACCAGGCCATGTGGCGCGACCCCGCAACCCAGGCCAATGCGCGCCTGCTCGGCGAACGCGGCATGCGCCTGTTCGGCCCCGCCGCCGGCAGCCAGGCCTGTGGCGATGTCGGCCCCGGCCGCATGCTGGAAGCCGACGAACTGGCCCAGCTTGCCGCCGACTGCTTCGAACGGCAGGCCCTGAGCGGCGTGCGCGTACTGATCACCGCCGGACCGACCCAGGAAAACATCGATCCGGTGCGCTACATCACCAACCACAGCTCCGGCAAGATGGGCTTCGCCCTCGCCGAGGCGGCCGCCGAGGCCGGTGCCCAGGTCACCCTGATCACCGGCCCGGTGCACCTGCCGACCCCCGACCGGGTCAAGCGCATCGACGTGGTCAGCGCCCGCGACATGCTGGCGGCCTGCGAAGGGGAGATGCCCTGCGACCTGCTGATCGCCGCCGCCGCCGTGGCCGACTACCGTCCGGAAGTGGTCGCACAGCACAAATTGAAGAAAGACCCCACCAGCGGTGATGGCCTTTTGTTGCAGCTGGTGCGCAACCCCGACATCCTTGCCACCCTGGCCCAGCGCGCGGATCGCCCGTTCAGCGTCGGCTTCGCCGCGGAAACCGAGAACCTCCTGACCTATGCCGCGCGCAAGCTGAAGGACAAGAACCTCGACCTGATCGTCGCCAACGACGTGGCCAATCCCAGTATCGGCTTCAATAGTGAAGAGAACGCCGTCAGCGTGATCGACCGCGAACTCCTGGAGACCCGCTTCACCCAGACCAGCAAAGGCAAGATCGCGCGCCAGCTGATCGCCTTTATCGCCGACCGCCTGCACAAGATTTGAACCCCATGCACTCACTGCAAGCCAAGATCCTCGACCCCCGCCTCGGCCGCGACTTCCCGCTGCCGCAGTACGCCACGCCGGGCTCCGCCGGCCTCGATCTGCGCGCCATGCTGCAGGAAGACCTGACCCTGGAGCCGGGCCAGACCGTGCTGATCCCCACCGGCCTGTCCATCCATATCGCCGACCCCGGGCTGGCCGCGTTGATCCTGCCGCGCTCCGGCCTCGGCCACAAGCACGGCATCGTGCTCGGCAACCTGGTCGGGCTGATCGATTCGGACTACCAGGGCGAGCTGATGGTGTCCTGCTGGAACCGCGGCCAGGACAGCTTCACCATCGCCGTGGGCGAGCGCATCGCCCAGCTGATGCTGGTGCCGGTGGTACAGGCGCATTTCGAGCTGGTCGACGAATTCCACACCAGCGAGCGCGGTGCCGGCGGCTTCGGCCACTCCGGCAGCCACTAACCCCCCTTTCAGGACCCCCGCCGAGGAGCTTGACGTGAAACTCTTCCAGCGCACCGCCAAGGACACCGACAACGGCAACTCCAACGGCGCCAGCCAGGCACAGCCGCTGCAGGCCCTGCTACCGGGACTGCTCTGCGCCCTCGCCGGCCTGCTCGCCGCCGCCGCACTGGTCTGGCTGTCTCTGGGCGGCAGCCTGCAGCAACAGCAGGCACAGACCGCCAGGGCCTGGGGCGACAGCCAGGCCGCCGCCCTGCAACAGGCGCTGAAACAGCTGAGCGCCGACACCCAGGCGGCCGCCCGCAACCCGCAGTTGATCCAGGCCGTGCAAAGCCAGGATCCCGAACAACTGCGGGCCGCAGAGCGCAGCCTGCTGTACTGGGACAGCGTGATCGATGCCCAGCTCAACGCCTACGGCCAGGCCCGCCAGGACAGCAGCCGCGCGGCGCCAATGAACTTCGCGGCACTGGATCTGCTGCGCCGTGTCGAAGCCGGCCAGCAACCCGCCGTCGAGGCCTACAAGGTCGGCGAGCGCTGGCTGGCCTACAGCGCCGCACCGCTGCGCCTGAGCGAAGGCGCGCCGACCCAGGGCACGCTGCTGCTGGCGGTCGACCTCAACCGTCTGCTCGATGCCCTGCCGCCGCTGCCCGCCGACGTCGGCCAGTTCCAGATCATCCAGCAGTTCGGCAATGCGCCGCCGCAGGTGCTCGCGCAGCGCGGCCAGGCGAACGGCGGCGCGCCGATCGCCCTCGACAGCAGCAACCCGAACTGGAAGCTCAGCTTCACCCCGGGCCCGGCCGTTGCCGGCGGCAATTCGCCGGTGCCGCTCGGTCTCGCCCTGCTGATCGCCCTCGGTGGCACGGTGCTCGGCCTGCAGCTGGTACTGAGCAGTCAGCGCCGCCAATTGCGCGAAGACGTCATGCAACTCGGCCAGCTCATTCAGGAACTCTCTGCCGGCAAAGCCATCAAAACCCCCAGCCTGCACTTGCCGGCGCTGAGGGCTCTGGCACAGAGCCTGGTTCGCCTACCCCGCCGCAAGAGCGAGGCGGCTTCCGCCCCTGCCCCAGACCTGCCATCCGCCCGCGCAAGCGCCGAGCCTCCGGCCGCTGCGCCAGGAAAAGTTGCCGATCTGGTCGATCCGCTGTTCCAGGACACCGATATTCTCGACATCGACATCCTGGACGAAGATCAGGACCTGCTTGGCCTCGACATCATTGAGCGAGACCCCGCTATGAACAGCTTCCAACAAGCCCCCAAGCTTCCCGCCAGCATCTTCCGCGCCTACGACATCCGCGGCGTGGTGGGCGACAGCCTGACCCCGGAAACCGCCTACTGGATCGGCCGCGCCATCGGCTCGGAAAGCCTGGCCCGCGGCGAGCCCAACGTGTCGGTCGGCCGCGACGGCCGCCTGTCCGGCCCGCAACTGGTCCAGCAACTGATCCAGGGGCTGCTCGACTGCGGCTGCAATGTCAGCGACATCGGCATGGTGCCGACCCCGGCGCTGTACTACGCCGCCAACGTTCTCGCCGGCAAATCCGGGGTAATGCTCACCGGCAGCCACAATCCGCCGGACTATAACGGCTTCAAGATCGTCATCGCTGGCGACACCCTGGCCAACGAGCAGATCCAGGCGCTGCGCCAGCGCATCGAAAACAACGACCTGGCCAGCGGCGTCGGCAGCGCCGAACAGGTCGACGTGCTGGAGCGCTACTTCAAGCAGATCCGCGACGACATCGCCCTGGCCAAACGCATGAAGGTGGTGGTCGACTGCGGCAACGGCGTCGCCGGCGTCATCGCCCCGCAGCTGATCGAAGCGCTCGGCTGCGACGTGATCCCGCTGTACTGCGAGGTGGACGGCAACTTCCCCAACCACCACCCGGACCCGGGCAAGCCGGAAAACCTCAAGGATCTGATCGCCAAGGTCAAGGAAACCGGCGCCGACCTCGGCCTGGCCTTCGACGGCGACGGCGATCGCGTCGGCGTGGTGACCAACACCGGCACCATCGTCTACCCGGACCGCCTGCTGATGCTGTTCGCCAAGGACGTGGTCTCGCGCAATCCCGGCGCGGACATCATCTTCGACGTCAAATGCACGCGCCGCCTGACCGCACTGATCAGCGGCTACGGCGGCCGCCCGGTGATGTGGAAGACCGGTCACTCGCTGATCAAGAAGAAAATGAAGGAAAGCGGCGCGTTGCTGGCCGGCGAAATGAGCGGGCACATCTTCTTCAAGGAACGCTGGTTCGGCTTCGACGACGGCATCTACAGCGCCGCCCGCCTACTGGAAATCCTCAGCCAGGACAAACGCGATGCGGAGAAGGTCTTCGCCGCCTTCCCCAACGACATCAGCACACCGGAAATCAACATCCAGGTGACCGACGACAGCAAGTTCACCATCATCGACGCCCTGCAGCGCGACGCCCATTGGGGCGAGGCCAACCTGACCACCCTGGACGGCGTGCGCGTCGACTACCCCAAGGGCTGGGGCCTGGTACGCGCCTCCAACACCACGCCGGTGCTGGTGCTGCGCTTCGAGGCCGAAAGCGCCGAAGAGCTTCAGCGCATCCAGGAAGTGTTCCGCGCCCAGCTCTATAATGTCGCCCCCGACCTCAACCTGCCGTTCTGATCGCCGTTGGAGCCCCGCATGACCCTCAGCCGTGATGCCGCCACCCAAGTCGCCAAGGTCCTGTCCGAAGCACTGCCCTACATCCGCCGCTTCGTCGGCAAGACCCTGGTGATCAAGTACGGCGGCAACGCCATGGAGAGCGAAGAGCTCAAGGAAGGTTTCGCCCGCGACATCGTGCTGATGAAAGCGGTCGGCATCAATCCGGTGGTGGTGCACGGCGGCGGCCCGCAGATCGGCGACCTGCTCAAGCGCCTGTCCATCGAGAGCCACTTCATCGATGGCATGCGCGTCACCGACACCGCCACCATGGACGTGGTGGAAATGGTGCTCGGCGGCCAGGTCAACAAGAGCATCGTCAACCTGATCAATCAGCACGGCGGCAGCGCCATCGGCCTGACCGGCAAGGACGCCGAGCTGATCCGCGCCAAGAAGCTCACCGTGACCCGCCAGACGCCGGAGATGACCAAGCCGGAAATCATCGACATCGGCCATGTCGGCGAGGTGACCGGGGTCAACACCGATCTCTTGAACATGCTGGTGAAAGGCGACTTCATTCCGGTGATCGCCCCCATCGGGGTCGGCCCGGACGGCGAGTCGTACAACATCAATGCCGACCTGGTGGCCGGCAAAGTGGCCGAAGCGCTGAAAGCCGAAAAGCTGATGCTGCTGACCAATATCGCCGGCCTGATGGACAAGCAGGGGCAGGTGCTCACCGGCCTGTCCACCGAGCAGGTCAACGAGCTGATCGCCGACGGCACCATCTACGGCGGCATGTTGCCGAAGATCCGCTGCGCCCTGGAGGCCGTGCAAGGCGGCGTCACCAGCTCGCATATCATCGATGGTCGGGTGCCCAATGCGGTGCTGCTGGAAATCTTCACCGATACCGGTGTCGGCACGCTGATCAGCAATCGCAACAAGCGCCACTGATCCGGCGGGACGCGCCAGCCGCCCGTTGCGGGCGGCCTGGCTCAAACGGACAGGCTAGCGGCGCTGCCCGAGCAGTTCGGCAATGCGGGAACGCTCCACGGCAAAGCTCGACTCCGCCAGCTTGCGCATTTCGCGGTACCGCTCGATATCCTTCTTCAGGCGCTGCTGCTCTTCCTGCAGATTGTTGATTTGCACCAGCAAACCTTCCGGCACCTGGCGCCCCGCGCGCTCATGGTCGGCCGCCTGGCTCTGCAGGTTGCCCTGCTGCTGACGCGCCGCCTGCATGTTGCCGCGGGCCACGCTGATCAGGCTATCCAGTTCGGCCAGTTTACGTGCCTTGGCGCGATCGACGTCTTCCACGCTGGAGTACAGGCGCAGCAACTTGGCGTCGACCTCCGCCTGCGCCTTTTCCTCCTGCCGGCGCTTGAACTCCTCGGCGGTAGGCGCCGGGGGCACCACGCGGATCACCCGCCCCTGCTCGTTGAGCACCTCGTAGCCCTTGCCGATGTACTGCGGCGGCACGCCCATGCGGTCGAGCACCACGATGCCCTTGTCGTTGACATAGCGGTACAGCTCGGTGGCGTCTGCGGCTACCGGCAACAGCACCGTGAGCAACAGGGTAAGGCGGATTGCGTCCAGACTGACCATAGAAACCACTACTCGGTATGGGTATTCAGATGCCGTATTGCGCGCGGTAGGCCTCCACCGCCGGCAGATGCTTGTTCAGTTCAGCATCCCCGGCCAGATATTCCAGTACCTGGTCGAGGGCCACGATGCTGACCACCGGCATGGCAAAGTCGCGTTCAACCTCCTGGATCGCCGACAGCTCGCCCTGGCCGCGCTCCTGGCGGTTCAGCGCGATCAGCACGCCGGCCGCCCGCGCACCTTGCGCCTGGATAATTTGCATCACTTCGCGAATCGCCGTACCGGCCGTGATCACATCGTCGACAATCAATACGCGACCGGCGAGCGGTGCGCCGACCAGACTACCGCCTTCGCCATGATCCTTGGCCTCCTTGCGGTTGAAGCACCAGGGCAGATCGCGGCCATGCTGCTCGGCCAGCGCCACGGCGGTCGCCGCCGCCAACGGAATTCCCTTGTAGGCAGGGCCGAACAGCACGTCGAAGGGAATCTGGCTGTCGACTACCGCCGAGGCGTAGAAACGACCCAGCTGGGCCAGTGCCAGGCCGCTGTTGAACAAGCCGGCATTGAAGAAATAAGGGCTGGTGCGCCCGGACTTGAGAGTGAATTCGCCAAAGCGCAGCACGCCGCGCTCAATGGCAAATCGGATGAATTCACGCTGGTACGCCTGCATGGAAAGCCTCGGGACGGCACGGATTTAGCTTATTGGGAAGAGCTCGGGTATCATACACGCCACTGTTTTTAGGGGCCATTTATGCGGATCATCAGTGTGAACGTGAATGGCATTCAAGCTGCGGTCGAGCGGGGTCTGCTCAGCTGGCTGCAAGCGCAGAATGCCGACGTCGTCTGCCTGCAGGATACCCGCGCCTCCGCCTTCGAACTGGATGACCCGGCCTACCAACTGGATGGCTATTTCCTCTATGCCTGCGATGCCGAAGTGCCCAGCCAGGGCGGCGTGGCGCTGTATTCGCGGCTGCAACCCAAGGCGGTGATCAGCGGCCTCGGCTTTGAAATGGCCGACCGTTATGGGCGCTACCTGCAAGCCGACTTCGACAAGGTGAGCATTGCCACCTTGCTGCTGCCCTCGGGGCAGAGCGGCGACGAGAGCCTGAACCACAAGTTCAAGTTCATGGACGACTTCGCCCACTACCTGGACAAGCAGCGACGCAAGCGTCGCGAATATATCTACTGCGGCTCGCTGTACGTTGCGCACCAGAAGCTGGACGTGAAGAACTGGCGCGACTGCCAGCAGCTGCCGGGCTTCCTGGCGCCCGAGCGCGCCTGGCTGGATGAGGTGATCGGCACCATGGGCTATGTCGATGCGCTGCGCGAAGCCAGTCGCGAAGGCGACCAGTACAGCTGGTGGCCGGATAGCGAACAGGCGCAGTTGCTCAACCTCGGCTGGCGCTTCGACTACCAGTTGCTGACTCCCGGCCTGCGTCGTGCCGTGCGCAGCGCGCGCCTGCCCCGTCAGCCGCGCTTCTCCCAGCACGCGCCGCTGATCGTCGACTACGACTGGATGCTGACCGTCTAGCACCAATGAAAGACGGCAAGCCTGGGCTTGCCGTTTTTCGTTTCACCTTCGCCCGCTGCTACCGTGGGCAGATCGACTCCAGCCCCGGTGCGGGGAGCCTACTTCACGACCCGCCAGCTGAACGGGTAGCGATAGGACTGACCTTCGTTGGCCTTGATTCCGGCGATGATGGTCAGGACCAGCGCCGCGATGCTGACCAGGACCAGCAGCGGGAAGCCGATCACCACCACCATCAGCATGAAACACACGATGGCGGCCAGCGACACGCTGATTTGAAAATTCAGCGCCTCCTTGCCCTGCTCGTTGACGAACGGGTCCATCTCTTTCTTGATCTGCCAAACGATCAGCGGCCCGAGCAGGTTGCCGAAGGGAATGATCAGCCCGAAAAAGGCCGCGAAGTGGCAGAACATCGCCCACTGGCGGGCTTCCGGACTCGGTGAAGGCAACGGCGCCTGGCTTTCGCTCATGGTTCATCTCCTGGGTTGATAACGGTCGCTCGCTAAGCCTAGCGGCGAAATATCCTGCCTGCAGAAATAAGCGAGCGATGCCGACGCCTTGGCATTTCAGTCGGCCAAAGCCGCCTGTTGCAACTCGAACAGTTGCGCCATGCCCTGGCGCGCCAGGTCGAGCATGGCGGTCAACTCTTCCGGCTGGAACGGTGCCCCTTCGGCGGTGCCCTGCACTTCGATGAAGCCACCGGCGCTGGTCATCACCACGTTGAGGTCGGTCTCGGCGGCGGAATCCTCCAGGTAATCCAGATCCAGTACCGGCTCGCCCTGATACATGCCCACCGATACCGCGGCGATCATCTGCTTGAGGGGCTCGCCGCCACGCAGGGCGCCGCGCTTTTTCAGGACCCGCAGCGCATCGACCAGGGCGACCATGGCGCCGGTAATGGACGCCGTGCGGGTGCCGCCGTCGGCCTGGATCACATCGCAATCGATGTAGATGGTGTTCTCGCCCAGCTTGGACATGTCCAGCGCCGCGCGCAGCGAGCGACCGATCAGTCGTTGGATCTCCAGGGTGCGGCCGCCCTGCTTGCCGCGGGACGCTTCGCGCTGGTTGCGCTCGCCGGTGGCCCGGGGCAGCATGCCGTACTCGGCGGTCAGCCAGCCCTGGCCCTGGCCCTTGAGGAAGCGCGGCACGCCGCTTTCCACGCTGGCGGTGCAGATCACCTTGGTATCGCCGAACTCCACCAGCACCGAACCCTCGGCATGCTTGGTGTAGTTGCGGGTGATGCGGATCGAACGCAGCTGGTCGGCGGCGCGGCCACTAGGACGCTTCATTGGAAATACCTACTCACGACATGGAAATCTGCGGCCATTATAGGGGGCATGCCGCGCGCGGGACACATTCTTGACGGGAGGCACTCCCGGTTGCCCGTCGTTGCGCTTTTGCGTGCCGTACCACGGGCGGTCGGATGCCCCGCTAGAGCCGATTGGCGCCGCTATGCGTTACAATCCCTCGCCTTTCGTTCCATCTTTCCGAGAGGTATCCCCATGGTGCATAGCATGACCGCCTTCGCCCGCCTCGAACGGGCAGGCGCCCGGGGCACCCTGAGCTGGGAACTGCGTTCGGTCAACCATCGCTATCTGGAACCCAGCCTGCGCCTGCCGGAAGCCTTCCGCGACCTCGAAGGCGCGGTACGCGAAGCGCTGCGCCAGGGCCTGTCCCGCGGCAAGGTCGAATGCACCTTGCGGCTCGCCGAGGAAACCGCCGGCCAGCCGCTGCAGGTGGACAGCGAGCGCGCCGCGCAGTTGGTCGCCGCCGCCGAGAGCGTCGCCGCGCTGATCAAGCAGCCGGCCCCGCTCAATCCCCTCGAAGTGTTGGCCTGGCCCGGCGTGCTGGTGGCCGATGCCGCCGATCCGCACGCCATGAACAACGCCGCCCTGGAGCTGTTTGGCGAGGCCCTGGCCGAGCTGAAGAACGGCCGCGCCCGCGAAGGCGCCGAGCTGGCCAAGCTGCTCAACGAACGCCTGGATGCCATGCTGGAAGAAGTTGTCGCCCTGCGCGAACTGGTGCCGCAGATGCTTGCCGCCCAACGGCAAAAGATCCTCGATCGCTGCGCCGAAATGCAGGCCGAGCTGGACCCGCAGCGCCTGGAACAGGAACTGGTGCTGCTGGCCCAGAAGAGCGACGTCGCCGAGGAACTGGACCGCCTGAGCACCCATGTCGGGGAAGTGCGCCGGGTGCTCAAGGCCGGCGGCGCGGCCGGGCGGCGCCTGGATTTCCTCATGCAGGAGCTAAACCGCGAGGCCAACACCCTCGGCTCCAAGGCCTTCGACCCGCGCAGCACCCAGGCCGCGGTCAACCTCAAGGTGCTGATCGAACAGATGCGCGAACAAGTCCAGAACATCGAGTGATCCTATGAAGCCCACAACCGGCACCCTGTACATCGTTTCCGCGCCCTCCGGCGCCGGCAAGACCAGCCTGGTCAAGGCCCTGATCGACGCCCTGCCTCAGGTGCGCGTATCGGTCTCGCACACCACACGCGCCATGCGCCCGGGCGAAGTCGGCGGGGTGAACTACCACTTCGTCAGCCGCGAGAGCTTCATCGAAATGCTCGGCCGCAACGAATTCCTCGAACACGCGGAAGTCTTCGGCAATCTCTACGGCACCTCGCAGCGCTGGCTGGAACAGACTCTCGCCGAGGGCTACGACCTGATCCTCGAGATCGACTGGCAAGGCGCGCAGCAGGTACGCCGGCTGATGCCCGCGGCGAAGTCCATCTTCATCCTGCCGCCGACCCAGACCGCCCTGCGCCAGCGCCTGACCAACCGCGGCCAGGACAGCGACGAGGTCATCGAGCGACGCATGCGCGAGGCCGTCAGCGAGATGAGCCACTATGTCGAGTACGACTACCTGGTGATCAATGACGACTTCGCCCTGGCACTGGACGACCTCAAGGCGGTGTTCCGCGCCAACCAGCTCCTGCAATCGGTGCAGCAGCAGCGCCACAGCGAACTGCTCAGTCGCCTGCTGGCCTGACGAGCCGCGTGGGGAAGCTCGCTATCGGGGCTTCCCTTAAGGCTGGCGATTTTTTAGACTACCCAGTCCGCTCGCCCATTCGGGCTCAGCTTCTTTTGCTATCCGTATTAGAGGAACACCATGGCCCGCGTGACCGTTGAAGACTGCCTGGACAACGTCGATAACCGCTTCGAGCTGGTGATGCTCGCCACCAAGCGTTCCCGCCAACTGGCCACCGGCGGCAAGGAGCCCAAGCTGGCCTGGGAAAACGACAAGCCGACCGTCGTGGCGCTGCGCGAAATCGCCGCCGGTCTGGTCGACTACGACGTCATCGCCCAGGACGAGATCGTCGAGGAAGAGCCGCTGTTCGCCGCCTTCGAGGACGAGGCCAACGAGGCCCTGTAAGCAGCCCATGCCAGGTCGAAGTCATACGCCAACCAGGCGACCCGACCGGCGGGGGGTAGCACCTTGCCGAGCATAGACGGGCTTGCCGAACGACTGACGACCTACCTCGGCGCGGACCAGGTCAACCTGGTCCGCCGCGCTTACTTCTACGCCGAACAGGCCCACGACGGGCAGCGACGCCGCAGCGGCGAAGCCTACGTCACCCATCCGCTGGCGGTAGCCGGCATTCTCGCCGACATGCACATGGACCATCAGAGCCTGATGGCCGCCATGCTGCACGACGTCATCGAAGACACCGGCATCGCCAAGGAAGCGCTCAACGCGCAATTCGGCGAAACCGTCGCCGAGCTGGTGGACGGGGTCAGCAAGCTGACCCAGATGAACTTCGAGACCAAGGCCGAGGCTCAGGCCGAGAACTTCCAGAAGATGGCCATGGCCATGGCCCGCGACATCCGCGTGATTCTGGTCAAGCTGGCCGACCGCCTGCACAACATGCGCACCCTGGAGGTGCTGTCCGGCGAGAAGCGCCGGCGCATCGCCAAGGAAACCCTGGAAATCTACGCGCCGATCGCCAACCGGCTGGGCATGCACAGCATGCGCATCGAGTTCGAGGACCTGGGCTTCAAGGCCATGCACCCGATGCGTTCCGAGCGCATCCGCCAGGCGGTCAAGCGCGCCCGCGGCAATCGCAAGGAAATCCTCAACAAGATCGAAGACTCGCTGGTGCACTGCCTCGCCCGCGAAGGCCTGGAAGGCCAGGTGGTCGGCCGCGAGAAGCACCTCTACAGCATCTACCAGAAGATGCGCGGCAAGCGCCGGGCGTTCAACGAGATCATGGATGTCTACGCCTTCCGCATCATCGTCGACAAGGTCGATACCTGCTACCGCGTACTCGGCGCCGTGCACAACCTGTACAAGCCGCTGCCGGGGCGCTTCAAGGACTACATCGCGATTCCCAAGGCCAACGGCTACCAGTCGTTGCATACCACGCTGTTCGGCATGCATGGCGTGCCCATCGAGATCCAGATCCGCACCCGCGAAATGGAAGAGATGGCCAACAACGGCATCGCCGCGCACTGGCTGTACAAGTCCAACGAGGAAGACCAGCCCAAGGGCACCCACGCCCGCGCCCGTCAGTGGGTCAAGGGCGTGCTGGAGCTGCAGCAGCGCGCCGGCAATTCCCTGGAATTCATCGAGAGCGTGAAGATCGACCTGTTCCCCGACGAGGTCTACGTATTCACCCCCAAGGGCCGCATCATGGAGCTGCCGAAGGGCTCCACTGCGGTCGATTTCGCCTATGCGGTGCACACCGACGTCGGCAACACCTGTATCGCCTGCCGCATCAACCGCCGCCTGGCGCCGCTCTCCGAGCCACTGCAGAGCGGCTCGACCGTGGAAATCGTCACCGCGCCCGGCGCCCGGCCGAATCCGGCCTGGCTCAACTTCGTGGTCACCGGCAAGGCCCGCACCCATATTCGTCACGCGCTCAAGCAGCAGCGCCGCTCGGAGTCCATCAACCTCGGCGAGCGCCTGTTGAACAAGGTGCTCGCCGGCTTCGATACCAGCCTGGAGAAGGTTCCCGCCGAGCGCGTGCAGCAGGTCCTGGCGGAATATCGCCAGGAGGTGATCGAAGACCTGCTGGAAGACATCGGTCTGGGCAATCGCATGGCCTACGTGGTGGCCCGCCGCCTGCTCGCCAGCGACGGCGAGCAGGCACCGAACAGCGAGAGCCCGCTGGCCATCCGCGGGACCGAAGGCCTGGTGCTGAGCTACGCAAAGTGCTGCACGCCGATTCCCGGCGACCCCATCGTCGGCCACCTGTCGGCGGGCAAGGGCATGGTCGTGCACCTGGAGAGCTGCCGCAACATCAGCGAGATCCGCCACAACCCCGAGAAATGCATCCAGCTCTCGTGGGCCAAGGACGTCACCGGCGAGTTCAACGTCGAGTTGCGCGTCGAACTGGAACACCAGCGCGGCCTGATCGCTGTGCTGGCCGGCACCGTCGCCGCCGCCGACGGCAACATCGAGAAAATCGGCATGGACGAGCGCGATGGCCGCATCAGCGTGGTCCAGCTGGTGGTCAGCGTGCACGACCGCGTGCACCTGGCCCGGGTGATCAAGAAGCTGCGCGCCCTCAAGGGCGTCGTGCGCATCACCCGCGTGCGCGCGTAGCCGAGCCGGCACCTGGCCGTCCGCGCCGCACGCAAAACAAACACAACAACCTCGACAATAAGGAAATCCCCCATGAGCAAGACCGTCATCAGCAGCGACAAGGCCCCGGCCGCCATCGGCACCTATTCCCAGGCGATCAAGGCCGGCAACACCGTCTACCTGTCCGGGCAGATTCCGCTGGACCCGAAGACCATGGAGCTGGTGGAAGGCTTCGAAGCGCAGACCGTGCAGGTGTTCGAGAACCTCAAGGCGGTGATGGAAGCAGCCGGCGGCGGCTTCAAGGATGTGGTCAAGCTGAACATCTTCCTCACCGACCTTTCCCACTTCGCCACCGTCAACGAAGTGATGGGTCGCTACTTCCAGCAGCCCTACCCGGCCCGCGCCGCCATTGGCGTGGCCGCCCTGCCGAAGGGCGCGCAAGTGGAAATGGACGCTATTCTGGTTCTCGACTAAGCGATTCGGCGGGGCTCGCCCCCGCCCTCTTCAGGAGTGGCACCCATGCGCCTGACCGCGCTTGCGCTGCTGTGCGGCGTCCTGCTCGGCGGCTGCGCCAGCAGGCCCGCCGAGCCCGACCCCAGCGGGACCTGGATCAACCAGGCAGCCATCGATGCCGCCAGCAGCAGCGGCAGGCTGCGCGAGGCGCTGGCCGAGCACGGCCCCAATCTCGAATGGCGCATCGATGCCCTGCGCCGGCGGGCTGTCTTCAGCAACGGCTTCGAATTGGGCGAGGGTCAGCTCATCGGCGAGCGCGGCGCCAACTGGGGCGTGCTGTTCTACGGCGACTACCGCGAGGCGCTGGCCCTGGAAGACGACGAGCTGGTGCAACTCGCCAGTGACAGCTGGCCCGAGCAGCGCTTCGTCCCGGCGCCCACCGTCGACGGTCCCACCGGCAGCAGCTTCGAACAGGCCCTGTACGCCAGCTACCTGGGCGGCAATTGGACGATCAGCCAGGGCCCCGGTGAAGGCAACCGGGTGCGCTTCCACCCCGACGGGCAGGTCGACGGCCTGCCGGATGCCGAGTATTTCGCGCTCTGCCTGGCCGGCGACTGCGCGACCATGAGCGGCGAACACGACAGCCTGTGGCTGCAGCAGGGCCGCCAAGGCCAGACCTGGCTGTTCGAACTCAGCGGCCGACGCCTGGAAATCTTCGAAGCGGTCAACCATGCCCATCCGGACGAGATGCCGGTGTACCGGCCGGGTCGACGCGCCTGGCTGCTGCGTCGCCAATAGCCTCGCTCAGCGCAGCGCAGCAACCAGCAGGCACCCACCCAGCACCAGCAGCAGACCGCCGCACAGCTGATCGAGCCGCACCACCCGATGCTGCAGCCAGCGCTGCCAGCGCGGGCGGACCAGCAGGCGCACCAGAGCCAGGTCCCAGAGCAGCACCACAAGCGTCATCCACAGCATCGCCAGCGCCAGCCCCCAGGCCGGCACGGCCGCCTCCCGCAACACACCGAACAGCCCCGCGTAGAACAGCGGCAGCTTGGGGTTGAGACTGCTGGCCAACAGGCCCTGGCGGAACCCGCGCCGGGGCGGCACGGCCTCCGACGCAGGGGCCGGGCGCCATTGCAGCTGGCGAGTAGAGCGCAGCGCCTGCGCGCCGAGCCAGACGAAATAGGTGCCACCGAGCCCCTGCAGCAAGCGCCACAGCCAGCCGCCGGCCGGCAGCAACTGCAGACCGGCGAGCACCAGCAGCATGCTCAGCAGGTTGGCCAGGGCAATTCCCGCGGCGCAGCCATCGGCCTGCGCGCGCCCCTCACGCAGCGCGGTGCGCAACAGCAGGAAGAAATCCGGGCCGGGAGAGAGCACGGCGGTGAAGTGAGTACCGGCAACCAGCAGGAATAGCGCGAACATGGACGACCTCCGTGAAACCGGCGGTCAGTCTCGACAGCGGCACGGCCTTCGTCTTGGAGAAAACTCAGGTGTGCGGCGCGTGCTCAGGCGCAGGCCATGCGCTGGAAGCGTCCTGGCGCCACGCCGGTGAAGCGCTTGAAGGTGCCGGAGAAGTGCGCCTGGTCGTAGAAGCCCAGGCCCAGCGCCACCTCCAGCGGCTTTTCGCCGGCCAGCAGCCGCCGCTTGGCCTCGCGCACCCGGCGTTGCAGCAGGTAGGTGTGCGGCGGCACGCCGTAGGCACGGCGGAAGGCCTCGATCAGGTGGCGCGGATGGCGCTGCAGCAACCGCCCCAGTTGCTCCAGGCGTACCGGCTCGGCGTAGTGGCTTTCCAGATAGTCGCGCAGCCGGGCACAGACCTCGCCGTCGCGTCGGGCCCTGGCGGGCTCCGGCAAGCCGCCGTGGCGGACGAAGACCAGTTCCAGCAATGCCAGCAGCTCGCTTTCCAGGGCCAGCACGTCGCCCTGCTCGAACTCCCGGGCGAGACGTGCCAGGCCGGCGGCCACGCGGCCATCGTCGGCCGGGTTGAGCTCGGCAAAGCCCCGCGGCAACGCCTTGCGCCCGAGCAGCGCGGGCAGGCGCACCTCCTCCACATAGAGCATGCGATAGATCAGGCGGTCCGTTTCCGCGTGGCCGGTGTGCGGCTCCTCCGGGTTCATCAGCGACAGCCTGCCGGCCGGGATGGCATGCCGTGCGCCGCGGCACTGGTAGCCGCCGACGCCCTGCAGGATGGCGCCGATGGCGAAGGCGTCGTGACTGTGGCGGCCGAACGCCTGGCCGGAAAAGTCGGCATGGAACAGCTCCACTCCCGGCAACCAGGGCCGTGCCAGCAGGCGATTGGCGTCCATCTCACCCCTCCGTCAGCAGCGCCGCGTAGCCTTCGCGAAAACTCGGATAACGCGGCACCCAGCCCAGCGCCCGGGCGCGGGCGTTGCTGCAGCGCTTGCTGCCGGCGCGGCGCACGCTGGCCTCGTCGGCCCAGTGGCTGACGCCCATCTGCCCACGCAGCCAGTCGACCACCTCGTGCAAGGGGGCCGGCGTGTCGTCCACGCCCAGATAGCAAGACTCCAGTGCCGTGCCGCGCTCGGCCGCCTGCAACAGGAGGGCCAGCAGGCCGGCGGCATCGTCGACATGAATGCGGTTGGCGTACAGCGGCGGTTCCACGACAACGCGATAACCCTGGCGCACCTGTTCGAGCAGACGCCGGCGGCCCGGCCCGTAGAGGCCGGTGAGGCGCACGCAGGTGGCCGGATGGCCGCTGGCAAGCGCCAGTTGTTCGGCTTCGCGCATGATGCGTGCGGAAAAGCCCCCACCCTCGGCCGGCGAGGTCTCATCCACCCACTCGCCCTGCTGCTGGCCATAGACGCCACTGCTGGAAACGAACAGCAACCGCTTGGGCCGTTGGCCATGCCGTGCCAGCCAGTCGAGCATATGGGCCAGGCCCTCGACATAGGCCGCCCGGTAGCCGGCCTCGTCGTGCCGGCTGGCAGCGGCGCTGTACACCAGATAGTCCAGCGGCCCCTGCGGCCAGCCCGCCGGGACCTGCGCCGAGAAGAGGTCGCCGGCCACCGGATGGATACCGGATGGCAAGGCCTCGACCTGGCGGCGCAGGCCATGCACCGTCCAGCCGGCAGCATTCAGCAACAGGCCGAGGCGACAGCCGACATCGCCACAACCGGCGATCAATACACTGGGTTTCATGGCAACTCCGCGTGACTCGAATGTGGCAGCCTGCCGCCAGGCGCGCAGGACGGCAAGCTTTGCGTGCGGCGTTGTTGGTTCGCCGCAGAGCAAAGGCTATGCTTGGCCGCAGCCTAATGGAAAACCGCTATGACCCTCACCGAACTGCGCTACATCGTCACCCTCGCCCAGGAACAGCACTTCGGCCGCGCCGCCGAGCGCTGCCATGTCAGCCAGCCGACGCTGTCGGTGGGGGTGAAGAAGCTCGAGGACGAACTCGGCGTGCTGATCTTCGAGCGCAGCAAAAGCGCGGTGCGCCTGACCCCGGTCGGCGAGGGCATCGTCACCCAGGCGCAGAAGGTGCTGGAGCAGGCCCAGGGCATTCGCGAGCTGGCCCAGGCCGGCAAGAACCAGTTGACCGCGCCGTTGAAGATCGGCGCCATCTACACCGTCGGGCCCTACCTGTTCCCCCACCTGGTGCCGCAGCTGCACCGGGTCGCACCGCAGATGCCGCTGTACATCGAGGAAAACTTCACCCACGTGCTGCGCGACAAACTGCGCACCGGCGAGCTGGACGCAATCATCATCGCGCTGCCCTTCCAGGAAGCCGATGTGCTGACCAAGCCGCTCTACGACGAACCCTTCTACGTGCTGCTGCCGAGCGGCCACCCGTGGACGGCGAAGGAAACCATCGACAGCGAGCTGCTCAATGACAAGAGCCTGCTGCTGCTCGGCGAGGGCCACTGCTTCCGCGACCAGGTGCTGGAGGCCTGCCCCAGCCTGCGCAAGGGCGGCGAGGACCACGCCAAGCACACCACGGTCGAATCCAGCTCGCTGGAAACCATTCGCCACATGGTCGCCTCCGGTCTCGGCGTGTCGATCCTGCCGTTCTCGGCGGTGGACAGCCACCACTACGCCCCTGGCGTGATCGAGATCCGTCCACTGACCCCGCCGGTGCCGTTCCGCACCGTGGCCATCGCCTGGCGCGCCAGCTTCCCGCGGCCGAAGGCCATCGAGGTCCTGGCCGACTCCATTCGCCTGTGCTCGGTCGCGCAACCGCAGGGCGTAGCGGACAAGCAACCGGCATGAGCGAGCTGGCCCAGGTACCGGTCACCGCGCTGAAGGGCGTGGGGGCGGCGCTGGCCGAGAAGCTTGCGCGGGTCGGCCTGGAAACCCTGCAGGACATGCTGTTCCACCTGCCGCTGCGTTACCAGGACCGCACCCGCGTCACCCCCATCGGCGCCCTGCGACCCGGCCAGGATGCGGTGGTCGAGGGCATCGTCGCCGGCGCCGATGTGGTCATGGGCCGTCGCCGCAGTTTGCTGGTGCGCCTGCAGGACGGCAGCGGCACCCTGAGCCTGCGCTTCTTCCACTTCAGCCAAGCGCAAAAGGATGGCCTCAAGCGCGGCACCTCGCTGCGCTGCTATGGCGAGGTGCGCCCCGGCGCCACCGGCCTGGAGATCTACCACCCGGAGTACCGTGCGCTGAGCGGCGCCGAGCCGATCGCGGTGGAACAGACCCTGACGCCGATCTACCCGACCACCGAGGGCCTGACCCAGCAGCGCCTGCGCCAACTCAGCCAGCAGGCACTGGCCCGCCTCGGCCCGCACAGCCTGCCGGACTGGCTGCCCGCCGAACTGGCCCGCGACTACCGACTCGGGCCGCTCGACGAAGCCATTCGCTACCTGCACCGGCCGCCGCCCGACGCCGACCTGGAAGAGCTGGCCGAAGGCCGCCACTGGGCCCAGCACCGACTGGCCTTCGAAGAACTGCTGACCCACCAGCTCTCCCTGCAACGCCTTCGCGAAACCCTGCGCGCCCAGGAGGCACCGCAACTGCCGAAAGCCGAAAAGCTGCCCAAGCGCTTTCTCGCCAACCTCGGCTTCACCCCCACCGGCGCCCAGCAACGGGTCGGCGCCGAGATCGCCTACGACCTGTGCCAGCCCGAGCCCATGCTGCGCCTGGTGCAGGGCGACGTCGGCGCCGGCAAGACGGTGGTCGCGGCGCTGGCCGCTCTGCAAGCGCTGGAGGCCGGCTATCAGGTGGCCTTGATGGCGCCGACCGAGATCCTCGCCGAGCAGCACTTTCTCAATTTCAGCCGCTGGCTGGAGCCGCTCGGCATCGAAGTCGCCTGGCTGGCCGGCAAGCTCAAGGGCAAGGCCCGCACCGCCGCGCTGGCGCAGATCGCCGGCGGCGCGCCCATGGTGGTGGGCACCCATGCGCTGTTCCAGGACGAGGTGCAATTCCAGCGCCTGGCCCTGGTGATCATCGACGAACAACATCGCTTCGGCGTGCAGCAACGCCTGGCGTTGCGGCAGAAGGGCGTGGGCGGCCGCATGTGCCCGCACCAGTTGATCATGACCGCCACGCCAATCCCGCGGACCCTGGCGATGAGCGCCTACGCCGACCTGGATACTTCGATCCTCGACGAGCTGCCGCCCGGCCGCACACCGGTGAACACCCTGGTGATCGCCGACAGCCGCCGTATCGAGGTGATCGAGCGGGTCCGCGCTGCCTGCCGCGAAGGCCGCCAGGCCTACTGGGTATGCACCCTGATCGAGGAATCCGAGGAACTCACCTGCCAGGCGGCGGAAACCAGCTTCGAGGAACTCTCCGCCGCCCTCGGCGAACTGCGCGTCGGCCTGATCCACGGGCGCATGAAGCCGGCGGAGAAGGCGGCGGTGATGGACGAATTCAAGCGCGGCGAGCTGCAACTGCTGGTGGCAACCACGGTGATCGAAGTGGGCGTCGACGTGCCCAATGCCAGCCTGATGATCATCGAAAACCCCGAACGCCTCGGCCTGGCGCAACTGCACCAGCTGCGCGGACGAGTCGGCCGCGGCAGCGCCGCCAGCCACTGCGTGCTGCTCTATCACCCGCCGCTGTCGCAGCTCGGGCGCGAACGGCTGGCGATCATGCGCGAGACCTGCGACGGCTTCGTCATCGCCGAGAAAGACCTGGAGCTGCGCGGCCCCGGCGAGATGCTCGGCACCCGCCAGACCGGTCTGTTGCAGTTCAAGGTGGCCGACCTGATGCGCGACGCCGAGCTGCTGCCGGCGGTGCGCGACGCCGCCCAGGCCCTGCTGGCGCGCTGGCCGCAGCATGTCAGCCCGCTGCTGGAACGCTGGCTGCGCCACGGGCAGCAGTACGGCCAAGTGTGACGGTTTTCCGGTGCACTGGTCGTGCAAGCCCTCGCTTGGCGACTAGGCTGGTTATACTGCAACCCGAAATTCCTCAGCCGGACCTCGCTTATGACCGACGCCGCCCTCGCTCCCGACAACGCCTCGCAGCCCCCGGCCATGATCCAGCAACTGCTCGCCAAGCTCGGCCTCGCCTATAAGGTGCGCCCCGCACAGACCGACATGGACCCGGCGCAACGGGTCCAGGCCGTACTGCTCGACGACGAGGTGGGCGCCCTGCTGGTGCTCTACCCGCAGAGCCAGTTGCTCGACCTCAACCGTCTGGCCGAACTCACCGGGCGCAAGCTCACCGCGGTCAAGCCCGAGCGCCTCGAGCGCATGCTCGGCAAGCACAACCTCGGCCTGCTGCCGGGGTTGCCGCCGCTGACCAGTTCGCCCTGCCTGTACGACGAGCGCCTGCTGCAGGCGAGCCCACTGCTGATCGAGTCCGGCCAGCCCGGCGTATTGCTGGAAATCGCCAGCGACGCCTTCAAGACCTCCTTGCTCAGCAAGGCCAGCGCCGCCCGCTTCGGCGAACCGCTGGCGAGCATCCGACCGAACCTGGACCGCCCGGACGACGACCGCGCCGAAATCACCCACGCGGTGCAGGCGTTCACCGCGCGGCGCATCCAGCAGCGCCTGGAAGAAACCATCGAGATCCCGCCGCTGCCGGAAACCGCGCAGAAGATCATCAAGCTGCGGGTCGATCCGGATGCCACCGTGGACGACATCACCGGGGTGGTGGAGACCGACCCGGCGCTGGCCGCCCAGGTGGTCAGCTGGGCGGCATCGCCCTACTACGCCGCGCCGGGCAAGATCCGCTCGGTGGAAGATGCCATCGTGCGCGTGCTCGGCTTCGACCTGGTGATCAACCTGGCCCTCGGCCTGGCCCTGGGCAAGACCCTGGCACTGCCCAAGGACAAGCCGCAGCAATCCACGCCCTACTGGCAGCAGGCGATCTACACCGCCGCGGTGATCGAGGGGCTGACCCGCGCCATGCCGCGCGGCCAGCGGCCGGAGGCGGGGCTGACCTATCTCGCCGGGCTGCTGCACAACTTCGGCTACCTGGTCCTGGCCCATGTCTTTCCGCCGCATTTCTCCCTGATCTGCCGGCATCTGGAGGCCAATCCGCACCTGTCCCACAGCTATGTCGAGCAGCACCTGCTGGGCATCACCCGCGAGCAGATCGGCGCCTGGCTGATGCGCTACTGGGACATGCCGGAGGAACTGGCCACGGCCCTGCGCTTCCAGCACGACCCGAGCTACGAGGGCGATCACGCGGCCTATCCGAACCTGGTCTGCCTGGCGGTCAACCTGCTGCGCAACCGCGGTATTGGCGCCGGCCCGCAGCAGCCGATTCCCCAGGCATTGTTCGATCGCCTGGGCGTCAGCCGGGAAAAGGCCGACGATGCGGTCAGCAAGGTGCTGGAGGCCGAAGTGGCGCTGCGCGAGCTGGCCTCGCAGTTTCCGTCATCGACCTGAGACAGACCCGGGAGGCCTGGCTCCCTTTTTCGTTGACACCAGGCGGCGCTATCTCAACGCTGCACGGCGCTCGGCGAAGACCGCGCGCAGCTCCTCCACGCAGGCCTGCAATAGGTCGCCGAGCGGTTCCTGCTCGTAGAGCGCCACGTAGTCGGCGAGCTGGTCGCTGGGCATCTGCCGGTAGGCGTAGAACATGAAGGACTCCACTGCCTTGGCGCTGGACTCGCGCAACAGCTGCTCCTGTTTGGCGGTTTGCTCGCTCAAGGCCTGCTCGTCGAGGGTTTCACCGCGGGCCTTGAGCGCCAGCAGGGCCTGGGTCTTGCCCACTTCGTAGCGCAACAGGGTAGCCAGCGCGGTGGTCTGCGCGGCCCGGTCCAGGCGACGCACCAGTTCCAGGCGAAGTCCCAGCGGCGGGCGCTCGGCCAGCTTGAGGCGGTAGTCGGCCAGTCCCTGTGAGCCGCTCTCGCCCACCGCACGCTCGGCCTCGGTGAAGCGCCGCGCCAGGGGCGTATCGAGCAGCGCCTCGGCCTGGCGCAACTGGGTCGCCTCGATGCGGGCGCCGAGGCGCTTGGCCAAGTCACCGCAGAGGGCATCGGCGGAGAAGCGCTGGCTCAATTCCGCCTGCTGATCCTCCGGCAGCCCCCGTACCAGCAAGGGCGCGCTCTGTTCGCAGAGCAAGCGAATGCCGGAAAGGTCGAACAGGCGGTCGAAGGCTTTGGCGGGGACCGGTTCGGCGCGAGCGACGATGGCGGCGAGCAGCAGCGGCAGCAACAGCAGGATACGCATGGGCGGGGTCTTCCAGGATAGCTCCCGCCCAGCCTAGCGAAACCGCCGTGCAGCCACCAGTGGCGGCACGGCGCAGTGGGATTCAGGCGGCCTTTTTATCGCCCGGGTTGGCGGCCTTTTTCTTCTTCGGCACCACGTACTTCATCAGGCCCTGGAACCACATCACCAGTGCGGGATTGCCCTGGACCTGGATGTCCTTGTTCTGGATGCCCTGCATGAAGGCCAGCTGCTTGTTCTTCGCGGTCATGGTGTCGAAGCCGTAGGCGGCATCCTTGAAGCCGAGGGCGAAGGCCGGCTCGCTGCAGGCGCCGCGCTTGCTGACGATGCGCTGGTTCTTGACGACGAAATGACGGGTGACCTTGCCGTCCAGGGTGTGCAGCTGGAATACCAGGTCCTTGCCGGCCAGTTGCTGCTGGAACTCGGCATTGGTGCGGCTGGCCTTGGACATCAGGCGGCCCAGCATCCATAGAAGAAAACGGAATTTCATGCGCACGGCCTCGGCGGGGAAGTGAAACGGCGGCGCATTGTAGCGATTGGCGGCGGGCACTACAGCCAGCCTTTCGGCTGGTGACAGGCGGGAGCGCCCGGGGCATCCGGCCCCGGGCGCACGGGCTCAGTTGACTGCGTCGCGCAGCGACTTGCCCGGCTTGAAGGAGACGGTATTGCTGGCCTTGATCTTGACCGGCTGTCCGGTTTGCGGGTTCTTCCCGGTCCGGGCGCCACGATGGCGCTGCATGAAGGTGCCAAAGCCAACGAGGGTGACGCTGTCCTTGCGGTTCAGCGCGCTGGTAATTTCCTCGAGTACGGCATTGAGAACGCGGCTGGCCTGATCCTTGGTGAGATCGGCTTTTTCGGCGATGGCGGCGGCGAGTTCCGGTTTACGCATAATTGCCTCTTTGACGGTTTTTTGTTGTTGTCTCCGTGCTGTTCTTCCAGAACAGCGCCCAAGGCGCCGCAACAGCTCTGCGCTGCGGCAGACCCAGGGAGAATGGCATGTCGCCGTCACCCGCGCCAGTCTTGTCGGACAGTTTGTCGAGCGTTTTTCGTGCTGCAACCGACAGAACAGAGGCCATTCAAGCCAGCAACGGCGGCAACTGCTTGTTCAGGGCCAGTTTTTCCTGCACGGCGCTGCCGGTCAGGGCATAGCCGAGCAGGCGCCCCTCGACGTCGCGGCAGAGCACCTTGAGGTTCTGGCCGCTGCCTTCCACGCTCCATTCACCTTCCTGGCCACGTGGCGGCGGCGAGACCACCAGCGGGCAGGCCGGGGTCTTCACCGTCACCGGCATCGGCCCGTAGACGACCGCCGTCGGCTTGCCCGCCAGGGTCTGCGCCAGGGCACGGGCACAGGCCATCAGCGGCATCACATAGAGCAGATTGAGGCCGTCCACCTCGGCACAGTCGCCCAGGGCATAGATGTTGGCATGGGAGCTGCGCAGCTCGCGGTCGACCATGATTCCACGGTTCACCGCCAGGCCGGCGGCAGCGGCCAGTTCGATGCGCGGACGCAGGCCAACGGCGGATACCACCAGGTCGCAGGGCAGGCAGGTGCCGTCGGACAGATGCGCTTCCAGGCCGCTTTCCACGTGGTTGAGGCTGGCCAGGGTCGGGCCGAGGTGAAAGCGGGCGCCGATGCCTTCCAGCCCGGCCTGCACCGCCGCAGCGGCAGCCGGATGCAGCAGCGCCGGCATGACCTGCTCGCAGGGCGCCACCAGCTCGACCTGGTAGCCGCCGAGGGTCAGGTCGTTGGCGAATTCGCAGCCGATCAGCCCGGCGCCGAGCAGCAGGACGCGCTTCTTGCCGGCGGCGGCGGCGCGAAAGCGCGCGTAGTCTTCCAGGTCGTTGATCGGGAAGATCGCGTCGCCAGCATCGCCGGCCACCGGCACGCGGATCGGCTCGGCGCCCCAGGCCAGCACCAGGTCGCGATAGGGCACTGCTTCCTCGCCGATCCACAGTTGGCGGTGGCCCGGGTCGATACCGGTGATGCGAGTATGGGTGCGGATTTCCGCGTTGAGCTGCTCGGCCATGGTACCGGCCTCGGCCATGGTCAGCCCGTCGGCATCCTTGTCCTTGCCGAAGCCGGTGGACAGCATCGGCTTGGAATAGGAGCGCCCGTCGTCGGCGGTGATCAGCAGCAACGGGGTCTCGCTGTCCAGCTTGCGGAATTCCTTGGCCAGGTTGTAGCCCGCCAGGCCGGTCCCGACGATCACCAGGGGGGTGCTCATGCTCAGCTCCTGTAAACGACGCGGCGGCCAGTGGCCGCCGCAAGGGGAGGATCGACGCTCAGCCGATCTCGATCATTTCGAAGTCCTGCTTGCCGGTGCCGCAATCCGGACACAGCCAGTCGGCGGGAATGTCCTGCCAGGCCGTGCCGGGGGCGATGCCCTCTTCCGGCAGGCCAGCGGCCTCGTCGTAGATGAAGCCGCAGATCACGCATTGCCATTTGCGCATGTTCGCCTCCGCCAGGGAAAAGCCGACCCTAGCCAACTCCGTGCGGGCTGCCAAGGCACCCGCGGCGGCATCAGGCGATCTCGATCATTTCGAAGTCCAGCTTGCCCACGCCGCAATCGGGGCACAGCCAGTCTTCCGGCACATCTTCCCAGCGGGTACCGGCGACGATGCCTTCGTCGGGCCAACCGAGGGCTTCGTCATAGACCAGGCCACAAACCACACATTGCCACTTCTTCATCACTGCACCTCAAGGCTAAAGCGGATTGCCGCCACGCCCTCTCTCGGGGCGCCGTTCGGCTCAGGCGCTTTTTGTACTGATGCAAGCGCCGCCGCGCAAGTGCTGTCGGACAATCCCGACCTTCGGCCGGGCCCAGGCAAACATGCTAAGCTCGCCGGCCCGAGCCGATCGCCGCCAAAGCCCGTCACCGTGCCCCACGCCGTCCTTGCCCATCCACCCCGCTGGTTCAGCAGCGCGCAGTTGCACCCCGCGCCATCGACCGGCGTGCGCGCCTGGCTGTTCAACGAGGAGTCGCTGACCCGCCGCCTGGTCGCCCTTTCCAACGACGGTTTCAGCGTCACCCCGCGGGAAGAAGGCTGGCAGGTGTTGCGTGCCGACGAATGCGCTGCCCTGGGGGTGCCGGCCGGCAGCCAGGGCTGGGTGCGCGAGGTGTACCTGCGCGGCCACGGCGAGCCCTGGGTATTCGCCCGCAGCGTGGCCGCCCGCACGGCTCTGGAAGGCTCCGGGCTGGCACTGGACGAGCTGGGCAGCCGCTCCCTCGGCGAACTGCTGTTCAGCGACGCGGCGTTTCGCCGCGGTCCCATCGAGGCGACCCGCTATCCTGCCGCCTGGCTGCCTGAGCAGGTCCGCGCCGAGCGCCTGTGGGCGCGGCGTTCGTGTTTCCGCCGGGGTGACCTGGGTGTGCTGGTGGCCGAGGTGTTCCTGCCGGCACTGTGGCGACAGGCCGGCGTCGAAGCCTGAGGCGCGACCAGCTCGTTCCCGCTTGTTCGTATAATGCGCGTCATCCGCATGGAGAGCCGCCCGATGTACACCCGCCTGCTGAAATCGCTGAACCGCCTGCACCCGCGCGCCTGGGACTTCGTGCAACTGACCCGGCTGGACAAGCCGATCGGTATCTACCTGCTGCTGTGGCCGACCCTGTGGGCGCTGTGGGTGGCCGCCAAGGGTGTGCCGAGCGCGTTGAACCTGTTCGTCTTCGTGTTCGGCGTGATCCTGATGCGCTCGGCCGGCTGCGTGATCAACGACTACGCCGACCGCCATTTCGATGGCCACGTCAGCCGTACCCGCGCGCGTCCGCTGGCCAGCGGACGGGTCAAGCCGCGCGAGGCGCTGATCCTGTTCGCCGTGCTGGTGGCCCTGAGCTTCGGCCTGGTGCTGCTGACCAATGCCACCACCATCTGGCTGTCCTTCGGCGGCCTGGCCCTGGCCGCCACCTACCCCTTCATGAAGCGCTACACCTTCTACCCTCAGGTGGTACTCGGCGCGGCCTTCTCCTGGGGCATGCCCATGGCGTTCACCGCCGAGACCGGCAACCTGCCGGCCGAAGCCTGGCTGCTGTACATCGCCAACCTGCTGTGGACGGTGGCCTACGACACCTATTACGCCATGGCCGACCGCGAGGACGACCTGAAGATCGGCGTCAAATCCACCGCCATCCTGTTCGGCGACGCCGACCGCCTGATCATCGCCACCCTGCAGGGCCTGGCCCTGCTCTGCCTGCTGCTGGCCGGCAGCCGCTTCGAACTGGGCGTCTGGTTCCATCTCGGCCTGCTCGGCGCCGCCGCCTGCTTCGCCTGGGAATACCGCAAGACCCGCAACCGCAAGCCGATGGCCTGCTTCAACGCCTTCCTGCACAACCACTGGGCCGGGCTGGCGATCTTCCTCGGCCTGGCGCTGGACTACGCGCTGGCCTGAACCTGCGTCCTGTGCGGCTGCCCGCAAAGCAGCGGCTCGTCTGGGCGCCGGCTTCGTCCTGTCACATGCCTGCAATAATTCCGTTATCTAATGCGGACGCATGATTTGAACGACCCGAGGCTCGACCATGGTTGGCAAGAACATCTTGATCGTCGATGACGAGGCGCCGATTCGCGAAATGATCGCCGTGGCCCTGGAAATGGCCGGCTACGAGTGCCTGGAAGCGGAGAACACCCAGCAGGCCCACGCCATCATCGTCGACCGCAAGCCGGACCTGATCCTGCTCGACTGGATGCTGCCCGGCACCTCCGGTATCGAGCTGGCACGCCGGCTGAAGCGCGACGAGCTGACCGGCAACATCCCGATCATCATGCTCACCGCCAAGGGTGAAGAGGACAACAAGATCCAGGGCCTGGAGGTCGGCGCCGACGACTACATCACCAAGCCGTTCTCCCCACGCGAGCTGGTGGCCCGGTTGAAAGCCGTGCTGCGCCGCGCCGCGCCCAGCGACGGCGAAACGCCGATCGAAGTCGGTGGCCTGCTGCTCGACCCCATCAGCCACCGCGTCACCATCGACGGCAAGCCGGCCGAGATGGGCCCCACCGAGTACCGCCTGCTGCAGTTCTTCATGACCCACCAGGAGCGCGCCTACACCCGCGGCCAGTTGCTCGACCAGGTCTGGGGCGGCAACGTCTACGTCGAGGAGCGCACCGTCGACGTGCACATCCGCCGGCTGCGCAAGGCTCTCGGCGATGCCTACGAAAACCTGGTGCAGACGGTACGCGGCACCGGCTATCGTTTCTCCACCAAAAGCTAAGCGGCGCCCAGCGGGCACCGAAAAGGACTGACTCGGCCGTGAATCAAAACTGGCGTGGTGCCATGGTGCGCCGCCTGCTGTTGCTGTTGGCCGGCTGCGGCCTGCTCGGCCTGGTCACCGGCGAGTACGCGTGGGCCCTGTTGCTTGGCCTGGGTGGCTACCTGGTGTGGAACCAGATGCAGCTGCTGCGGCTGCACAAGTGGCTGCGCGAGCACAAGTCGGAGGAAGCACCGCCGGAAGGCTACGGCCTGTGGGGCGAGGTGTTCGACAGCATCTATCACCTGCAGCGCCGCGACCAGCGCGCCCGCGGCCGCCTGCAGGCGGTGATCGATCGCGTGCAGGAGTCCACCGCCGCCTTGCGCGACGCGGTGATCATGCTCGACAGCGACGGCAACCTGGAATGGTGGAACCGCGCCGCCGAACGCCTGCTCGGCCTGAAGACGCCGCAGGACAGCGGCCAGCCGGTGAGCAACCTGGTGCGCCATCCACGCTTCAAGGAATACTTCGACAAGGGCGCCTACCACGAGCCGCTGGAGCTGCCCTCGCCGGTCAACGACCGACTGCGCCTGCAGTTCCAGATCACCCGCTACGGCAATCGCGAGCACCTGATGCTGGTGCGCGACGTGACGCGCATCCACCAACTGGAGCAGATGCGCAAGGACTTCGTCGCCAACGTGTCCCACGAGCTGCGCACGCCGCTCACGGTGATCACCGGCTACCTGGAAACCCTCGCCGACAATGTCGAGAACGTGAATCCGCGCTGGCTGCGCGCGCTGCAGCAGATGCAGCAGCAGGGCGGACGCATGCAGAACCTGCTCAACGACCTGCTGCTGCTGGCCAAGCTGGAGGCCACCGACTACCCCTCGGACAACCAGCCGGTGGCGGTGGACCTGTTGCTCTTGTCGATCAAGAACGACGCCCAGGCCCTGTCCGGCGAGCGCCAGCATCGCATCAGCCTGCAGGCCGACCCGCACCTGCGCCTCAAGGGCAGCGAGGCGGAGCTGCGCAGCGCCTTCTCCAACCTGGTGTTCAACGCAGTGAAGTACACTCCGGCCGAGGGCGAGATCCAGATCCGCTGGTGGGGCGACGAGCAGGGCGCGCACCTGGCGGTGCAGGACACCGGCGTCGGCATCGAGGCCAAGCATCTGCCGCGCCTGACCGAGCGCTTCTACCGGGTCGATTCCAGCCGCGCCAGCCAGACCGGCGGCACCGGCCTCGGCCTGGCGATCGTCAAGCACGTGCTGCTGCGCCATCGCGGCCGCCTCGACATCAGTAGCAGCATCGGCAAGGGCAGCACGTTCACCTGCCACTTTGCCAACGCCCAGGTGGCCCGCCGCTGATGGCCCGCTCGCCGCGGCGCCGGTCGTCGACGGGTGGCAGCGGCACGCGGCAGATCCCAGCCTGTCGCGCACGGTCCGCGGCGGGCTTGCAAAGCCGACCGACAGCCGCCACCCTTTAGCGGTCATTCAGCCATCGAACCCTCCATGGACCCTTCCCCCAGTTACGCCGCCAGCACCTACTTCGCCGATTTCGGACTCATTCTCTTCGCCGGGCTCCTGGTCTTGCTCAACGGCTTCTTCGTCGCCGCCGAGTTCGCCATGGTCAAGCTGCGCGCCACCCGCGTCGAAGCCATCGCCGAGCGCCATGGCTGGCGCGGGCACATCCTGCGCACCGTGCACAACCAGCTGGATGCCTACCTGTCGGCCTGCCAGCTGGGCATCACCCTCGCCTCCCTCGGCCTCGGCTGGGTGGGCGAACCGGCCTTCGCTCATTTGCTCGAACCGCTGCTGACCATGGCCGGCATCGCATCGCCGGCGGTGGTGCATGGCATCGCCTTCTTCTGCGCGTTCTTCATCATTTCCTACCTGCACATCGTGGTCGGCGAACTGGCGCCCAAGTCCTGGGCGATCCGCAAGCCGGAAACGCTGTCGCTATGGACGGCGGTGCCGCTGTACGGGTTCTACTGGGCCATGTACCCGGCGATCTGGCTGCTCAATGCCAGCGCCAACGGCATTCTGCGGATCGCCGGCCAGGGCGAGCCGGGGCCGCATCACGAGCACCACTACAGCCGCGACGAGCTGAAGCTGATCCTGCACTCCAGCCGCGCCCGCGACCCCGGCGACCAGGACATGCGCGTGCTGGCCTCGGCGGTGGAGCTGGGCGAACTGGAGGTGGTGGACTGGGCCAACTCCCGCGAGGATCTGGTGCACCTGCCGCTGGATGCGCCGCTGTCGGAGATCCTCTCGGTGATCCGTCGCCACAAGTACAGCCGCTACCCGGTGTTCGATCCCGAGCAGGGCGAGTTCGTCGGGCTGCTGCACATCAAGGACCTGCTGCTCGCCCTCGCCGGCCTCGACAGCCTGGCCGAGAGCTTCGCCCTCAGCGACCTGCTGCGTCCGCTGGAGCGCGTGTCCAAGCACATGCCGCTGTCCAGCCTGCTGGAACAGTTCCGCCAGGGCGGCGCGCACTTCGCCCTGGTGGAAGAAGCCGACCACAAGGTGGTGGGCTACCTGACCATGGAGGACGTGCTGGAAGTACTGGTGGGCGATATCCAGGACGAGCACCACAAGGCCGAGCGCGGCATCCTCGCCTACCAGCCCGGCAAGCTGCTGGTGCGCGGCGATACCCCGCTGTTCAAGGTCGAGCGCCTGCTGGGGCTGAACCTGCAGGACGTGGAGGCCGAGACGCTGGCCGGGCTGGTCTACGAGACGCTCAAGCGCGTGCCGGAAGAGGAAGAGGCCCTGCAGGTGGACGGCCTGCGCATCATCGTGAAGAAGATGAAGGGCCCGAAGATCGTGCTGGCCAAGGTGCTGAAGCTCGATTGAACGCAACTATGGGCGGCACCGACTGGCTTGCCGCTCGTAGCCCGTAGCCGCCTCTATTCCCCACCTACAGCGAAGTTCGGCAGGCTGTCCACCGGGCGGGCGAACTTGAAGGGGATCGATTCGAGGGCCAGGCCGACGTTACGCTGCACCACGAAGTGCAGGTGCGGGCCGGTGCTGTTGCCAGTGTTGCCGGAGCGGGCGATGAGGGTCCGGGTTTCGACCCGCTGCCCCTCGCGCACGACGACCGAGCCGCGCATCAGGTGCAGGTAGACGCCCATGGTGCCGTCGTCGTGCAGGATGCGCACGTAGTTGCCGGACGGGTTGTTACCGCGGCCGCTCTGGTTGTTCTCGATTTTGACCACCACACCGCCACGCGCGGCGACGATCGGCGTGCCTTCGGGCATGGCGATGTCCATGGCGTAGCGGCCTTTGGGCGTGAAGTGGCTGTATTTGCCATTGGCGCCCTGGGTCAGGCGGAACGGACCGCCGCGCCAGGGCAGCGGATAACGGTGGATCGACGGCTGCAGGCGCGGATCGCCCATGGCGTAGCGCAGCTTCGGCGTGTAGCGCATGGGTTTGTCGGCATCGCGCGGCGCCAGGGTGACCAGGCGGATCTTGCTGCGTGGCGGCAATACCCAGCGCAACGGCTTGTCCGGCGCGCCGACGGCGTTTTCCACCTTCTTCAGACTCAGTTCCACTTCCACCGGCGAGTAGAGGTCGTTGCGTACCAGCAGGGTCTCGCCCGCCTCGTGCTTCTTGGTCTCCAGCTTCACCTGGCTGTCCAGGCGTTCGACCATGCGGTCGCGGAAGACGAATACCTGCGCACCGGGCGCCGCCTGGTCGCTATAGGTGACCACACCGTTGGCATCGGTGTACTTGTAGATGGTCAGGGCCATGCCGGGAACGGCGAAGGCCGACAGACTGCAGAGAAGAAACAGGCGCCCTAGCATACGAATCTCGGAGCTAATACTTATTGGAGTCCGGGTCGGTAAGACTAGCAGCGGGACCGGCACCTCGCGAGGCACCAGCCGTCGGGCTGTGACGAAGCTCGCGGCGCATCGGGGAACTTCTGGACGGACGGCACAGTCGCGCCACGTCAGGCGCCGGGCACGAAGTGCTTCTGCGCCGAACCGCGGGCGATCAGCCGGGACAGGTAGTCGAGCTTC
Source organism: Zestomonas ipomoeae (assembly GCF_057128665.1). NCBI lineage: Bacteria > Pseudomonadati > Pseudomonadota > Gammaproteobacteria > Pseudomonadales > Pseudomonadaceae > Zestomonas > Zestomonas ipomoeae. The sequence goes on from NZ_JBSKHQ010000002.1 coordinate 401,679, forward strand.
TGCGGATCGCGGTCGACGAAGCGAAAGGTCAGCTGCAGCCACTCGCTGTCCGGCTTCGGCTCCAGCGCCGCCACCGCGTGCAGGTAGCCGTTCAGGCGTGCCACTTCGCCGCCCTCGCCCTGTTCCAGGTCGAGCACCGCGCTCTCCAGTACTTGCGGCAGGCTTTCCGTGCGCTTGACCACCAGCAGCGCCTCCTTGAGGCTCAGGGCCTTGATCACACACGCCTGGTTGCCGGACGGCAGGCGCAGTTGCCCCTGACCGCGGCCGCCGGGCGCCTGGGCTGCCGGCTTGGACGAGGCGCGCGGCACGGCCGGGCGAGGCGCCGCCGCCGGAATGGCAGCGGCGGCGGGCTGGATGACTTCGGCGCGGCCGCCGGTCAGCGCCGCCAGGGAGTCGTTGGAGAACGCCGTGGTCGGCTTGGCACGTGCGCTGGCATTCAGGGCTTCGAGCTTGCCGGCACGGTGCAGGGCCTTCTTGACCTTGGTGACCAGTTGGTCGTTGGAGAAGGGCTTGCCGATGAAGTCGGAAACCCCGGCCTGGATGGCCTGGACCACGTTGTCCTTGTCGCCGCGACTGGTGACCATGATGAACGGTGTGGTTTTCAGCTCTTCGTTTTCGCGGCACCAGTTGAGCAGTTCCAGCCCCGACATCTCGGGCATTTCCCAATCGCAGAGGATCAGGTCGGCCGGATGACGACTGAGGAACTGCTGGGCCTTGCGTCCGTTCACCGCCTCGTCGATGTGGATGCCGGGAAAGTGGTCGCGCAAGCCTTTCTTCACCAGATCTCGAATAAAGGACGCATCGTCCACCACCAGCACGCTGACTTTGCTCATCGGCCACTCCTGCAGAATGGGCTTAAGCATAGCCGCAAAGGCGCAGCCCCGACAAAACGGAGCGGCGGACGGCGCCGGCAGCCGCTATTCCTTGCTGCCCTGCACTTCTTCCTGCATGCGCGCCAGGCCCAGGTGGCGTACGTCGGTACCGCGCACCAGGTAAATCACCAGCTCGGCGATGTTGCGCGCGTGGTCGCCGATGCGCTCCAGCGAGCGCAGGGCCCAGATCACGTTGAGCACGCGGGAAATCGAGCGCGGATCTTCCATCATGTAGGTGACCAGCTCGCGCAGCGCGGTCTTGTACTCGCGGTCGACGGTCTTGTCGTACTGTGCCACCGACAGCGCCAGCTCGGCGTCGAAGCGGGCGAAGGCATCCAGCGCCTCCTGCACCATCCTGCGCACCTGGTCGCCGATGTGGCGCACCTCGACGTAGCCGCGGGGGGCCTCGCCCTCCTCGCACAGCTGGATGGCTCGCCGGGCGATCTTGCTCGCCTCGTCACCGATGCGTTCGAGATCGATCACCGACTTGGAGATGCTGATGATCAGGCGCAGGTCGGAGGCCGCCGGCTGGCGCCGGGCGAGGATGCGCACGCATTCCTCGTCGATGTTGCGCTCCATCTGGTTGATCTGGTCGTCGATCTCGCGCACCTGCTGGGCCAGGCCGGAGTCGGCATCGATCAGCGCGGTCACCGCGTCGTTGACCTGCTTCTCGACCAGGCCGCCCATCGCCAGCAGATGGCTGCGGACTTCTTCGAGTTCGGCGTTGAACTGCTGGGAGATGTGATGGGTGAGGCTGTCTTTGTTGATCATGTAAGAGTCCTGAGCCGGGGTTTGCATCTTTCCTCTCACACCCGCTAAGAGGCGTGGGGCAGGCCGCGTTCAGGCGAGGGAACCCCTCACCCTGACCCTCTCCCAAGGGGAGAGGGGACTGTCCTGGGTTAACCGTAACGACCGGTGATGTAGTCCTCGGTCTGCTTCTTCGCCGGGTTGGTGAACAGGGTGTCGGTGTCGCCGTATTCGATCAGTTTGCCCATGTACATGAACGCGGTGTAGTCGGACACCCGCGCGGCCTGCTGCATGTTGTGGGTGACGATGACGATGGTGTACTTGGTCTTCAGCTCGTAGATCAGCTCCTCGACCTTCAGCGTCGAGATCGGGTCCAGCGCCGAGCAGGGTTCGTCGAGCAACAGCACCTCCGGCTGCACGGCGATGGTACGGGCGATGATCAGCCGCTGTTGCTGGCCGCCGGAGAGCCCCAGCGCCGAGTCGTGCAGGCGGTCCTTGACCTCGTCCCACAGCGCGGCGCCCTTCAGCGCCCATTCCACCGCCTCGTCGAGCACGCGCTTCTGGTTGATGCCCTGGATGCGCAGGCCGTAGACCACGTTTTCGTAGATGGTCTTGGGGAACGGGTTGGGCTTCTGGAACACCATGCCGACGCGGCGCCGCAGTTCAGCAACATCTTCGCCCTTGCGATAGATGTTCTTGCCGTCGAGGTTGATGGCACCTTCCACGCGGCAACCGTCGACCAGATCGTTCATGCGGTTGAAGCAGCGCAGCAGGGTAGACTTGCCGCAACCGCTCGGTCCGATGAACGCGGTGACGCGCTTGTGCGGGATGTTCAGGCGCACGTCGTGGAGCGCCTGCTTGTCGCCGTAGAACAGGTTCAGCCCCGGCACTTCGATGGCGGTGGACTCTTCAGCCAGGCTCAAGCCCTGCTTGCTACGCCCCAGGGCGGCGAGGTCGATGCCATGGCTGTGGGATTCGCGTTGCATAAACTCACTCCGTTCACGCGTGGAGCTTGCAGCGCGGGCGCTCTCGCCCGGTGCTGCCAGCCGGGATTAGTGTTCCAGCGCCTTGTACTTCTCGCGCAGGTGGTTGCGGATATACACCGCGCTCATGTTCAACAGGGCGATCACCACGACCAGCAGCAACGCGGTGGCGTACACCAGCGGCCGCGCGGCCTCGACGTTGGGGCTCTGGAAGCCGACGTCGTAGATATGGAAGCCGAGGTGCATGATCTTCTGGTCGAGGTGCAGGTACGGGTAGTTGGCGTTCAACGGCAGGCTCGGCGCCAGCTTCACCACGCCCACCAGCATCAGCGGTGCCACCTCGCCGGCGGCACGCGCCACGGCCAGGATCAGCCCGGTCATCATCGCCGGGCTGGCCATCGGAATGACCACCTTCCACAGCGTCTCGGCCTTGGTCGCGCCGAGCGCCAGGGAGCCCTCGCGCACCGCCCGCGGAATGCGCGCCAGGCCTTCCTCGGTGGCGACGATCACCACCGGCAGGGTGAGGATCGCCAGGGTCAGCGAGGCCCACATCAGTCCCGGCGTGCCAAAGGTCGGCGCCGGTGCGGCCTCGGGGAAGAACAGCCGGTCCAGCGAGCCGCCCAGCACGTAGACGAAGAAGCCCAGGCCGAACACGCCATAGACGATCGACGGCACCCCGGCGAGGTTGTTCACGGCGATGCGGATGATGCGGGTGAGCAGGCCCTGCTTGGCGTATTCGCGCAGGTAGACCGCGGCGATCACACCGAACGGGGTAACGATCACCGCCATGATCAGGGTCATCAGCACTGTGCCGAAGATCGCCGGGAAGATACCGCCCTCGGTGTTCGCCTCGCGCGGTTCGTCGCTGACGAATTCCCACAGCTTGGCGAAATAGAACCCGAACTTGTCGGTCAGCCCCATGGCATTCGGCCGGTAGGCCCGCACCACCTTGCCCAGGTTGACGTCCAGCTCGCGCCCGTCGCTGACCCGTACGGTCATGCTGTCGCGCTGGTATTCGCGGTGCAGGTCGGTCAGCTGGGCTTCCAGCACCTTGTACTCGGCGTCCCATTGGGCGCGTTCGGCATCCAGCTCGGTCTGGGCCACGGCATCCAGCTCGCCCTGCAGCTCCAGCTTGCGGGTCTTCAGGCGCAAGCGCTCGAGGCCGTGGTTGATGCGGCCGATATCCTTGCGCTCCAGCCGCTCGATGCGCCCGTACAGCTCATCGACCCGCTGCAGGCGCTGCTGCAGCTCGGCCCAGGCGGCATCGCCCGCGGCGACCACCTGGCCGTTTTCCTTGACGTCCACCAGGCGACCGTAGAGGTTGCCCCACTCGCGGCGCTCGACGGCCATCAGCTCGTCGGGATGGCGCGGCGCGCTCAGCCATTCGCCGACCACCCAGGTGAAATCGGCGCCGAATACATCGCGGTTACCGACCTTGAGCAGTTCGCGGGTCATGAACTCGCCGCCCTGGGTATCCACCGGCAGCCCGGCGGCGGCCAGGCGCGCACGCGGCACCTCCTCGCTCTGCACCACTTCGCCGGCGACCACCTTGGCCTCGCTGCCCGGCACGCGGTAATCGGCTTCGAGGATATCCGCCGGCCAGAAGTGCCCGAGGCCGCGCACAGCGATCACCGCCAGCAGGCCGAGGGTCATGATTACCGCGATGGAGACGCCGCCGCCGGTCATCCAGACCCAGGGCGCGCCGCTCTTGAACCAGGTTTTCAGGTTTTTCTGCTTCACGGACATCTACCTTTCCAAGCCTCAGAGCGACGCGTACTTGCCGCGCAGGCGCTGGCGAATCAGCTCCGCCAGCGTATTCATCACGAAGGTGAAGGACAGCAACACCAGCGCGGCGAGGAACAGCACGCGGTAATGGGTGCTGCCAACCTCGGACTCGGGCATTTCCACCGCCACGTTGGCCGACAGGGTGCGCAGGCCCTCGAAGATGTTCACGTCCATGATCGGCGTGTTGCCGGTGGCCATCAGCACGATCATGGTTTCGCCGACCGCGCGGCCCATGCCGATCATCAGCGCCGAGAAGATGCCCGGGCTGGCGGTGAGGATGACCACCCGAGTCAAGGTCTGCCAAGGGGTCGCGCCGAGGGCCAGGGAGCCGAAGGTGAGGCTCTTGGGCACGCTGAACACGGCGTCCTCGGCGATCGAATAGATGTTCGGGATCACCGCGAAGCCCATCGCCAGGCCGACCACCAGGGCGTTGCGCTGGTCGAACGGAATGCCCAGGTCGTTGGACAGCCACTGGCGCATGTTGCCGTCGAACAGCCAGTTCTCCAGATGCCCGCTCATGCCCAGCGACAGCGCGCCGACCCCGAGAATCACCGGAATCAGCAGCGCCGCCTCCCAGCCATCCGGCACCCGCAGGCGAATGCTCTCCGGCAGCCGGCTCCAGGCGTAGGCGGCGAGCAGGATGCCCAACGGGGTGAACAGCAGCAGGCTGAAGATGCCCGGCAGGTGGCCTTCCACGTAGGGGGCCAGGAACAGACCGGCGAAGAAGCCGAGGATCACCGTCGGCAGCGCCTCCATCAGCTCGATCACCGGCTTGACCTTGCGGCGCATCGCCGGGGCCATGAAGTAGGCGGTGTAGATCGCCGCGGCGATGGCCAGCGGGGCGGCCAGCAGCATGGCGTAGAACGCCGCCTTGAGCGTGCCGAAGGCCAGCGGCGACAGGCTCAGCTTGGGTTCGAAGTCGGAGTTGGCCGAGGTCGACTGCCAGACGTATTTCGGCTCGTCGTAGCTTTCGTACCAGACCTTGCCCCACAGCGCGCTCCAGGAGACTTCCGGGTGCGGGTTGTCGATGCTGACCCGGCGCAGCTGCCCGCCGGACTCCACCAGCAACTGGTTGGCACGCGGCGACAGGGCACCGACGGCGGCGCCATCGGCGATCCGCTCGGTGAGCAGGGTGCGGTGCGCGGTGCTGTGGAAGATGCCCAGGTTGCCGGCGGCGTCCAGGGCGAGGAAGCCCTTGCGCCGCTCCTCGGGCAGGATCTGGGTGATCGGCTCGGTGCCCAGGCGGAAGTCGCGAATCGACGTGAGCTCGGACTTGCCGTCCTCGTCGCGCACCATGAACCACTGGTGGATGCCGCCGGTGGAGTCGCCGATCATCAGCGAGATGCCACCGAGCAGCGGGGTCACGGTGGTGACCGTGGCGGCCCCCTTGAGCAGCTTGTAGTGACCGTTGAGCGTCTTGCTGCGCAGGTCGAATACGTCGGCGGTGGCGGCACCGCTGATCACGTGCAGCCACAGCTGGCGCGGATCGATCACCAGCGCGCGGACCGGACCGGCGACCGGCGGCAGATTCAGCCGCTGCTCCTCCAGGCTGACCTCGCCGGTCATCATGTTTTCTTCGCGGCTGAGAGCCAGCACCTGCAACTCGTTGCCGGTGGCACCGGCGAGCATCAGGGTGGAGCCGAAGTAGTTCAGCACCACCTGGTCCAGCGGACGCTGCTGCGGATCGAGCGTGATCGGCGCCTCGCCAAACGGATAGCTCAGTTGCGCGCGAATGGTCTTCTGGTTGTTCGGATAGCTGACCTTGTAGTCGTGCTGGACCACCAGCACCTGCCCGTTGGACAGGCCGAGCACCAGCCGGCGGCTACCGGGGCTGTCCTCGCCGATGGAGACGATGCGGCTGTCGGCCGGCAGCGGCAGAGCCAGTTGCTGGCGCAGCTCGCCGCTCTTGAGATCGAAGAATTGCACCTGGCCATTGGCATCCAGGCGCATCGCGACCTTGTTCTGCTCCTCGATGGCCAGCCGCAGCGGGGCCGCCTGCTCGGCCAGCCAGGCCGGCTGCTGCGCTTTGCGCGGGGTGATTTCCGCGCCCTGGAACATCGGCAGCACGACATAGCCGAGGTAGAAGAAGATCAGGGTAATGGCGCCAAGCACGGCCAGGCCGCCGATGGACACGTACCACCGCGCAAGGCGGTCCTTGAGGGCGCGCAGGCGACGCTTGCGCCGTAGCGCTGGAGTATGGAAATCCAGCCGATGCGGGGTCTGTGAGGCGGTCATGGAGTCATTAGCCAGATTATTCATGCGCACACCCTAAAGGGCTTGTGTGACAGAAAGATTACAGCGTGGTGACGCGCCAACGCCCACCCCTGGGACAGGGGCGGGCGCGGCTGACTCAGCGTCCGTGCCGAGGGGGCGTGTTACAGGCCCAGGTCCTTCATGGTCTTCTCGACCACCTTGCTCGGCAGCGGGATGTAGCCATCCTTCACCACCACTTCCTGGCCTTGCTTGGACAGCACCAGCTTGACGAACTCGGCTTCCAGCGGGTCCAGCGGCTTGTTCGGCGCCTTGTTCACATAGATGTAGAGGTAGCGCGACAGCGGGTACTTGCCGGCGACCGCGTTAGCCTCGTTGGCCTCCTCGGCGACGCCCTTCTTGTCCACCAGCGGCACGGCGCGCACGCTGGAAGTCTTGTAGCCGATGCCGGAGTAGCCGATGCCGTTCAGGGTGCTGGAGACCGACTGCACCACCGAGGCCGAACCCGGCTGCTCGTTGACGTTGGCCTTGAAGTCACCCTTGCACAGGGCTTCTTCCTTGAAGTAGCCGTAGGTGCCGGATACCGAGTTGCGGCCGAACAGTTGCACCGGCTTGGCAGCCCAGTCGCCAGTCAGGCCGACGTCGCCCCAGGTCTTCACATCGCTGCCGCCGCACAGACGGTTGGCGGAGAAGATGCCGTCGACCTGCTCCATGGTCAGGCTCTGGATCGGGTTGTCCTTGTGCACGAACACGGCCAGGGCATCGATGGCCACCGGAATCTGGGTCGGCTTGTAGCCGTATTTTTCTTCGAAGGACTGCAGTTCGGCATCCTTCATGGCGCGGCTCATCGGGCCGAGGTTGGAGGTCCCCTCGGTCAGCGCCGGCGGCGCGGTGGAGGAACCGGCAGCCTGGATCTGGATGTTCACGTTGGGGTAGAGCTTCTTGTAGTTTTCCGCCCACATGGTCATCAGGTTGGCCAGGGTATCGGAGCCAACGCTGGACAGGTTACCCGACACGCCGGAGGTCTTTTCATAGGTCGGCAGAGCCGGATCGACAGCGGCAACCGCGTTGGCGGCACTCACGCCAGCGGCGACAACAGTCAGGGCCGCCATCAAACGCTTGAATTTCATACCTTGCTCCCTAGCAGGTTCGTGTTGGATGGAACGGGCCCAAGTATCTGCAGGCCGCGTTAACACTCTATGAAAGCAATATGACAGTTGCATGACGACGGCATGATTGCCGACGCCCCGTTTACCCGCACGGCCAAGCGTAACGGCAAGTAGCCATGGTCGCCGGCCGACCGCTCAGTCGGTATACTGCCCGCTTCCGCACCCCAGCGGTCCCCGCGCATACAACAACAACCGCGCCGCGAGCCTCCACAGATGAACGATTTAGAACAGGACGACCCGATCCCCCAGGGTGATCTGGCTTTGCAGATCACCGCGCTGCCGCGCGAAACCAACGGTTTCGGCGATATCTACGGCGGCTGGCTGGTCTCGCAGATGGATCTGGCCGGCACCGCCATGGCCAGCAAGGTCGCCGGCGGCCGGGTGGCCACCGTGGCCATCGACCGCATGGCCTTCCTGGTACCGGTGGCGGTCGGCGCGCAGCTGTCCTTCTATACCCAGACCCTGGAGGTTGGACGCAGCTCGATCCAGATGCTGGTGGAAGTCTGGAGCGACGACCCGCTGTCCAGCGAATGGCGCAAGGTCACCGAGGCAGTGTTCGTGTTCGTCGCCATCGACGGCAGCGGCCGCACCCGGCCGGTACCGAAGCGCAGCTGAGCACCGCCCTCACATAAGGCGAGGGATGGCATTCTCACCGCTCCGGCGTAGGGCGGGTGAAACCCCAGCCGCCCTACGGTCTCCCGTCAGGGCGACGCTCAACTCGCCAGCGGAATGCAGATCGCCGTGCGCAACTGGGCCGGCGGCACGCTGCGCGGGTCGTTCAGGTACTCCTCGAAGCAGGGTGCATCACCGGGCTGCTCGCCGGAGTTCGGTAACCACTGACTGAACAGCCACTGGTAGGCCTGGTCCAGCTCGGCATAGGGGCCGACGAACTCCAGCACCGCGCAGCGCCCACCAGGTGTCTTCAGACGGCGGAACGGCGCCTCCAGCGGCAGGTCCTCCGGTACCTGGATGCAGGCCTCGGAGCGCAGTGTCGCCACCGGCCGCGACTGCGGGTCGTCGTAGTAGATGCCGAACGAGCGGCTCTGCGGGCCGAGCAATCCCTGGCCGGCGGCCCAGGCATTGAGCCGCTCGAAGGTCTCCCCGATATCCTGATAGTTGCCGCGATGGGCCAGGGCGGCGACCGGATGCGCGTCGAGGGTGCGGATGTGTACTTGATACATGGTTGTGTGCTCCTGAATGGGCGGAAAGATCAGGGGAGCCACCGCTTGCGTGCGCGCCCGGTACGCCGTGGGCGCTTCGCCATAGGCCTCGCGGAACGCACGGCTGAAGGCCTGAACGCTGCCGTAGCCGGCCTCGCGGGCCAACCGGGCGATGCTCTGCGAGGAACCGCACAAGGCCACCGCGGCCCGGTGCAGGCGCATGCGCCGCTGGGTGTCCTGCGGGGTTTCGCCGGTCAGGCCGCGGTATACGCGGTGGAAGTGGAACGGCGAAAGGCAGGCCTCGTCGGCCAGGCGATAGAAATCCACCGGCTCGTCGAGGTGCGCCAGCAGCCAGTCGAGGACCTGCTGCAAGGCGACGGCGTAGCGTTGGCGAGTGGCGGCTTTCATGGATGACTCCCTGTTCGCGCCGCGGCGGTCGCCACGGCGTAAGTCGACCTTAAGCGCCGTCGGTTAACCCGGATTGCGCATTTCAGGTGCCCGGAAAGCAGAATGCCGGCAGTTGCCGGCATTCCTCGGAGCCCCGCAGCGTCAGCCGCGGATGTTGTAGATGTCCTTCTCGGAAACTTCCGCGTAGGCGAACAGACGCGCCATATAGGCCTTCTGCTGCTCCCACACCTTGCTCGCCACCGGATCGGCGGCGGCGCTGGCGTCGACCACCTCGGCGGCGACCTCCTTGAGCTTGGCGAGCACCTCGTCGGGCAGCCGGCGGACCTCGACACCTTCGGCCTTGAGCTGCTCCAGCGCTTCCATGTTGCGTGCGTTGTAGTCGTCGAGCATGTCGCCGTTGACGTCGCGGGCGGCGGCGCGAACGATCGCCTGCAGGTCGGCCGGCAGGCTTTCCCAGGCCTTGAGGTTGACGTCCAGCTCGAAGGTGACGTTGGGCTCCTGCCAGCCCGGGGTGTAGTAGTACTTGGCCGCCTTGTGCAGGCCGAGGGCGAGGTCGTTGTATGGGCCGATCCACTCGGTAGCGTCGATGGCGCCGGTCTGCAGCGCGGTGAAGATCTCGCCGGCGGGCATGTTGACCACGGTGCCGCCCATCTTGGTCAGCACTTCGCCGCCGAGGCCCGGGGTGCGCATCTTCAGGCCCTTGAAGTCATCGACCGAGGTGATTTCCTTGTTGAACCAGCCGGCGGTCTGCACGCCGGTGGCGCCGCAGGCCATCGGCAGCACGCCGAACGGCTTGTACACCTCTTCCCACAGCTGCAGGCCGCCGCCCTTGTGCAGCCAGGCGTTCATTTCCTGGGCATTGGGGCCGAACGGCAGGGCGCAGAAGAACTGCGCGGCGGGCACCTTGCCCTTCCAGTAGTAGGGCGCGCCATGGCCCATTTCGGCGGTGCCGCGGGATACCGCGTCGAACACTTCCAGGGCCGGCACCAGTTCGCCAGCAGCGTAGACCTTGATCTTCAGGCGGCCGCTGCTCATCTCGTCGACCAGCTTGGCGAAACGCTCGGCGCCGACGCCGACACCGGGGAAGTTCTTCGGCCAGGAGGTGACCATCTTCCAGGTGAAGGTCGGGCCGCTGCTCTGCTGTTCGCAGGCAACGTCGGTTTGCTTTTGGCAGCCGGCCAGCGCGGTGGCTGCCAGCCCCACGCCCGCGGCGGCGAGAATCTCACGACGTTTCATGGTGTACTCCTTGTTGTTGTTAGCGGTTGTACGTAGCGACCGCGGTCGATGGTCTGACCACGGTTTTCGTCGAAGCTGGACCGGGCCTGAGTAACATAGGGTGGCGTGCCCCTCAAGCCTAGCCGCTGAGACTAAAGTCGTAGGTCGATTGCTGCACCCGCCGCCGCCTGCCTAAAATCGGGGGCCTGCGTGTCCCCTCACCAATAACGATAAGGACCCACGATGTCCGCCAAGGCCCCTCCTCTGCTAGGCGCTGCGCGCCTGTTCGACAAGATCAATAGCGTACTCGGCCAGGCCTGCGCCTGGTTGACCCTGTTCATGGTGCTCGGCACCGCCGTGGTGGTGGTGCTGCGCTACGGCTTCGGCATCGGTGCCACCGCCCTGCAGGAAGGGGTGATGTACGCCCATGCCCTGGTGTTCATGGGCGCCGCCGCCTGGACCCTGCAACGCGGCGCCCATGTGCGCGTGGACATCTTCTACCAGAAGTTCTCCGGCCGGCGGCAGGCACTGGTCGACATGCTCGGCAACCTGCTGTTCCTCATTCCGGTGTGCCTGTTCCTCGGCTGGAACAGCTGGGACTACGTCAGCGCCTCCTGGTCGACCCTGGAGAAATCCAGCGAGTCCGGCGGCCTGGCCTTCGTCTACGTGCAGAAGAGCATCATCCTGCTGCTGGTCGCCAGCCTGTTGCTGCAAAGCCTGGCCGACCTGATCAAGGGCGGCTACCTGGTCACCGGGCGCCTGTCGGCGGAGGTGAAGCATGGCTGAGTTGATGGCGATCCTGCTGTTCGTCTGCATCTGCCTGGCGCTGATGGCCGGTTACCCGGTGGCCTTCACCCTCGGCGGCATGGCCCTGGCCTTCGCCGGCCTCGGCATTCTCACCGGCACCTTCGACCCCAGCTTCTTGCATGCCCTGCCCAACCGGCTGTTCGGCATCATGAACAACCAGACCATGCTGGCCGTGCCGCTGTTCGTGTTCATGGGGGTGATGCTGGAAAAGTCGCGGGTCGCCGAAGACCTGCTGGAATCCATGTCGCGCCTGTTCGGTACCCTGCGCGGCGGCCTGGCGATCTCCGTGTGCTTGGTCGGCGCGCTGCTCGCCGCCAGCACCGGCATCGTCGGCGCCACCGTGGTGACCATGGGCCTGCTGGCCCTGCCGACCATGCTGCGCCGCGGCTACGACCCGGCGGTGGCCACCGGCACCCTGGCGGCCACCGGTACGCTCGGGCAAATCATCCCGCCGTCGATCATCCTGGTGCTGCTCGGCGACGTGATGTCCAGCGCCTACCAGCAGGCCCAGCTGAAGCTCGGCATCTTCTCGCCCAAGACCGTCTCGGTCGGCGACCTGTTCGTCGGGGCGCTGTTGCCGGGCCTGCTGCTGGTGGGCCTGTACATTCTCTACCTGATCTTCGTCGCGGTGATGCAGCCGAAGAAACTGCCGGCACTGCCGCAGGAGGAACTGGGGCCGATCGAGTGGGGCAAGCTGTTCGCCGCGCTGCTGCCGCCGCTGGTGTTGATCGCCGCGGTGCTCGGCTCGATCCTCGCCGGCTACGCCACGCCCACCGAGGCCGCCGCCATCGGTGCGCTCGGCGCCACCGTGCTGGCCCTGCTCAAGGGCCAGCTGAAGTTCGCCCAGCTACGCGACGTCGCCTACGGCACCACCGAGATCACCTCGATGGTGTTCCTGATCCTGATCGGCGCCTCGCTGTTCTCCCTGGTGTTCCGCGGCTTCGGCGGCGAAATCCTGATCGAGGACGCCTTCGCCCACCTGCCCGGTGGCGTGCTCGGCGCCTTCTTCATGGTGATGCTGGTGATCTTCCTGCTCGGCTTCATCCTCGACTTCATCGAGATCACCTTCGTGGTGGTGCCCATCGTCGGCCCGGTGCTGCTGGCCATGGGCCTGGACCCGGTATGGCTGGGCGTGATGATCGCGCTGAACCTGCAGACCTCGTTCCTTACCCCGCCCTTTGGCTTCTCGCTGTTCTACCTGCGCGGGGTAACGCCCGATTCGGTGCCGACCAGCGTGATGTACAAGGGCGTGCTGCCGTTCATCGTCATCCAACTGATCATGCTGGTGGTGGCCTATCTCTGGCCACAGCTGATTACCTGGCTGCCGAACGAGGTCTACGGCCACTGAGCCGCGCTGCGCTTGGGGCGCGCCCGTGCGCCCCAAGCGGGCTTCGCTCGACGCAAGACGCCACGACCATTGGGCGGAAATACGCGTTTCGCTGTCCAACCGATTGATTTCAAACTGAAAAATTTTCGGCCTCCGGTCACCCGGAAGCCGGGTGCAGGGGCGCGCGCACTACACTTTTCGGTGACACGGCAGTACGACGTCACTTGAGGAGGGATCGACGATGAAGACGCTATCGAGATGCTTGCTGCTGGCCGCCCTGAGCCCCTTCGCCATGGCCGAAGACGGTTTCGACCAGACCCCGCTGTACCAGCACCTGGAGCCATCCGAGGAGATGCCTGGCGACGAAAGCGAGGCATTCTCGCGCATGCTCCAGCGGCAACCGGCCGCCGCCGGTTCGCAACGCGACGCACAGGAGCCGCCGACCCAGCAGTACCGTGGCGACTGGCCGGAGCGATCCGACCCCGTTGAGCAATAGTCGCGGCGACGCGCTACTCGCTGCGCAAGGCGTCGACCGGGTGCAACCGCGCGGCACGGCGCGCCGGCGCGATGCCGGCGAGCATGCCGATGAGCCCGGCGAGCAGCAGCGCCAGCAGCAGGAACAGCGGCTGCAGGGCCAGCGGCAGCGCTGGCGCGGCCAGGTGCAGTGCGATCAGCAGCAGGCCCATCAGCGCCAGACCGAGCAGGCCGCCAGCCAGGGACAGCAAGGTGGCCTCGGCGAGGAACAGCCCGAGCACCTGCCGCGAACTGGCACCGAGGGCGCGCAACAGGCCGATCTCCGCCGTGCGCTCGCCCACCGTGGTGGTCATGATGGTGAGGATGCCCACCGCCCCCACCAGCAGCGACACCCCGCCGAGCGCGCCGATGGCGACGGTCAGGGTGCCGAGGATGCGGTCGAGGCTGGCCAGCATGTCGTCCTGGGTGGTCAGGCTGAAGTCTTCCTCGCCGTGGCGTTCGATCAGGGTCTGGCGGATGCGCTCGGCCAGCCGCGCGGAGTGGGTGCCGGCGTTGAAGATCACGTCGATTTCCATCAGCCCCTCGCGGTTGAACAGGGTCTGCGCCCAGTCCACCGGGATGTAGGCGATATCGTCCAGATCGAAGCCGAGCAGTTGGCCCTTCTCCGCCATCACGCCGATCACCCGGAAGCGCATCCCGCCGACCCGCACCCGCTCGCCCAGTGGATTGGCGGTGCCGAACAGCTCCTGGCGCAGCTTGTGGCCGAGCACCACGTAGGGCGGTGAGCGGCCGTCGCGATCCGGCGGCAGGAACTGCCCGAGGGCCAGTTCGAAGCGCCAGGCCTCGGCCAACTGATAGCCGCCACCGATCACGTCGCTGCGCCGCGCCAGGGCCCCGTACTGGATTTCACCAGCCCCCTGGATGATCGGCACCACCGCCTCGACATGGGCAAGCCCGCGCAACGCCTCGCCGTCGCGCACGGTCAGCGGGCGCACGCTGCTGAGAATGCCGCCGATGCCGCCGGTCTGGGTCTTGCCGGGATGGATGGCGACGATACGCGTGCCGAACTGCGAGAAGTTGTCCAGCACGTAGTGGCGCAGGCCCTCGCCGATGGCGGTGAGCAACGCCACCGCGGCAATGCCGATGGCCACGCCGAGCAGCGTCAGCAGGCTGCGCAGCGGCCGGCTGGTGAGCGCCGAGGCGGTCAGTTTGAAACCGTCCTGCCAGCGCATCATGGCTGTCGGCTCCCGGCAGGCAGGCGCCGGCCATGCAGGGGTTGCCTGCATGGCGCCTGGTTTACGCGGACCTGGCCCGCTCCTACCGACTGCCTGCCGCGTACCGGTCGTAGCCCGGATAAGCGCCAGCGCAATCCGGGTCCATGTTTCCCTGATTGCACTGCGTTCCGCGCTTTATCCGGGCTACGACGCCGGTTCTCGCGGGCCATGTCCGCGATCCCGTCTCTGTTCATCCCCGCGCTCCCGGCGGGCGCAGCGCCACCAGCGGCGCCAGTCGGGCCGCCTGGCTGGCCGGCAGCCAGGCGAACAGCAGGGCGGCGCCCACCGCCAGCAGCAGCGAGCCGACGCGGGCCCAGCCCGGCGTCTGCAAGGGAATGTCCCAGGCCTGCCGGCCCAGCCATAACAGCACCTCGCCGAGCGCCAGGCCGGCGAGGCCACCGCTCAGCGCCAGCACACCGGCCTCGCCGAGAAACAGCAGCCGCACCTGCGCCGACGTCGCGCCGATGGCCTTGAGCAGGCCGATCTCGGCGGTGCGCTGGTTCACCGAGATCCAGGTGACATTCATGATCAGAATGCCCGCCACCAGCAGGCTGATCGCGGCAATACCGGCCAGCGCCAGGCCGAGCGCATCGAGAATGCCGTCGAAGGCCGCCAGCATGCTGTCCTGGCTGATCACCGTGATGTCCTCCTCTCCTTCGTGGCGCGCCTTGATCGCGGCGACGATCTGCCGCTTGCCGCTATCGAGAAAGCTCGGCCCGCGCACTTCGGCGAACACCCGGAACAGCCCTTCGCGATTGAACAGCGCCTGGGCGCTGGCCACCGGGATGATCAGCATCTCGCCGAAGTCCATGCCCAGCGACTCGCCGCGCTCGCCGAGGATGCCGATCACCCGGAAGCGCCGGTCGCCGGCACGCAACCACTCGCCGAGCGCTGGCCGGTTGCCGAACAGCTCGCGGCGCAACTTGGCGCCGATCACGCAGACCGCCTCGGCCTGGTGCAGCGGCAGCGCCGGCAGCATCTGCCCCTGGGTCACCTGCAACTGGCGAATGGCGAAGAATTCGCGACTGGTGCCCAGGGTGAAGGCCTCGCGGTTGCGGTTGCCCGCCGTGACCTCGGCCTGCCCCGCCTGCAGCGGTGCCACCCGGCGCACGCCGGGCAGACGGGCAATGGCCTCGGCGTCGCGCAGGGTCAGGTCGCGCGGCGCCAGCCCGGTGATCGGCGGCATGCCGCCGGTGGTTTCCTTGCGTCCCGGCAGGACGATCACGGTGTTACGCCCGAGCACCGAGAACTCGCCGATGACGAAACCGCGCGCACCCTCGGCCAGGCCGGTCAGCAGGTTGACCGCGATCACTCCGATGCCGATCGCCAGCAGCAGCATCAGGCTGCGCGAACGATGTCCGCGCAGGCCGCTGAGCCACAGGCCGACGGCATCAGCCGCGCGCATCGTCGGATTCCTTGCGCACATCGCTGACCACGCGGCCGTCGCGCATTTCCAGGCGCCGCGCGGCGCGGGCGCCAAGCGCCGCATCGTGGGTCACCACCAGCAGGGTCAGGCCCTCGCCATTGAGTTCCTCCAGCAGCGCCACCACTTCGGCGCCGGAACCGCTGTCGAGGTTGCCGGTGGGTTCGTCGGCCAGCAGCAGCGCCGGCTGCATGACCATGGCGCGGGCGATGGCGACCCGCTGACGCTGGCCGCCGGACAGCTCGGAGGGGCGGTGGCGCACCCGGTCGCCCAACCCCAGGCGCTCGATCAGACGATTGCTGCGCCGACGCCGCTCGGTCGGGTCGATGCCGGCCAGCACCATCGGCAGCTCGATGTTTTCCAGAGCGGTAAGGCGCGGGATCAGATGGTAGGACTGGAACACGAAGCCAATGTGTCGGCTGCGCAGCTCGGCCCGGCGGTCCTCGCTGAGGGCCGCCGTGGCCTCGCCGTTCAGCCAGTATTCACCGGCATCCGGTGCGTCGAGCAGGCCGAGGATGTTGAGCAGCGTGGACTTGCCCGAGCCGGACGGGCCCATCACCGCCAGGTAGTCGCCGGCGGCCACGTCCAGGTCCACCGCATCCAGGCCCTTGACCTGCTGATCGCCGAGCTGGAAGCAGCGGCTCACGCCACGCAGGCGGATCATCGCGCCGGGTCCGCCTGCGGCGTGACTGCTACGCCGTCGACCAGGCCCTCCTGTTCCAGGCTGGCGAGAATGCGCTGACCTTCCTCCAGGCCGCCGAGCACTTCGGTCCAGTGCCAGTTGCTCAGACCGGTTTCCACCGGGACCTCCCGCAGGACCCCGGCCTCGGCGTCGTAGCGCAGCACGTGCCGGCCTTCCAGCAGGGTCTCGGTAGGAATGCGCAGGGCCTGCGGCTTCTGCTCCAGGAGGATCTCCACGTCGGCGCTGTAGCCGGTGAGCAGTTGGACATCCGCTGGCGGCCGGTCGAAGCGCACCTCGATATCCACCGTGCGCGCCTGCCTCTCCAGATCGCGGACAAAGGGAGCGATGCGGCTGACACGGCCGTCGAAATGGCGGCCGCGGAAGGCATCCAGGCTGACCCGCACCGGCATGCCCAGGCGCACCCGCGAGGCATCCACCTCGTCGATGGGCGCCTCCACGTAGAGGCAGCTGTCGTCGATCAGATCCACCGCCGGCGGGGTGGGGATGCCCGGCGGCGACGGGGTGACGTACTCGCCAACCTCGCCGTTGATCTCGGCAATGATGCCGGCAAAGGGCGCATACAGCGTGCTCTGGTCGAGCAGCGAGCGCTGCAGCGCCAGGCTGGCCTCGGCCTCGTCGATCTGCGCCGCGCCGGCATCGCATACCAGTTGCGCCAGCTCGGCTCTGGTGCGGGCCTGGTCGATGCGGTCGGCGGCGGCCAATTGCCGCTCGCCAAGACGGCGCAGGCGCTGGTAGTCGCGGCGATCCAGCTCGGCCTGCTGGCAGCGTTGCTGGCGCAGGTTGCGCTGCAGCGCCAGGCGCGCTTCGGCTTCCGCCACGCGGGAGCGCTGGTCGTCCTGGCGCAGGCGCATCAGCACCTGGCCCGGCTCGACCCGCTGCCCTTCTTCCACCAGGCGCTCGCTGACCTGGTCGCCCAGGCTGAACGACAGCTGGGTACGCCGGCAGGCCTTGAGCGTGCCGGCGCGGGTATTGGCCACCAGGCTCTCCACCGGCCCGCGCGTCACCTCCAGCAGCACCACGGCCAGCGGCTGCGGACGGCTCCACCACCAGGCCAGGACGCCGCACAACAGCACCAATGGCAGGACGATCAGCGTATTGCGCATGCAACTTCCCTCTGCGAGCAGGCCGCCTCAGGTTAGCCTGCGTGAGCGATTCGTTCAGTGTTTCGCGTCAGCCGCAAGCCGAGGTTGGCCTTTGCCGGCATCCGGTTTCTAATGCGGACATGCCCTCAGCGTGGAAATCGGACATGACCGGACAGACCCAAACACCGCAAGTGGAACGCGTGGAACTCGGCGAACTGGTGTGCTGGCGCGTGCGCACGGCCAGTGCGGAATTGCTGGTCGCCCAGCAAGGCGCCCAGGTCCTAAGCTACCAGCGCGATGGTGAGCAGCCCTTGATCTGGCTCAGCGAGCAGGCGGCTTTCCTGCATGGCCAGGGCGTGCGCGGCGGCGTGCCGGTGTGCTGGCCATGGTTCGGCGATCTCGCCCGCAACCCGCCGGCGGTGCAGGCCATGCGCCGGGCGCAGAGTACGGCGCCGGCCCACGGCGAGGTGCGCAATCTCGACTGGCAACTGCTCGGTATCGATGACAGCGGCGACGCGGTGACCCTCGACTTCACTCTCCCGCTGCCGGAAGGCGGACTGCCGGACTGGCCCCATGCGGTGCAGCCGAGCCTGCGCATTCGCCTCGACGCACAACGCCTGACCCTCGGCCTGACCAGCCACAACCAGGGCGATACGCCGGTGGCGCTGAGCCAGGCGCTGCACACCTACTTCGCCATCGGCGATATCCGCCAGGCCGCCATCGATGGCCTGGACGGCTGCCGCTACGTGGACAGCCTGCAGGACTGGCGCGAGCTGCCCCAGCACGGCGAAGTACGCTTCGCCGGTGAGACCGACCGCCTCTACCTCGACGTGCCGGCCCGCCTGAGCATTCGCGACGAACAGTGGCAGCGGCGCATCCACCTGCAGGCCAGCGGCTCGCGCTCGGCCGTCGTCTGGAACCCGTGGATCGACAAGGCCCGGCGCCTCTCGCAGTTCGCCGACGATGCCTGGCAGCGCATGCTCTGCATCGAAACCGCCAACGTGCTCGACGATGCGCTGCATCTGGCACCCGGTGCCAGCCATACCCTGGAAGTCAGCCTGTGGAGCGAGCCGCTCGACGGTTGAACAGCGAGCCGGAAAACCGGCTCCGCAACAAGCGTAATAATGACGTCAACGAGCCGGCGGACAACCCATTGTTCCCGGCCTCGGCGGTTCGCGCGATTCGCATATCCATCGCCTTGGAACCTTGTCGCTCGTCACATAAACCAGAAAAGCGCACGACACTTTCGTGAACTAATACCAATTTGCCAGTAAGCAATTACTTACATCGCGCAAATAGTCCTGCTTACAACTTTCGGCACTCATCCAGCTTGCAAACTGAATAGCAAAAAAGCGCAGAACCAACGTCCCAACTAATTGTCGGCGAAACGCTTCGATTGCTACCTGCCTCACACTTTCACGGGTTGCCGCCCTGCCGTCACATCGCTAGCATGCCCAGCCCATAGGGACATGCGCAACTTATTGCACAACTCAAGTGCGCAAGAAGTTGCTCACTCATAGCAACTTCGCAGGCTTCACCCACCCTTCTTACAAAGAAGGCTCTGCCAATTTGCATATATCTGCCGAGTCAGGGAATGACCTATTCAAACAAGCTCACCGCCCACTACCTCGAACTTGCGCAACTGCCTATTAACGAAGGCAATTTCGCCGGCGAAGATGTGCGTTATTCAGCGGAATACGAACTGCTGGAAAACGAGCTGAGCAAGGCCAGCTCCCTGCACGAAACCGGCGGCATCGACTGGCAGAAGGTGCGTGACGGCAGCGAAACGCTGCTGCGCAGCCACTCCAAGGATCTGCGCGCTGCCGCCTGGCTGACCTGGGGCCTGTACCAGCGTGAATCCTTCGCCGGCCTGCAGGCCGGCATCAGCCTGCTGCACCAGCTCTGCGCGCAGCACTGGGACGTGCTGCATCCACGCAAGCCGCGCACCCGCATCGCCGCCATCACCTGGCTGATTCCGCGCCTGGAGCAGGCCCTCGCCGAACACGTACCGGTGGCCGAGCAACTGCCGCTGTTCCGCAAGCTCGCCGAACACATGCGCGGCCTCGAAGAATGCCTGTCCGCCCGTCTCGGCGAGGAAGCCCCGCTGCTGCTGCCGCTGTGCCGCCGCCTGGACGAGATGGTCAGCCGCGCCGACAAGGGCCAGCCGGAGTCCGGCGCAGTGGTCGCGGCCATCGCCCAGGTCAAGCAGGTCGCCACCCAGCTGCTCGGCGCCAACACGCCGATCGACAACGAGAAGGACGCCCACAAGGCCCTGCGCGCCCAGCAGGACGCTGCCCGCCCGCTGTGCGCCTGGTGGCTGAAGCAGAAAGTCACCGACCTCAAGCCGCTGCGCCTGGCGCGCACCCTGCTGTGGCTGCCGATCGACGGCCTGCCGGAACGCAACGCGGAAAACATCACCGCCCTGCGCGGCCTGCCGGCGGACAAACTGACCAGTTTCCGCGAACGCTTCCAGCAGGGCCTGTACGCCGACCTGCTGGCCGATCTGGAAGCCAGCATCGCCCGCGCACCCTTCTGGCTGGACGGCCAGCACCTGGTCTGGGAATGCCTGCAGGAGCTGAACGCCGAGCAGGCCATGCGCGAAGTGGAAATCCAGCTGGCGCTGTTCCTGCAACGCGTGCCCGGTCTGGAAGAACTGCGCTTCCACGACGGCAGCCCGTTCGCCGACGCCGGCACCCGCGCCTGGATCGGTGCCCATGTGCTGCCTCACCTGCAAGCCCCGGATACCGGACGCGACAGCGCACCCAGCGAGCAAGGCGCCACCCCGCCCTGGGAAGAGGCCCTGCAACAGGTGCTGCCGCAGCTGCGCAAGGATGGCCTCAAGCCCGCCGTGCAACAGCTCAAGCAGGGCCTGGCCGGCGCCCGCGGCGGCCGCGAACGCTTCTTCTGGCAGCTCGCCCTGGCGCGCCTGTGCTTCCAGGCGAAGAAGTACGAACTGGCCAAGAACCAATTGGAAACACTCGACCAGACGCTCGAAGCCTCCGGCCTCGGCGCCTGGGAACCCGATCTCGCCCTGGAAGTACTGCGCCTCCTGCACAGCTGCTGCGAGCTGCTGCCGCAGAACCACGCGGTGCGCGAACGCAAGGATGAGATCTATCGCAGGCTGTGCCACCTCGACCTCGAAGTGGTACTTGACTAGGCCCCCGGGCCATAACGCAACGGAGAACGACCATGGCCAAAGAAGGCTCGGTAGCCCCCAAGGAACGCATCAACGTCACCTTCAAGCCCGCCACCGGCGGAGCCCAGGAAGAGATCGAACTTCCCCTGAAACTCATGGTGCTCGGCGATTTCACCCAGCGCGCCGACGATCGCAAGATCGAAGACCGCAAGCCGATCAGCATCGACAAGAACAGCTTCGACGAAGTGCTGGCCAAGCAGGAGCTGAGCCTGACCTTCGGCGTGCCTAACCGCCTGCAGGACGAGCCCACCGACGACGAGCTGGCCGTGCAGCTGAACATCAACTCGATGAAGGACTTCAACCCGGCCAACCTGGTCGAGCAGGTTCCGGAACTGAAGAAGCTGATGGAACTGCGCGACGCCCTGGTCGCCCTGAAAGGCCCGCTGGGCAACGCCCCGGCCTTCCGCAAGGCGATCGAAAGCGTGCTCTCCGACGACGACTCGCGCGACCGCGTGCTGGGCGAACTCGGCCTGGCCGCGCAAGACAAGCTGGACTCCTGATCCCCTCTGACAAGGACGCATCTTTATGAGCACTACTAGCGCAGCAGTAGAAAGCGGCCAGAGCGTTGCCGAACTCGGCATCCTCGACCGCATCATCGCCGAAACCAAGCTGACTCCGGACGACGAGGCCTACGACATCGCCAAGCGCGGCGTCTCCGCTTTCATCGAAGAACTGCTCAAGCCGCAGAACGAAAACGAGCCGGTGAAGAAGGCCATGGTCGACCGCATGATCGCGGAGATCGACGCCAAGCTCAGCCGGCAGATGGACGAAATCCTCCACCACCCGGACTTCCAGGCCCTGGAATCCTCCTGGCGCGGCCTCAAGCTGCTGGTGGACCGCACCAATTTCCGCGAAAACATCAAGCTGGAAATCCTCAACGCCTCCAAGCAGGACCTGCTGGACGACTTCGAGGACAGCCCGGAAATCGTCCAGTCCGGCCTGTACAAGCACATCTACACCGCCGAGTACGGCCAGTTCGGCGGCCAGCCGGTCGGCGCCCTGATCGCCAACTACTTCTTCGACCCGAGCGCGCCGGACATCAAGACCCTGCAGTACGTCGCTTCCGTGGCCTGCATGTCCCACGCGCCGTTCATCGCCGCCGCCGGCCCGAAATTCTTCGGCCTGGAAAGCTTCACCGGCCTGCCGGACCTGAAGGACCTGAAGGATCACTTCGAAGGCCCGCAGTTCGCCAAGTGGCAGAGCTTCCGCGAGCAGGAAGATGCCCGCTACGTCGGCCTGACCGTACCGCGCTTCCTGCTGCGCAACCCGTACGACCCGGAAGACAACCCGGTGAAGACCTTCGTCTACAAAGAGAACGTCGCCAACAGCCACGAGCACTACCTGTGGGGCAACACCGCCTACACCTTCGCCAGCCGTCTGACCGACAGCTTCGCCAAGTTCCGCTGGTGCCCGAACATCATCGGCCCGCAGAGCGGTGGCGCGGTGGAAGACCTGCCGCTGCACCACTTCGAAAGCATGGGCGAGATCGAGACCAAGATCCCGACCGAAGTGCTGGTCTCCGACCGTCGTGAATACGAACTGGCCGAAGAGGGCTTCATCGCCCTGACCATGCGCAAGGGCAGCGACAATGCCGCGTTCTTCTCCGCCAACTCCACCCAGAAGCCGAAGTTCTTCGGCATCAGCGAAGAAGGCAAGACCGCGGAGCTGAACTACAAGCTCGGCACCCAGCTGCCGTACATGTTCATCGTCAACCGCCTGGCCCACTACCTGAAGGTCCTGCAGCGCGAGCAGATCGGCGCCTGGAAAGAGCGTACCGACCTCGAGCTGGAACTGAACAAGTGGATCCGCCAGTACGTGGCCGACCAGGAGAACCCCAGCTCCGAAGTCCGCAGCCGTCGCCCGCTGCGCGCCGCGCAAGTGATCGTCAGCGACGTGGAAGGCGAGCCGGGCTGGTACCGCGTCAGCCTCAACGTGCGTCCGCACTTCAAGTACATGGGTGCCGATTTCACCCTGTCCTTGGTCGGCAAGCTGGACAAGGAGTAAGCACTCATGGCCTACGGCAGCCTGTTCGAACGTCTCGGTGGCGAAGCCGACCAGCGTGCTGGTTGGAGTCGCGAAGTCGCCGCGATGGCCTCGGTGGCTGCCCATCTGGCCAAGATGCTCAGCACCCGTGCGGGCAGCGTGCAAACGCTGCCCGACTACGGGTTGCCCGATTTGAACGACATGCGCCTGTCGCTGCACGACTCGCTGCAGCAGGCGCGTGCCGCCATCGAACGCTTCATCGAAGCGTACGAGCCGCGTTTGTCCCAGGTGCGCGTGGTGTCGTTGCCGCGCGACCACGATCCGCTGACCCTGTCCTTCGCCATCGAAGGGCTGCTGGAGGTGGACGGTTTCAAACGCCAAGTGAGTTTCTCCGCACGCCTGGATGGCAGCGGACAAGTGAAGGTCCAATAAGGAAATCCCCGATGTCCGCCAAACCTGCCGTCCAGCTCGACGCCCCCACCACAGGGACGGTCCGCTGATGTCCTTCAATCACTACTACCAGAGCGAACTCACCGCCCTGCGCCAGCTCGGCAAACGCTTCGCCGAGCGCAGCCCGGCGCTGGCGCCGTTCCTCGGCCAGAGCGGGCGCGACCCGGATGTCGAGCGCCTGCTGGAGGGCTTTGCCTTTCTCACCGGACGCCTGCGGCAAAAGCTCGACGACGAGTTGCCGGAGCTGACCCACTCGCTGATGAACCTGTTGTGGCCGAACTACATGCGCCCGCTGCCGGCGTTCAGCATGCTGCAGTTCGACCCGCTCAAGCGTCCCGGTCCGGCCTTGCCGGTACCGCGCCACACACCGGTGGAGTCCAAGCCGATCCAGGGCATGACCTGCCGCTTCCGCACGGCCTTCGCCACCGAGGTGCTGCCGCTGGCGCTCAACGGCCTGGACTATTCGGTGAAGGGCGACGGCGCGCTGCTCAGCCTGCGCCTGGGCATGACCGCCGACGGCCACCTCGGCGAGCTGAAGCTCAAGCAACTGCGCCTGCACCTGGCCGGCGAACGCTATATCAGCCAGTTGCTCTACCTCGGCCTGCTGCGCCACCTGGGCGGGATCCAGATGGTGCTGCTGGACGACGGCGGCAAGCCGCTGCACGACAGCTACGGCCAGCCGATCCCGCCGCTGTCGCTGGCCGCCAGCCAAGTCCAGCCGGTGGGCTTCGCCGAGGACGAGGCGCTGATCCCTTATCCGCTGAACACCTTCCGCGGCTATCGCTACCTGCAGGAATACTTCGCCTTCCAGGAGAAATTCCTGTTCGTCGACCTCAAGGGCCTCGACGCGCTCAATCGCCTGCCGGAAGACCTGCTCAAGCAGGCCCGCGGCCTGGAGCTGCGCTTCGATATCCACAAGGCCGGCGTACAACGCATCCGCCCGACCCTGGACAACGTGCGCCTGTACTGCACGCCGGTGGTCAACCTGTTCGCCCACGACGCCACGCCGATCCGCCTGGACGGCAAGCAGGACCAGTACCTGCTGCTGCCGGCCGAGTTCGACTCGCAGCACTGCGGGGTGTTCTCGGTGGACCGGGTGATCGGCTGGAAGCCAGGCGGCAAGGGCTACGAGGAATACGTGCCGTTCGAGTCGTTCGAGCACGACCCCAGCTTCGACGTGCCGCTGGCCCGCCCGCACTACAGCGTGCGCCAGCAACCCTCGCTGCTCGGCGACGGCCTGGAGACCTACCTGAGCTTCGGCCTGCGCAACCTGGAGCAGCACGAGACCCTGTCCATCGAGCTGACCTGCACCAACCAGAACCTGCCGCGCCAGCTGCACCTGGGCGATATCTGCATGCCCAGCGAGGACACCCCGGAATTCCTCAGCTTCCGCAACATCAGCGCGGTGACGCCGAGCTATGCGCCACCGCTGCACCGCGACTTCCTCTGGAAGCTGATCAGCAACATGTCGCTGAACTACCTGTCGCTGGCCAACGTCGAGGCGCTCAAGGTGATCCTCGAGACCTACGACCTGCCGCGCTACTACGACCAGCACGCGGAGAAGGTCAGCAAACGCCTGCTCGGCGGGTTGAAGAAAATCGGCCACCAGCACGTCGACCGCCTGCACCGCGGGCTGCCGGTGCGCGGCGTGCGCACCGAGATGCTGATGGACCCCGAGGGTTACCTGGGCGAGGGCGACCTGTTCCTCTTCGCCTCGGTACTCAATGAATTTTTCGCGCTCTACGCCAGCCTCAACTCGTATCACGAGCTGGTGGTCAGGAGCACACAGGGAGAGGTGTACCAATGGACGCCGCGCATGGGGCAACAGCCCCTGCTCTGACCCGGCTCAGCCGGGGCATCCGCGAGTACAGCCTGTTCCAGGGTGTGCTGCTGGTGCTGGACCGCTTGCAGGCCGCCCATCCCGAACTGGATGAGGAGGCGCTGTACCAGCGCCTGGAATTCCAGGCCAACCCGAGCCTGGGCTTCCCCGGCAGCGATATCGATCGCGTGCAGTTCTTCGAAGAGCACGGCGAACTGCGCGCGCGCCTGCGCATCAACCTGGTGAGCCTGTTCGGCGCCGGCTCGCCGTTGCCGGCCTTCTATGCCGACCAGGCGCTGGGCGACAGTGTCGAAGGCAACCCGACCCGCGACTTCCTCGATCTGTTCAACAACCGCCTGCAGCGCCTGTTGCTGCCGATCTGGCAGAAATACCGCTATCGCACGCGTTTTCGCAGCGGCGCGCTGGACCCCTTCTCCGCCCAGCTGTTCGCCCTGATCGGCCTCGGCGGCGAGACCATTCGCCAGGCCGAGGAGCTGAACTGGAAGCGCCTGCTGCCGTACCTCGGCCTGCTCAGCCTGCGCGCCCACTCGGCGGCGCTGATCGAGTCGGTGCTGCGCTACTACTTCAAGCACGCCGAGCTGTTCATCGAACAGTGCCTGGAGCGCCAGGTGGAAATCCTCGCCGAACAGCGCAACCGCCTGGGCCTGGGCAACAGCCAGCTGGGCGAAAGCCTGGTGCTCGGCGAGCGGGTGCGCGACCGCGGCGGCAAGTTCCGCATCCATATCCGCCAGCTCAGCTGGGACCGTTTTCATGAATTCCTGCCGATCGGCACGGGTTACCAGCCGCTCTGCGCGCTGGTGCGCTTCACCCTGCGCGATCCGCTGGACTATGACATCCGCCTGGAACTGCGGCAGGACGAAATCCGCGACCTGCGCATCGGCGAAGAAAACCCCTGCCGCCTCGGTTGGACCAGCTGGCTCGGCCGCGAGAACGCCGACGGCCTGGTAACCCTGGGCAGCGCCAGAAGCGCGCCCACCGAGCAGACCCGGCTCATCAACCATGGATCAAGCGCCCATTAAGGACCGATGAAATGATCAACGTCGATTTACAACAACTGGTACAGGCCCTGGACGCCGCCACCCGCCGCGACCTGGAAACCGCCGCCGAGCGCTGCGTGATCCGTGGCGGCAGCAAGATCCTGGTGGAAGACCTGCTGCTCGGCCTGCTGGAGCGCCCGGAGGGGCTGCTCGGCCGCGCCCTGCAGGACGCCGAGGTGGAACCCGGCGAGCTGGCTCGCGCCCTGCAACCGCGCGGCGAGCACAGCGAATCGCGCAACCCGGTGTTCTCCACCGAACTGGTGCAATGGCTGCAGGACGCCCTGCTGGTGGCCAACCTGGAGCTCGGCCAGAGCCAGGTCGACCAGGCCGCGCTGATCCTCGCCCTGCTGCGCAACCCGCTGCGCTACGCCGGCAGCCACTACCAGCCGTTGCTGGCCAAGCTCAACGCCGAGCGCCTGCGCGACTTCGCCGTGGCCCAGCAGCCGCAGGAAGCCGCCGGCAAAGCCGCGGCGAGCGGCGAATCGAACCTCAAGCGCTTCACCCACAACTTCACCCAACAGGCCCGCGACGGCAAGCTCGATCCGGTGTTGTGCCGCGACGCGGCGATCCGCCAGATGATCGACATCCTCGCCCGTCGGCGGAAGAACAATCCGATCGTGGTCGGCGAGGCCGGGGTCGGCAAGACCGCCATCGTCGAAGGCCTGGCCCTGCGCATCGCCACCGGCGAAGTGCCGGACGTGCTCAAGGGCGTCGAGCTGCTGTGCCTGGACCTCGGCCTGCTGCAGGCCGGCGCCAGCGTCAAGGGCGAGTTCGAGCGTCGCCTGCAAGGCGTGATCGACGAGGTCAAGGGCTCGCCCAAGCCGATCATCCTGTTCATCGACGAAGCCCACACCCTGATCGGTGCTGGCGGCCAGGCCGGCAGCGGCGACGCCGCCAACCTGCTCAAGCCGGCCCTGGCGCGCGGCGAGCTGCGCACCATCGCCGCCACCACCTGGAGCGAGTACAAGAAGTACTTCGAGAAAGACCCGGCCCTGGCCCGGCGCTTCCAGCCGGTGCAACTGCACGAACCCACCGTCGGCGAGGCGGTGACCATCCTGCGCGGCCTGGCCCCGGTCTACGAAAAGAGCCACGGCATCTACCTGCGCGACGACGCGGTGGTCGCCGCCGCCGAGCTGTCGGCGCGCTACCTGGCCGGCCGCCAGTTGCCCGATAAAGCAGTGGATGTGCTCGACACCGCCTGCGCCCGCGTGCGCATCAGCCTGGCCGCCGCGCCGGAAGCCCTGGAGCGCCTGCGCGGCGAGATCGCCGAAGGCGAGCGCCAGCGCGAAGCGGTGCGCCGCGACCTGGACGCCGGCCTGAAGATCGACACCGAGGCCCTGGCCCAGCTGGAAACCCGCCTGGGCGAGGCCCGCGCCGAACTGGAACAGCTGGAAACCCGCTGGAGCATCCAGCGCTCCCTGGCCGAGCGCCTGCTCGACCTGCGCAAGCAATGCGCCAGCGCGCGCCAGGCGCCGGCTACAACGGAGGCCGAAGCAGGCGAGGATCAGCCGACCCTGGAGCAACTGGAAGCCGAGCTGCGCAACACCCAGGCCGAGCTGGCCGGCGCCCAGGCCGACGAGCGCCTGGTCAGCCATGAGGTCTGCCCGCGCCTGGTCGCCGAGGTGATCAGTCACTGGACCGGCGTGCCACTGTCGCAGCTGGCCCGCGAGCACAACAGCAAGGTGACCACCTTCGCCGCCGACCTGCGCCAGCGCGTGCGCGGCCAGGAGCAGGCCATCGCCGCGCTGGACAAGGCCATGCGCGCCACCGCCGCCGGCCTGAACAAGCCCGACGCGCCGGTCGGCGTGTTCCTGCTGGTCGGCCCCAGCGGCGTCGGCAAGACCGAGACCGCCCTGGCCCTGGCCGACCTGCTGTACGGCGGCGAGCGCTTCCTCACCACCATCAACATGTCCGAGTTCCAGGAGAAGCACACCGTCTCCCGCCTGATCGGCGCCCCGCCCGGCTACGTCGGCTACGGCGAGGGCGGCATGCTCACCGAGGCGGTGCGGCAGAAGCCCTACTCGGTGGTGCTGCTCGACGAGGTGGAGAAGGCCGACCCGGACGTGATGAACGTCTTCTACCAGATCTTCGACAAGGGCGTGGCCAACGACGGCGAAGGGCGCGAGATCAACTTCCGCAACACGCTGATCCTGATGACCAGCAACCTCGCCAGCGAGCGCATCGCCAACCTCTGCCAGGGCGGCCAGCGCCCGGCGGCGGAAGACCTGGAACTGGCCATTCGCCCGGCGCTGTCGCAGCACTTCAAGCCCGCCCTGCTCGGCCGCATGCGCGTGGTGCCCTACTACCCGGTGGACGGCGAGGTGCTGCGCGAGCTGGTCGGCCTCAAGCTGGCCCGCTTCGGCGAGCGCCTGGCCCGCCGCCAGCTCGCCTTCAGCCACTGCGACGCGCTGGTGGACAACCTTGCCGAGCGCTGCACCCACAGCGACAGCGGCGCGCGGCTGATCGATCACCTGATCGACCAGCACCTGCAGCCGCTGGTGGTCGACCGCCTGCTGGATGCCATGGCGGCCGGCGAATCCCTGCAACGCGTGCACGCCACCCTTGACGGCGAAGGGTCGGTGGTCTGTGAGTTTGCCTAAGGTGCCGCCGATGTTCGCCCAGGTCCCGCAGCCGCTGCGCTACGCCGAGGCCCTGCTGGCACGCTACGCCAGCCTGGCCCGCGCCGCCGATGGCGCCGGCCTGCTCGGCGGCCTGGTGGAGGCCGCCGCGCAGCTGTCCACCTGCGAACTCAGCCAGTTGTATCTGCTGGACGAGACCCACACCCGCCTGACGCTCTGCGCCGAGTGGCTGGATGGCCTGCTGCAGCCGCGCGAAGCCGCCAGCCTGCCGAGCGACTATGACGGCGAGCAACTGCTGCAGTACTGCCTGTGCCAGAACCGCGTGCTGAGCCTCGCCGAACTCGACCTCAGCCTGCACGAAACCGCCTTCCTGCCCAGTGCCCATGCCTGGCGCAGCCTGCTGTGCCTGCCGCTGCTGGATGCCGAAGGCCACGTCAACGGCCTGCTGCTGATCGCCAGCAGTGTGCCGCGCGAACTGGAGGGTTTCGCCGCCTCCCTCGGCCACCTCGGTGCCTTCGTCGTCGCCCAGCTGCAGCGCTTGCGCAGCCTGCGCTCGACCTACGCGCCGAGCGAAACCGTCCTGGCCGCCAGCGCACCGGCCAGCAGCGGCTACGGCCTGATCGGCGACAGCCCGCGCATGCGCTCG
Source organism: Zestomonas ipomoeae (assembly GCF_057128665.1). Lineage (NCBI taxonomy): Bacteria > Pseudomonadati > Pseudomonadota > Gammaproteobacteria > Pseudomonadales > Pseudomonadaceae > Zestomonas > Zestomonas ipomoeae. The sequence continues at coordinate 431,050 of NZ_JBSKHQ010000002.1, forward strand.
GTCTACCAACTGATCGGCAAGGTCCTGCACAGCCCGGTGAACGTGCTGCTCACCGGCGAAACCGGCACCGGCAAGGAGCTGGTGGCCCGTGCCATCCACGATTGCGGCCTGCGCCGCAGCCAGGCTTTCGTCGTGCAGAACTGCGCCTCGCTGCCGGAAAACCTGCTGGAAAGCGAGCTGTTCGGCTACCGCAAGGGCGCCTTCACCGGTGCCGAGCGCGACCGTGCCGGTCTGTTCGGCGCGGCCGATGGCGGCACGCTGTTCCTCGACGAGATCGGCGACATGCCGCTGTCGCTGCAGGCCAAGCTGCTGCGCGTGCTGCAGGAAGGCGAAGTACGCCCGCTGGGCAGCACGGAGACCCACAAGGTCGACGTGCGCATCCTCGCCGCCACCCATCGCGACCTGCGCGCCCTGGTGGAAGACGGCCGTTTCCGCGAGGACCTGTACTACCGGCTGTCGCACTTCCCCATCGAGCTGCCGCCGCTGCGCGAGCGCGGCGAGGACATCCTGACCCTCGCCCGGCATTTCGCCGAGAAGGCCAGCAGCTTCCTGCAGCGCGACCTGTGCCGCTGGTCCGACGCGGCCCTCGACTGCCTCGCCGGCTACGCCTTCCCCGGCAACGTGCGCGAGCTCAAGGGTCTGGTGGAGCGCGCCGTGCTGCTCTGCGAAGGCGGCGAGCTGCTGCCCGAACACTTCAGCCTGCGCCACGACCTGCTCTCGGGCGACGGCCCGCTGACCCTGCGCGAACGCATGGACCGGCTCGAGCGCAACCTGCTGCTGGACTGCCTGCGCAAGAACCGCGGCAACCAGACCAACGCCGCCAACGAGCTGGGGCTGCCGCGCCGCACCCTGCTCTATCGCATGCGCCGACTCAACATCCACACCACCGAGCGCGCCGCCAGCGAGCCGCTGCTCGATGCCACCCCCGACACCCTATCCACCGACAAGAGGCCCACCGAATGCTAAAGCGCCATTGGCCCACCACCGCCCTGCTGGCCCTCGTCCTGGCCCTGGCCGGCTGCACCGGCAACTACAAATTCAGCGACGACGAATACCGTCCCCTCGGCGAGCCCGAAACGGTCAACCGCGGCAAGTAACCGCAAGGAGCAAACTTCAATGGAACTGGTCTTCGATGTGGTCAGCGCACAGCAATTCGTGCCGGGGCTGTTGACCACCAAGAGCTTCAAGCAGGCCGGCGGTGTGATTGGCCGTGCCGAGGACTGCGACTGGGTGATTCCCGACCGCAAGCGCGTGCTATCCAGCCGCCACGCCCAGGTCAGCTATCGCGACGGCGCCTTCTACCTGACCGACACCAGCAGCAACGGTATCCAGCTCAAGGACAGCGGCGCCGCCCTGACCAAGGGCCGCCCGCAGCGCATCGAGCATGGCAGCGTGTATTGCCTGGGCGACTTCGAGATCCGCGCCCGGCTGATCCAGGACCCGGCCATGTTCGAAGGCGATATCGGCCGTCCGCAGGCCGCCGGCAGCATCATCCCGGACGACGCCTTCCTCGACCTCGACCCGCTCACCGCACTCGACCAGCAGGAGCGCATCTACGCCCAGGCGGACGACCTTACCGCGTTGATCACCCCGCGCCACACACCGTCGCAACAGCGCGACTACGCGCAGATCGACGAGGAAAACCTGCTGGTGCCGGAACTGGTGCAACCCACCCCGCCACCCGCGGCCAAGCCCGAGCCGGCGCCCAAGCGCCTGCCCCCGACCTTCTGGGAAAAATTCGGCGACGCCCTCGGAGTCAAGCTCGACGACCTCGACGACGACGCCCGCGAAGCCCTGGCGCTGAACGCCGCCAAGCTGCTCAAGCAGAGTGTCGGCAGCCTGCAGCAGACCCTGCGCACCCGCAGCGAGCTGAAGAACGAGATGCGCCTGGCGCTGACCACCGTGCAGAGCGCCGGCAACAACCCGCTCAAGCACAGCACCGACGCCGGCGAGGCCCTGGGCATCCTGCTGCGCGGCGGCAAACCCGGCCAGCTGCCCGCCGAACAGGCCATGAGCCGCGCCTACCGCGACCTGCAGGCGCACCAGGTGGCCCTGCTCGCCGCCAGCCGCGCGGCGGTCAAGAGCGTGCTCGAACAGCTCTCGCCGCAACAACTGGCGCTGCGCTTCGAGCGCGAGAACAAGCCGCTGATTTCCACCGCTGGCAGCCGCTGGCGCGCCTATCGGCGCCTGCACGATGCCATGCAGCGCGACGACGACTGGGGCGAGCGGCTGTTTGCCCGCGATTTCGCCCATGCCTACGAAGAACAGGTGCGCCTGATCGCCACCCTCAACACCGACCTGCAAGGATGATCGCCATGCCTCGCCTTCTCACCCTGGCCCTGCTCGCCACGCTGTCCGTGCTCGGCGGCTGCTCGGCGCTCTCGCCCTACTCGCACATGACCAAGCTCGACCTGGCCCTGGCCGGCAGCGACAGGCTCAACCCCGATCTCAACGGTCGGCCGTCGCCGATCGTGGTGCGCCTGGTCGAACTCAAGCACCCGGTGGCCTTCACCAGCGCCGACTTCTTCAGCCTCTACCAGCGCCCGAAAGAAGCCCTGTCCCCGGACCTGGTGGCCCAGGAAGAACTCGAACTGCGCCCTGGCGAACGCCGCGAACTGAAACTCTCGGTACAGGGAGGCAGCCGCTACGTCGGTGTGCTCGCCGCCTACCGCGACCTGCCGGAGGCCAACTGGCGCTTCGTCATTCCGCTGGAAGAAGAGGAACGCACGCGCATCGAGCTGAGCCTCGACGAGCGCGGCATTCGCGATCTGGCGGCTACCGCCAAGGATGGGGAATAAGCATGACCATGCATAAAGTGGTCTGGCAGGAAGGCATGCTGCTGCGTCCGCAGCACTTCCAGCAGAACGACCGTTACTACGACTACCAGCTCAAGACCCGCACGCAGAAGCTGGACAGCTACGCCTGGGGCTTCTTCGGCCTGGAGATCGACCGGCAGTTCCTCAACATGGGCAAGCTGGTGGTCAGCCAGGCCGCCGGCATCCTGCCCGACGGCACCCTGTTCGACATCGGTGCCGAGCGCGAGCCGCTGGCCCTCGACGTGCCGCCGAACACCAGCAACGTGCCGGTCTACCTGGCCCTGCCGCTGGTCACCGGCAACCACATCGAGAGCCGCCGCCTGGAGCAGAAGGACGTGCTGTCGCGCTACGTCGCCTTCGACGAGGAAGTCGCCGACTCCAACGCCGGCGACAGCAGCGCCAGCCAGGTCAGCACCGGCCGCCCGGATTTCCGCCTGCTGCTCGGCGAGCAGCAGAGCGACCAGGCCTACGTGAAGCTGAAGCTCTGCGACGTGCTGGATACCACGCCCGACGGCGTGATCAGCCTCGACCCGGAATTCATCCCCACCTTCGTGCACTTCCACGCCAGCGGCTACCTGCTGTCCTGCCTGAAGGAAGTGATCAGCATGCTCGCCCACCGGGGCGACATCCTCGCCGAGCGCATCCGCGCCACCGGCAAGGTCGGCGGCGCCGAAGTCGGCGACTTCATGATGCTGCAGCTGATCAACCGCTACGAACCGATGCTGCGCCACAACCTCGGCCTGGAGCAGGTGCATCCGGAACAGATCTACCGCGAACTGCTCGGCCTGCTCGGCGAACTGGCGACCTTCGCCAGCGAAACCAAACGCCCGCGCCTGGACAGCCGCTACCTGCACAGCGACCAGGGCCTGAGCTTCCGCAAGCTGATGGACGCGATCCGCCAGGTGCTGTCGATGGTGCTCGAGCAGCACGCCATCGAGTTGCTGCTGCAGCAGCGCCAATACGGTATCCAGGTGTCGCCGCTGCACGACCACAAGCTGCTCGGCTCGGCCTCCTTCGTGCTCGCCGCCAGCGCCCAGTGCGACTCGGAAGAGCTGCGCACGCGCCTGCCGGCACACCTCAAGATCGGCCCGGTGGAGCGCATCCGCCAACTGGTCAACCTGCACCTGCCGGGGATCAAGGTCAAACCGCTGCCGGTGGCGCCGCGGCAGATCCCGTTCCACTCCGGCAAGACCTATTTCGCCTTGGAGCTCACCTCCGAGGAACTGGCGCAGCTGGAAGGCTCCGGCGGCTTCGCCTTCCACGTGTCCGGGGAGTTCTCCGGGCTTGAGCTGAAATTCTGGGCGATCAGGAACTGACTATGAGCACCAAGGAAATGGAATACGGCCAGGATGACAAGACCGTCATCCTCAACCGCCATGGCGAAGCGCCGGCACACAGTCCGCTGACCGATTTCGCCGCCGCGCCGAAGTTCGAGCAACTGGAAGAGCGCATGATCTACGCCGCCCGGCTGCGCCCGGCGGAAACCTTCAACATCAGCCTCAACCCGCTGGTGGCCGCGGCTTCTTCGCTGCTCTCGGAAGTGGTGCGGCTCAAGCACAGTTTCGAGGCCGAAGACCTGCATGCGCTGAACCAGCGCCTGTCCAGCGCCATCAAGCTGTTCGAGCACCGCGCCCTGCACGACGGCGCCGAGAGCAGCCAGGTGATGGCCGCACGCTACGTGCTCTGCACCGTGGTCGACGAGGCGGTGGTGACCACGCCCTGGGGCAACGAGAGCGAGTGGTCGCAGATGAGCCTGCTGTCCTCCTTCCATAACGAGACCTTCGGCGGTGAGAAGTTCTTCCAGCTGCTCGAGCGGCTGTCGCGCAACCCGGTCAAGCACCTGCCAATGCTGGAGCTGATGTACCTGTGCCTGTCGCTGGGCTTCGAGGGCAAGTACCGCGTGCTGCCGCGCGGCATGCTCGAGCTGGAAGCGGTGCGCGACAGCCTGTACCGGCAGATCCGCCAGTTGCGTGGCGACGTGCCGCGGGAGATCTCGCCGCACTGGCAGGGCCTGAAGGACACCCGCCGGCGCCTGGTGCGCATCGTGCCGTGGTGGCTGGTGGCGCTGTTCACCCTGATGTGCCTGGCGATGATGTACGCCGGCTTCGCCTGGGTGCTCGACGAACAGCGCGAGACCGTTCTGCAACCGTATCAGGCGCTCGATTCGAACGCGCTCGATCCTCAGCCGTAAGCAGGGAAGACAAGAGATGAAAGGTTTCTTCGCCAAACTCGGCGCCTTTTTCCGCAAGACCTGGGTCTGGAGCCTGTGCCTGGTACTGGTGCTGGCCCTGGTGATCTGGTTCGCCGGCCCGCTGCTGGCGGTCAACGACTACAAGTTCTGGGAGTCGGCCACCAGCCGCCTGCTCAGCATCAGCCTGCTGTTCCTGCTCTGGGGCCTGGCGATGGTCTTCGCCAGTTGGAAGGCCACCGCCCGCAAGAAGGCCGAAGAGAAGGATGAAGTGGCCCAGGAACGCCTGCGCCGCGAAGGCCTGATCAGCGAGGAGCAGCTCGAACTGCGCAATCGCTTCAAGGAAGCCCTGCGCACCCTGCGCCGCTCCGACCTCTATCGTGGCCGCAGCGAGCGCTGGCGCAACGATTTGCCCTGGTACCTGCTGCTCGGCCCGCAGGGCAGCGGCAAGACCAGCCTGCTGGACTTCTCCGGCCTGGACTTCCCGCTCAACCGCGGCGACAACCAGCGCCTGACCAAGGACGTCTCCGGCACCCGCTATGCCGACTGGTACTTCGCCGACCACGCCGTGCTGATCGACACCGCCGGCCGTTACCTGACCCAGCCGGACCCGCAGGTCGACGCCAATGCCTGGCAGACCCTGCTCGGCCTGCTGCGCAAGCGCCGTGCCCGCCCGCTCAACGGCGTGCTGGTGAACATCCCGGTGGAGCAACTGACCGAGGGCAGCGAGGCCGAGCTGGAAAACCTGGCCCGCCAGACCCGCCAGCGCCTGCACGAGATCCACCAGCGCCTGGGCGCCGACGTGCCGGTCTACCTGGTACTGAGCAAGGCCGACAAGGTGCTCGGTTTCGAAGAGTTCTTCGACCAGCTGTCCCGCGAGGAAAGCGACCAGGTACTCGGCGCCAGCTTCCGCAAGGAGCAGAACGGCACCGACATCAACGTCATCCGTCAGGAATTCGAGGAACTGCTGCGCCGCCTGAACAGCCAGGTGATCCTGCGCATGCACCAGGAGCGCGACACCCAGCGCCGCGGCCGCATCCTCGACTTCCCGCACCAGCTCGGCCTGATCGGCGAGCGCCTGTGCCTGTTCACCGAACTGGCCTTCTCCGGCAACCGCTACCAGCGCGCCAGCCAGTTGCGCGGCTTCTACCTGACCAGCGCACCGCACCTGACCGAACAGCTCGACCCGGACACCGCCGGCCTGGGCCGCAACCTCGGCCTGTCGCGCAGCGCCCTGCCGATGTTCCGCAGTGGTCGCGCACGCTTCATCAACCACCTGCTGAGCCGGGTGATCTTCCCCGAGGCGGACCTCGCCGGGCTCGACCAGAAGGAAGTGCGGCGCATCGATTGGGGCCAGCGCGCCCTGTACGCCGGCGCCTTCGCCTGCCTGGCGCTGTTCGGCGTGATCTGGGCCAACGGTTTCTCGGCCAACCATGATCGCCTCGAAGAGCTGCGCGACATCGCCCGCAAGCTGGAGCGCGAGCACAAGTCCATCGCCGCCCAGGACGACGCCCTGCGCACCCTCGCCGCGCTGGACAACAGCTACGCCGCGACCCAGGTATTCCCGCCGGTGGAGGACGTTTCCTACACCCATCGCGGCGGCCTGTACCAGGGCGAGGAGGTCGATCCGACCGTGCACCAGGCCTATCGCCATGAGCTGGAAAACCTGCTGCTGCCGCGCGTTGCCAGTCAGCTGGAAGCGCAGATCCGCGCCAACCTGAACGACCGCGAGCGCCTGCTCAACAGCCTGCGCGCCTACCTGATGCTCAACCTCGAGCAACGCCGCGACGTGCCCTTCCTCAAGGACTGGCTGGCCGCCGACTGGTCGCTGCGCTACGCCGGCAATGCCGTCGCCCAGCAAGGCCTGAACACCCACTTTGCGCGCCTGCTCGACGAATCCTTCGCCCCCTACGCGCTGAACGACCAACTGATCGCCCAGGCCCGCCAGGTGCTGCGCAGCGAATCGCTGGCCAACGTGGTCTACCGCATGCTGCGCGAACAGGCCCGCAGCCTGCCGGACTACCGCCTGAGCCAGCGTCTCGGCCCGCAGGGCGCGCTGTTCGTCGGTTCCGACTACGCCATTCCCGGCTTCTATACCCAGAAGGGCTACCAGAAGTACTACCAGGCCCAGGGCACCGACCTGGTACGCGAGATCCTGCGTGACAACTGGGTGCTCGGCGAAGGCGACAACCTCAGCGCCGCCGACCTCAGCCGCCTGCTGGTGGAAATGGAGCAGCTGTATTTCCGCGACTACGCCAACTACTGGGGCGAAGCCCTCGCGCAGCTGAGCCTGGAGCCGATCGGCAGCGCCAACCAGGGCGCCATGCAACTGGCCGGCCTGACCGCCGCCAACTCGCCGCTGCTGCAACTGCTGGTGGAAATCCGCGACAACACCAAGTTCGCCGGCCTGGCCGAGGCCGCTGAAGGCGCCGGCGACGCCGCCGAAGCCCTGGAAGGCGCCAAGGGCAAGGTCGGTCGCGTAGCCAAGCTGGCCAGCGCCGCCGCCGAGCAGACCCAGGCCGCGCTGGCCAAGAACCTGCCGGATACCGCACGCAAGACCCTGGAACGCCGCTTCGAACCGCTGCACCGCCTGCTCGACGAGAACGGCGGCGCCACCGGCGAACTGGGTGCCACCCTGCAAGCCCTCGACGCTCTGCAGCTGCAACTGGCCGGCCTGGCCCACGCCAGCGCGCCGGAGCAGGCCGCGTTCGAGCTGGCCAAGGCACGCATGGCCGGCCAGCGCGACGCCATCAACCAGGTTCGCAACAGCGCCGCACGGCTGCCACAGCCGGTCGGCAACTGGCTCGGCCTGCTCGCCGAAGACAGCTGGATGCTGGTGCTCAACGATGCCTACCACTACCTGAACCAGCGCTATCGCAACGAGCTGTATGCGGTCTACAAGAGCTCGCTGCGCCAGCGCTATCCGTTCAGCGCCCACAGCGAGAGCGATGTGGCAATCGCCGACTTCCGCGAGTTCTTCAAGGCCCAGGGCGTCGCCGACAGCTTCTTCGATCGCTACCTCAAGCCCTTCGTCAGCGGCAGCGCCGGCGAATACCAGCTGCGTCGGGTCGATGGCCGTGGCCTGCCGCTGTCCCGCGAGTTCCTCGCGCAGATGAGCCACGCGCAGACCATCCGCCGCAGCTTCTTCGCCGAGAACCCGGCCGAGCCGATGATCCGCTTCAAGCTCGAACCCTACTCGCTGGACTCCAGCCTGGGCCGCGCCGACTTCCGCTTCGGCAACCAGCACCTGGAATACCGCCACGGCCCGATCGTGCAGACCGCGTTCGTCTGGCCGGCCGATGCCGACGAAGGTCGCACCAGCCTGGTGGTGGAAGAGCTGGGCGGGCGCAAGGTGGGCATCGAGAAGAACACCGGCCCGTGGTCGTTGTTCCGCCTGCTCGACCTGATGCAGATGGAGTACCACAGCGGTCGCGACGTGCTGATGGTCAAGGCCGACCTCGGCGGCCTGCGCGCCAACTACCTGTTGCACAGCCAGCGCTCGCCGAACCCGTTCGACCTGGCCCTGCTGCGCGACTTCAAGCTGCCGGCGACCCTCTGATGGAGGTCGTTGCCAGCCCCTGGCGCAGCGCTGCGCGCACCGACACCGGCAAGGTGCGGGCGCGCAACGAGGACGCCTTTCTCGACCTGCCGGCGCAGGGTCTCTGGGTGGTCGCCGATGGCATGGGCGGCCATCACAACGGTGCCCTGGCCAGCCGGTTGATCGTCGAAAATCTCGCCGACCTGCCGGCCGCAGGCGACCTGCAGCAGCGCCTGGCATTCGTTCGCCAGTGCCTGCACAACCTCAACCGGCGCCTCGGCCAGGAACTGACGGTGACCGCCGAGCGTCCCGACCCGGTAATCGGCAGCACGGTGGTCGCCCTGCTCGCAGCGGGCGATCGCCTGGCCTGCGTCTGGGCCGGCGACAGCCGCTGCTACCTGTGGCGCGGCGGCCGGCTCTACCAGCTATCGCGCGACCACTCGCTGGTCCAACAACTGATCGACGAGCAGCAGCTCAGCCCGCAGGAAGCCGCCCGTCACCCCGCCGCCCATGCGCTGACCCGCGCCATCGGCGCCAGCGAGGAGCTGAGCCTGGACATCCTCGAACTGAACAGCCTGCCCGGCGATACCTTCCTGCTGTGCAGCGACGGCCTCTACCAGAGCCTCACCCCCGATGCCCTGGGTGCCGCGCTGAACCTGCCGTCGCCGCAACTGGCGCTCACCCGCCTGTTCCAGCAGGCCCTGGACGGTCCCGCGCGCGACAACCTCAGCGCGGTGGTGATCCGCCGCTAAAGGAGTCCCGATGAGCGAAGAACTGCTGGCCGCCGACGAAGCCTCCGACCTGACCTATTTCGCCCTGGCCGCGACCGCTGCCCAGCCAACGGAAACGGCCAAGCCCCTGCGCATCGGCGAACTGCCGGAAGTGCTCGGCGGCCGCTACAAGATCGAACGCCTGCTCGGCGTCGGCGGTATGGGCGCGGTGTACCGTGCCCGCGACCTGCTGCGCGAGCAGTTCGGCGACCCCGACCCTTACGTCGCACTGAAGACCCTCAGCGACGACTTCGCCGAATACCCCGACGCCAACGCCCTGCTCTACAGCGAGTTCGCCCTCACCGCGCGGCTCAGTCACCGGCACGTGGTGCGGCTGTTCGGTTTCGACGTCGACCTGGCCAGCCAGCGCGCCTTCATCACCCTGGAACTGCTCAAGGGCCCGACCCTCGACCAGTTGCTCAGCGAGCGTCCGGAGGGCTTGCCCTGGGAAGAGCTGCGCGAGATCGCCATCCCGCTGCTCGAAGCGCTCACCTATTCCCACAGCCTCGGCGTGCTGCATGGCGATCTGAAGCCAAGCAATGTGATGCTCGCCGACGACGGCCTGCGCCTGTTCGATTATGGTCTCGGGCAACCCGTGGAGGGTGTTCTGCCCGGCCTGCCGCGCATCGCCCGCAACCGTTTCGCGGCCTGGACGCCACGCTACGCGGCACTGGAGCTGCTCGACGGCGCGCCACTGTCCGCCGCCGCCGATGTCTACGCCATCGGTTGCGTGCTCTACGAGCTGTGCAGCGGCCGCCACCCGTTCCGCCGCCTCAGCGCCAAGCAGGCCAAGGCCATGGAGCTGGACAAGGAACTGCAGTGCCCGGAACGCCTGCCGGCGCATTGCTGGCCGGCGCTGCGCACCGCGCTGGCGTTCGACGAGGCGCAACGTCGCATCGACTGCGCCGAGCTGCTGAACACCTTACAGGCCACCCCGCCGACCCGCCTGCAACGCTGGTTGCGGCGGGCCAATGGATGACCGCTTTCGCAAGGATATCGCCATGTTCAACCCGGCCAATGAAACCCACTTCAGCCTGCGCATCGAAGGCACCGAGCACGACCTGCAGGTGCTCG